>NZ_JWHR01000031.1 GCF_000808015.1 Terrisporobacter othiniensis | reverse complement strand
ATACAATATCATCTTCTTTATAAGTATTATGTTTTACTATTTTTTATTTTAATTGATATAATATATTTTTTAATAAATTCCCCTAGTATTATATTTTATATTCTTTTAACTTTCTAACTTCCATCAATTTTGCATTTTTATCCCGTTTCAATATTTTTAGTTTAATAATTTTATTGTATCATAATTTAAAATATACAAAAATTTATATAACACAAGTTTTTATAACAAAATAAGAGCTAAATAAAATATTTATTTAGCTCTTTCACACTATACTACATATCATAATTTTATAGCTATTATCTAGTAAGCAGTATATTTGTTGACATTATATTACTTACTATTGCATTTAAATCTATATCAAATTTTTAATATTTAAACTCTAAGAATATATCTTCTATAAATCTCTCAAAATTTTCTCTTTGTGTATGATTGTTTCCATGATATTTTTCTGTTAGTGATAGTACTCTGTTTACTTCCATAGTATTTAGATTCTTCATCAGTTTATAATTCTTTGTATTGTAAAAATGATCTAAAGTTTTGCCTATATAATAAAGCTCTTCACAATGTTTAGTATTTGAGAAACCAGATATTTGCCAATCGCCTTCTTGTTTACCAAAAAAAACTGATTTTGCAAGCCATCCTTTTACTGCTGTACCATCTAATGTGGTATTTGTAAGAACATAATTTATATACTCACTAAATTCCGTAAATTTTCCTTCTTTAACTTTTATGCCAACAATAGGGTACCACAAACCCTTAATCTTATTATTATTAGTTCCTGAGGATCTGTAAAAAGCTAATGTAACTCTTTCTATTCCATAATAAAACTCCATGTCTACATCTATTAATCCAATCATCCTAAATGGCTTTTTAGAATACCTGTTTACCCTAAAGCTATCCTCATATATATTTAATATTCTAATAACATTTTTTATAGCAAGATGCCTCCTTATTTATAAAGTATCATTAATAGACCATATACGCTTGTAATTTAAAGCTCTATGGTCTATTATTTTATCTACAGATTTATTTTTTTATTTTAATAAGGTCTCTCATTATTTCATCAGTATTTTTATATGGTTCTTCTATTCCCATTAATCTTTTTAAGAAAATTAATTCTTTATTATTCAAGTCTAGCTCGTTATACCATGGTTTGTCTTCTAATTCCATACCTTCATCATTATAAGATGAGTAATATAGATGCAACAAGAAATCTGCCATATACCAATAATCTACTTCTTTTTTATATCTCTTATCATCTATATATCTAGCTAGTCCAAAATCAATTAGAACTAAATCTTTTTTTTCATTCATTATTACATTAGAAATTCTAATATCTCTATGAACTATATTTTTCTCTTGAAGAGTTATAATAATATTTAAAATTTTTTCTGCAATATCATATATTTCATCTCTATCAAATTCATATTCGTCAAAATATAGAATTTCATAAAAATCTTTTCCTTCAACAAATTCAATCACATAATATTTCGTATCATCATAGTCAAATTTTTCTATAAATTTAGGAAATCTTTTATCATCTAAAAGTTTCATTATTTCTTCTTCATAAAATAATTTTTCCTTATTCTTTTCAACACTATCTTTTTTTAATTGTTTTATTATATACTTTTCATTCGTATTCTTTTCACATAGATATGCTATTCCATATCTACCTTCTCCTATTATTTTTATAATAGTATAATCCATTATATTTTCGCCTGGTATATGATGTTTGTCTATAATATCCATCCCCTATTGTAATATTTTATATATTATTTATAAACTATTCACTATATGGTCTGCTGTAGGATTGACTTGCACTTGAACCACTTTGAGATACACTAGAACCACTTCCTGATGCACTAGAGCCACTTCCTGATACACTAGATCCGCTAATAGATGCACTTGTTCTTCTTTTACCTTTTTTCTTATAGTATTCATGGCCTCTATCTGATTGATTTTGTAATGAATCCATTATATCATCCCTTCACTATATATTAATAACTAGAAAATTATAGCTATCTATATATTTTATACATTATTAAGTCAATTTGTTACATTAATTTCCATATTTTTGTGATATTATTCAAACTACTATAAAAAACATCATATTCCAATAAATTGGAATTGTAAAAAATTCGCTTCGCTTGAGCGACGTGTCGACGAAACACTTTAAGCCACTGCGTGGGCGCTCTACTTCATATGGCCAACGGCTTCACCCGTTGCTCAAATAACAAAGTTGGAAATTATACGTTATCCACAGAACAGATAACATATAATTTGCTTACAATTAAAAAACCATACTGATTTTATATCAGTACGGTTTATAAATTTAATAATGGAACTCTATAATTATACATTTTATGCAATAGCCTTGGAAATTTCCTTATTATTCATCAGTAATTTAATCAAAATTGGTATAAATATTAATTGTATTAACATTCCTGGTATAGCTGTAGTTAATCCACCTACTACATACATAATTGGTTTTATTTGTGGAACTAAAGTTAAAGAAACTACAAATGCACCTAATACCGCAAATAATCTACCTACAATCATTGCTATAATAAGAGACAAGTACACTTTATTTGTTTTACTAAATACTAATCCTGAAATTAATCCATACCCACAAAGCTCAAAAGCCATAATTGGCATAACAGGTACTAATGGCGGCATTCCTGTAAAAAAACCACTAAGTATAGGAGTTATTACTCCAACACCTGCAGCATATATTGGTCCCAGAAAGTATCCCGCTATTAATACAGGTATATGCATTGGTAAAAATACAGATCCACCCATACTAAACATATGGAACACCATTGGTAAAATAACTCCACATGCAATAAAAAATCCTGATAATACTAATTTTTTAGTTTTCATAAAATAAATCCCCCTGTTTATTAAGTACAAATATTTTTTAATTTCCACACAAAAATCTAGTTATTTTTTATAATTACATAATACATTTCATTATTTTCAAATGCTTCAACTACATTTAGTCCCGCATTTATAAAAACATTTTTTTGTTCATTAATCTCCATCAATATGGACTCTTGTATTCTTTCATCTGCATTTCCATGTAGATTATTCAAAAACTCCCTACTGTCAGAATGTGCAATCATCAGCATGCCATCTTCTTTTAAATTTCTTTTTACGAGTTTTGAGATGGTTTCTGTTTTGTTTTCTAAATGAGGATACATTGAATACAAAATTATCTTGTCATATTTATCTTCTAAATTTTCTTTTTCAACATTTACTATATCAAAATAAACATTCATCAAGTGATTGAACTTGCTTCTTGCTACATTAATCATTCCTTCTGATATATCAACTCCCCTAATCAATCCCTTTGATACTCTTTCATATATAAATGGTATTAAAACTCCTGTTCCAGTACCTACATCTAAAATTGTATCTTCTTGCTGGATACTTAGCTTGTCCAACAAATAATTAATTTTCCTTTCATCTACTTTTATCATGTTATCCCAATCATTGGCTACAGAATTAAAGAAATCTGTTTGACTCATCTTCTTCCTCCCTTTATTTGCATCAAAAAAGCCATAAAGGTACCTAGAACCTTCATGGCTTTTTTGCAAAATTATTTATTTAACATAATAGTAACTCATTTTTAAATATTTTTCATTAATATTTTTAAATATTTTAATAAGCTAATGCTTCTTCAATTTCACTAAAATCATGACGTATGATTTCAATTAATTTAAACTCTTTATTTTCATACTCATATTTAAATATTGTACAGTTAGGTATCCCTTTTTTCATCATTTCATCTGTGTCTTCAAAGTTTGATAAAAAACACAAAGATGCCAATCCATGAGACACAGCTAAAACTGTATTGTGATCGTCTTTTTCCATTATCTCTGTACAAGTTTTAAGCATTCTTTCTTTAACTTGTGATAAAGATTCTCCCCCATACTTAACAAAGAAATTCTCATAATCTTTTTTGTCCAGAGGCTTTAAGTCTTCACTTTCACCTTCAAATACACCAAAATTCATTTCTTTTAAACCTTTTAATCTAGTATAAGGTATACTTTCATTAGTTGCAATTTCCAAAGTATCACAACATCTTTCCAAAGATGAGCTATAAGCATGATCTATTTCTATATTTTTTAAATACTCTCCTGCTACTTCAGCTTGCTTTCTACCAAGCTCAGTCAACGGTGAGTCACAATGTCCTTGCATTTTTCTTCTTAAGTTAAATAAAGTCTGACCATGTCTCATTAAATAAAATGTTTTTTTCATATTGTACTCCCCCTTATAAATATCATCTCTATAAATATATCATTAAATGCTTTACTAAAATTTAATTTTCATAAAATAAAAAAACTTTCCAAGAATTAATTAATCTTATTTTAAAATTATGAGCTATCTTATACATAAGCTTTTTTCATATTTATCTAAGATAAATATGGCAAAGATATTGTTATATATTTTTAACAATTATTCAATTGACAATATAGTTACTATATCCTTTAAGATTACTATAAGAACTATACAAGCGCTTGTAAATTCACTGATAAAGGATGATAACAATGATGGAAGAATTATTTTCAAAAAAACAAAACTATGTTCAATTTATAAAATATGTTACTCCATCAATAGCTACCATGATATTTTTATCATTTTATACAACTATTGATGGTTTCTTCGTATCAAGATTTGTAAACTCAAATGCCCTTGCTTCTATTAATATAGTTATACCTTTAACTTGTATAGTTTTTGGTATTGCAGTTATGCTTGCTACTGGTTCAGGGGCTTTAGTAGGAATTAAACTTGGTGAAAAAAATGAAGATGATGCCAATGGTTTATTTTCATTTATCAGCTTAACACTACTTGGTATAGGTATAGTATTAACCCTTGTATTTTTATTGTTTTTAAAACCCATATTGATTATGCTTGGCGCAACTGATCAGTTATTGCCTTATGCCATTCCTTATGGTTTTGTAACAGTATTAATGACAATACCTATGATGTTTAAATTATACTTTGAATATTATGCTAGAGTAGATGGAAGTCCTAAAATTGCTCTTTTAATGTCTAGCCTTGGATTAGTTTTAAACATAGTATTTAACTCTATATTTATGATTGTATTTGATTTTGGGATTTTAGGTGCTGCTCTTGGAACTTTTGTAGCCATAAGTATATCCGGATCTATTGGTTTAGCATATTTTCTAAGCAACAAATCCAATCTTAGATTTACAAAGCCAGGAATTAATATAAAAGAATTATTTCATTCCTGCTATAATGGTAGCTCCGAAATGTTTACAGAACTATCTACTGGAATAACTACTTTTTTATTTAACAAAAGTATATTAGTTTTTTATGGAGAAGATGGTGTAGCAGCTCTTTCCATAATAATATATATTTACTATTTCTTTATTGCTGTTTATTTTGGAGTAACTGTGGGAGTAACTCCGATAATAAGTTATAATTTTGGTGCAAAAAATTTAGAGAAAATAAAAGAAAGTTTACAGCATAGTTTTAGAACTATTGGCGTAAGTTCAGTTTTAATATTTTTATTTTCCATATCATGTGGCAAGTATATTATAGGATTGTTTACCCAAGACACCTTTGTGTATAATATTGCATCTGATGGTATAAAACTTTTTTCCTTTGGATTTTTGATAATTGGAATTAATGTTTTCATGTCAGGTTACTTTACATCTATTGGTAATGGAACTATTTCTGCTACCATCTCCATACTTCGTTCTTTAGTGTTTGTCTGCGCTACTATTATTATACTTCCTTATTTTATAGGTGTTAATGGTATCTGGCTGGCAGTTCCAATAGCTGAACTTCTTACTGTATTTTTCTCTGTATTATTTTATTTGAAAAAAGGTAGAATTATTTTTAAAGAAAGTCTTTGTGAAAATGCGTAAAAAGAAAAAATCCACGACAAATTTTTGTTGTGGATTTTCTTATTTTGTTAAAGTTCCATCTTATCTTTTTCTATAACTTTTATCTCTATTTTTGTAATATAATCTTTTGCACTAGATGATGTCAAACTATCTAAAATGCAATATTCATATGAATATCCATCTATTTCATAATTGCTATTATTTATCTTCTCTATGATTTTTCTGTAAGTTTGCCCTACTTTTGAATATTCTCCCTTATGATAGCCTATTGCATAAATTCCTTTTTCTTTCACCAATATATTCTTTTCTTTTGATTTTTTGTCAACAGGAGTAAATACATAATCTGCAGTTGTAAACTGCTCCTTCAATAGATTTTTCTTTGGTATCATAACTCCTATTTGGTAGTTGTGCATATACTTTTTATCTGTGGCATTTTTCAAAAGGTTTTTAAGTGCCATATCCGTTTCCAATAATTCATAGGGTGGTTTAACTTTTTCCACTGATAAATAATCTTTTTCAACTTCTTTAAAAACAATAGTATTTATTTCTATGTCTAAATCTTCTATGGTATTTATTTTTTTATCCAGTCTTTTTATTATTCTTTTTATATTAAGTTCCTGCTCTTTAAGTTTTTCTCTTTGCTCTTTTAAAAGTATCAAAGCTTTTTTATTATCTCTATTCTCTAAAAAGCTCTGTATTTCTTTTAATGGAACGCCTATCTCTTTTAGTATTAATATACTATCTAATAGCTCCAATTGATCTGATGTATAGTATCTATACCCATTATTTTCGTCTACTATTTTGGGCTTGAAAAGGTCTATTTTATCATAAAAAATTAATGTTTGTTTTTGCATACCATAAAGTTTTGCAAACTCTCCCACAGTAAATTTAGCTTCCATAAAAAATACCCCCTCCTTAAAATTTATCATTAATAATATAATAATTTTTTTCAAATTTATCATTGACAATATAGTTACTATATCCTTTAAGATTGTTATTGTCAACTAAGAACAATTACTTATAAATTTATATGGAAAGGATGATGACAATGGAAGAATTATTTTCTAAAAAACAAAACTACTTACAATTTCTAAAATTCGTTGCTCCATCAATAGCAACTATGATATTTTTATCATTTTATACAACTATAGATGGTTTCTTCGTATCAAGATTTGTAAATTCAAATGCCCTCGCTTCTATCAATATAGTTATACCTATAACTTGTGTAGTTTTTGGTGTTTCTGTAATGCTGGCCACTGGTTCAGGTGCTTTGGTTGGAATTAAACTGGGAGAAAAGAATGAGGATGGTGCAAATAAACTATTTTCATTTATAACATTAATGCTATTAATAATTTCACTTTTATTAACAGTAGTATTTGTATTATTTTTAAAACCCATGTTAGTAGGGCTTGGAGCAACTGAGCAATTATTGCCTTATGCCATTCCTTATGGTTTCTTAACTGTTTTAATGACAATACCAATGATGTTTAAATTATATTTTGAGTATTATGCTAGAGTAGATGGAAGTCCAAAAGTAGCTCTTATAATGTCCACACTTGGATTAGTTTTAAATTTAATCTTAGACTTTATGTTTATAGTCATTTTCAAATTAGGAATTTTAGGTGCAGGCCTTGGAACATTTTTATCCATAACTATATCAGCAATCATAGGTTTATTATATTTTTTAAGTAGTAAATCAAACTTGAAATTCACAAAACCAAAAGTTGATATGAAAGCATTTTATAACTCTTGCTACAATGGTAGTTCTGAAATGTTTACTGAATTATCAACTGGTATAACGACTTTCTTATTTAACAAAAGTATATTAGCTTTCCACGGTGAAAATGGTGTGGCAGCCATGTCCATAATAATATATATGTACTACTTCTTTATTGCTGTTTATTTTGGAGTAACCGTTGGAATATCACCTATGATTAGTTTTAACTTTGGTGCAAAAAATATTGAAAAAATAAAAGAAAGCTTAAGACATAGTTTCCTAACTATTGGTGCAAGTTCAGTTTTAATATTTGTATTTTCCATATTTGTTGGAAAGTATATAATAGGAATGTTTACAACAGATATGGAGGTTTATAATATTGCAACTGAAGGTATAAAGTTATTTGCCTTTGGATTTTTAATAATAGGAGTTAATGTTTTTATGTCAGGTTACTTTACATCTATTGGTAACGGAAGTATTTCTGCTCTTATTTCAGTACTTCGTTCTTTAATATTTGTCACTGCTGCTATTGTAATACTACCTAATTTTATAGGAGTTGCTGGAATATGGCTGGCAGTTCCAATAGCTGAACTTCTTACTGTATTTTTCTCTATTTTCTTCTATTTTAGAAATGGTAGAAATATATTTGGTACATTAACTTTAGCAAATGCATAAGTATGTAAAAAACCTTAAGATTTGAAATATAAATCTTAAGGTTTTTATTATAAAATGGCTAGTTCTACTATTCCAGTACTCGTATTTTATAATACTTTTTGTATTAACTTCATATAATAATTGTCATTTTATTTTTTCTCCATATTACTTTCTTGTAATTTTTTTACATTTTCTAATTCTTTTATGCAATCCTTAGCTGCATTATTGCTTATATATAATAAACAAGAGACATCATCATTTTTTTCACTAATTCTTGTGGTTATTCTCACATGATCCTCCAAAGTTTTAGTTTCAAATTTGTATCTGCAAAAAAACTTCGCAAATTCTACCTCTTTTAATTTCATATATTCTGTTGTATTATAGTATTTGTGTTTTAAATTTAGGAGGACATTATGGAAGATATAACAGTTTCAATAGAAGAGATGATAGATTTTATTTATAATAGATGTGCAGGTAATATATCTAAAGATGATATAGAAATGATTTTAGATTTACAGGAAGATTTTTTAGCTTCAAAAGGTTTAATTGAAGTAGAAGAGGATAAGTTATATTAATTAAAAGTTTAAATATTTTCAACATAAAAAGAGAGCTATTTTAAGAAACTAGCTCTCTTTTTGCATTTAATTATATTTAATATGGCAAGTGCAAAACTGAAGTTAATTCAGGATCACTGAGTAATTGGTCAAAATGACTATGTGCAGAAATGTAGCCAATTCCCCTTCTATCATTTCCTTTATTAATAACCCTGTATTCATTACAAGCATTGACAATAGCGTCATAGTCTTCATAATCTGTTGTCTTATATATGACTCTTTTATCTGCTGGAAGTTTTTTTACATACTTAGGTTTTAGATAAAACATTACGTCTTTTATTTTTCCTGCTTTATATAAGTTATAAATTACTTTTCCATTTTTTCTATGCATGATATGATCATCATATTTGTATGTGTGAGCTATATGAGTCACACTTTTGTACTTTTGCTCAAAATTCAGTGCAACTTCTCTCATAAGCTCAAAATGACTTCCTCTTTTATTGTCCATATCTGCAAGTATTAAAATATTTTCTTTTTTAATGCCCAAATCATAGAGGGCTGCATAGAACTCTTTATTTCTAAGTTTCTCTTTTTCTTCTCTACTTGTATTTTCATAAGTTTTATCTTTAAAAACATTAACTCCACTTCCATCTGAAACTAATACCACAAATACATGATCAGCTCCTAGTATATTTATAGCTCTTCTTAAAGCGCTTCCTCCCCACAGTACCTCATCATCTTGATGTTGAGGATAAAAAACAACATTTTCTTTAAAGGGTCTGTTATATATGCCTATTTCTTTTTCAATAATATTATCTGAATCAGTTTTTTGAACCCAAAATATTAATAAAATTAATCCTATAAAAATGCAAAATAATATCTTTTTGTTTTTACTCATTTATGCTCACTCACTTAATCTAGTCTTATTATAAAATTATTCTATCCATATTAATAATAAGATACTCTTTTTGAGTGTCAATTGTAAAATTAGGTAACGATCTTGCTCAAAAACTATCTTTTTTATGTTTAGGTTATTTTATTTACATATCTTATTAGCTCTTTCAGTAGACAATAACATTACTACTATAAAAATCAACAAAAATCCAGGTAAAATTCCAAACCCACTAAACTTTGATAACATACCAAATAGTGGTGGTACAATTGTACTTCCCACATAAGCTGTAGCCATTTGTATTCCCATAATCTCTTGTGATAAATCTTTACCAAATTTATTTGGAGTTTCATGTAACATGGCTGGATAAATCGGAGCGCATCCCAATCCAATTAATATTAATCCTACTAATTTAAAATTGTTTGAAAAAGGTATCATTAGTAATACTGCTCCCAATAAACAAATCAACTGCCCTACTCTAATCATTTGCTTATTGTTTAACTTCATTGATAAGAAACCTGCTAAAAATCTTCCTACTGTAATTCCCAAATAATAAAGTGACACCCATTTGGCTGCTAATCCTGCTGATAGTCCACTGTTAAATACTAAAAAGGAACTTGCCCATAAGCCTGTTGTTAACTCTATGCCACAGTAACATAAAAATGCTATTAATGTTGGCTTGGCTCCAGGTAACTTCAACAAAGTCTTCACATTTATGGAAGTACTGCCCTTCTTTTCTTCTTCCTTGGAATCCTCAAACTTTCTCCATAATGGTAAAGATAAAAGAAGACATACAACTAATATAGATTGAATAATACCAATAGTCGCATAACCACTTCTCCATCCATTTTCTTTTAATAAATAAAAAGACATAATAAATGGACCAGAAGTAGCCCCTATTCCCCAAAAACAATGAAGCCAGTTCATATGTTTTGCTTCATAGTGATTTGCTACAAAGTTGTTCAATGCAGAATCTACAGCTCCTGCTCCTAAACCTAAAGGAACGGCAAGTAAACATATCCAAATAAAACTTGGTGCAAAATATACACCGAGTAATCCCATAGCAGTTAAAAATACACTAAAAGTTGTTACCTTCCCTGTGCCAAATTTTTTTATCATCTTACCACTAAAGAAACTTGAAATAATTGTCCCTCCAGTAATAATCATAGTCACCAAACCTGCATAAGATATTGGTACATTTAAATCTTCATAAATCATAGTCCAAGCAGAACCTAGTATCGCATCTGGTAATCCTAAACTAATAAATGCAATATAAATAATTACTAATAATACTGTAAGCATGTAATGCTCCCCCTTACTTTCTATATATCAAAACTTGATCACTATCTTTAATGCTTCTACTATATATTTAAAATGAAATATGCGCAACTAAATTAGCAAAAAACTGCACCCAAAGTAAGGATGCAGTTCTTTCTTAATTTATTAAAATTTCTAATTTGCCACCAATGATTTCTTTATATCTTTAAAATTAAATACTATATTTAAAATTATAGCTGTAATACTAACCATAAATAAACCGTTACTTAAAAGCATTGACAATAAGCTAGGAAATGCATCAAATATATTAGGTACTACAGTAACTCCTACTCCCACAGCCAAACTTATACCAACTATTGTAAAGTTTCCACCTGTAGAGAAATCTACCTTAGATAATATGGATATTCCTGCCGTTAATATTATTCCAAATAAAGATATTGTAGCTCCACCCATTACAGGTTTTGGTACTATAGTTATTAATGCAGCTACTTTAGGGAAAAATCCAATTATTATTAAAAATAATCCTGCCATTTTTATTACATTTCTACTTTTTACATTAGTCAATTCTATAAGACCTACGTTTTCGTTAAACATTGTAGATGGAACTGAACAGAATAGTCCAGCAAAAATTTGCCCCATTGCTACTCCTCTTAAACCTTTTATCTTAGTGCTTGAATCAGTATTAGTTTGGCATACTTCATCTAATACAGAAAATACACCTATACACTGAATTAAATTTATTACGCAAAAGATTGTCATCATAAGTATTGCATCTATTCTAAATTTTGGAGCTCCAAATTTAGCAGGGTTTATTATTTCAAACCAACTTGCCTGTGCCACTGGTGTTAAATCAACCATACCTAATGCAAATGCTATTATAGTACCTATTATTATTCCGATTAATAAAGATAATGACCTTACAAGACCTTTTCCATATTGATTTAAACCTATTATAATAATTAATACAAGTCCACCAAGCATAATATTTTCAACAGCTCCAAAATTAGCTGCACCTTCTCCACCAGCCAAGTCTTTAAATGCCACTGGTATTAAACTTATACCTATTAGAGTTACAAATGAGCCTACAACCACATTTGGGAAGAATACTAATATCTTTTCCATAAAGAAAGATATTACAAAAATTAATATTCCAGAACCTATTATTGCCCCAAATAAAGTATTTAAGCCATATTGTCCACCGATTGATATCATAACTCCAAGAGGAGCAAATGATGCCCCCATTACCAGTGGTAGTTTAGAACCTATATTAGCAAATCCAAATGTTTGAATTAATACTGATATTCCACTTGTAAAAAGATTTGCTGATACTAAAAATGCTACTGTTTTATTATCTAAATTTAATGCGCTTCCTAATATTAGTGGCACTGCTATGGATGCAGGGCACATGGTAAGAACATGCTGAAATGCTAATATTAACAATTTCCCTCTAGATGCTTTTTCTTCAAATACATCTTTATAACTACAACTAATGACTGACATACATTTCCCCCTATTTTCTCTTTTTATCAATATTTATTAATTATTAATCCCAATACCCCTCATGTACTTTTGCTGCTTCTTCTTCAACTGCTGCTATTGGTCCAACTACTACTATATCTTTTTGTCCTTTAGAAAATACGTCTCTACATGGTAAGTCAAAAGTTGGGTTTTGATCGTGACTTCCTGTAAGTTCTAATAATCTTCTTTCTGTCATTCCATATACTACTCTACCTATGTTTGCCCAATATATTGCTCCAGCACACATTGCACATGGCTCTGCTGTAGTGTATAAAGTACAAGTCCATAAGAATTCTTTGCTATATTCTTTTGATGCTCTTTCTGCAAGTGCTGCCTCTGCATGACCTGTACATCTATGTTCTGTTATTTCAACATTTTCTTGTTCCATTAATATATTTCCATCCGCATCTACTAATAATGCTCCAAAAGGTGTATTTCCACCTTCTCTTGCCATTTTTGATACTTCTATTGCTCTTCTTAAATAAAATTCGTGATTTTTATATTCCATTATAAATTCCCCCGTTGTGATTTTAATTTTTATAGGTAATACGTATTACCTATTTATAAATATATCAGAGAATTTATAACTTTTCAATAGTTTTATTGTAATTTTATGGTAGTTTTTTATCTATCATTCGTTTTAGCGTGAACTATGCTAGCATATGTAGATTTATATTACGCATTTAGTAATTATAAATAAAAAGAGAAGTGTATTTAAAAATATCTTTTAACTTATTTTTAAATACACTTCTATAAAATTCACATTTAAAATATTTTTGTAAGTCATCTCACATTATAACTTACTATCCTAAATTATTAACAATACATGCTTTCATAAGTTTTTTTAATTCTACTTAGAGCTTCATTTAATGTTTCTTTAGGACATCCTATATTAAGACGAATAAATCCTTCTCCATCTTTTACAAAGTAACTTCCAACTACCATAGTTAAGTTTGCATTTTTGAAAAATTCTTTAGATTCTTCTTCGTCCTTAAACACTTCTCTTACGTCTATCCATGCTAAGAAAGAAGAATCTGACTTCATAACTTTTGCCTTTGGCATGTATTTTTCAAAGAAATCATAAACTGTTTCAAAGTTGCTTTCTACATAGCTAGTCATCTCATCTAACCATTCTTCACTTTCATTGTATGCTGCAATAATTGCTGGAACTGCAAATACATTTGGAGAAGTTATAGAGTTACTTTTTAATCTTTCTAATAAAGTTTCTCTAACTTTAGCATCTCTTATTACTACATAAGATGTTTTTAATCCACCTAAGTTAAACCCTTTGTTAGGAGATACACATAATATACTATTTTTATAAATTTCTGGATGAGCATTCCATAAAGATACAAATGTTTTACCTTTAAATACTACATCTCTATGTATTTCATCACTTACTAAAAGTACATTATACTTCAAGCATAATTCTGACACTTGATATAATTCTTCTTTTGTCCATATACGTCCTGATGGGTTTTGTGGACTACAGAATATAAATACTTTTATATTACCAGACTTCATTTGATTTTCCATATCTTCAAAATCAAGATAATATCTATTATTTTCTAGTTTTAATGGGCTACAGCATAACTTTCTATTATTATTTACTACAGCTTCTGCAAATGGATCATAAGCAGGTGTGTTTATTAATACACCTTCCCCTTCTTTAGTATACGCTTGGACTATATAGTGAAGAGTTGAAACCGTACCAAAAGTTAACTTTATCCATTCTTTTTCTATATGAACATCAAATCTTCTTTTATTCCAGTTTATAACTGCTTCATAGAAGTCATCTCCTATAAAAGTGTAGCTATAATCTCCTACAGATGCTCTTTTTGTTATTGCTTCTTTTATAGCTGGAGCACATTCAAAATCAATATCAGCTAAATCCATAGGAATTGCATTTTCATCTAATCCAAACTTTTCTTTGATTACAGTATTGCTCCATTTTCTACAATTACCTTCTTTACGATTTAGTACTTTGTCAAAATTATATTTCATAGCTTTACTCTCCTAATATTATAAAGTCCTTAGATGTCTTATTAAGTGAAACACCCTTTCCATCTATTATAACAATATCGTCTTCTATTCTAACTCCTCCTACATCTGGAATATAAATCCCTGGCTCACAAGACATTACCATGCCTTCTGCTAAAATATCATCACTTCTTTTGTTTAGTGTTGGTACTTCTCCATCACCAAGACCCATTCCATGACCTAGTCCGTGATTAAAATAGTCCCCAAATCCATGATCTTGTATAATTTGTCTAGCAACTTTATCAACATCGCTAGCTTTCACACCTTCTTTTATGGACTCTATTGACGATAGTTGTGCTTTTAGAACTATATCATATATTTCTCTAATGATTTTAGGTGGTTCACCTATAGATATTGTTCGAGTCATATCAGATTGATACCCTTGATAAACTACCCCAAAATCTATTGTTATTGCTTCATTTTTCTTTAATTTTTTATTTGTAGGTCTTCCGTGAGGCATTGCCCCTCTTGCACCAGATGCTATTATTGGCTCAAATGCCATTCCACTTGCACCTTTTTTAAGTGCATAATATTGAAGCAGAGCTGAAACCTCTAGCTCAGTCATACCTTCTTTTATTTCAGATATAACTTGGCTAAAGACTTCATCTGTGATTTCGCAAGCTTTTTTTATAAGCTCTATTTCCTCTTTAGATTTTACAGCTCTTACTTTACCTAATTCATTAGTTATTAAACTAATATCAAAACCTGCCTTTTCTAGCGATATATACTCTTGTATACTCATGGCTTGGCTTTCTATTGCTATGTTTTTTATATTCAGTTCTTCTAATAATTCAATTATATTGGGTATATAAGATCCCTGAGATACAACCCTTTTTATAAATCCAGATGTTTTTTTATCTGCCTCGTCAGTATACCTACCATCTAGAATTTGATATTTTTTTTCTTTTGTAATAAGTACATAAACACCGCTTCCTGTTAATGCGCCTATATATCGTTTGTTATTTTTTCCCTTTATTATGAGAGCGTCAACATCTCTTTCTTTAATTAAATCTCTTATTTTTTCTACTCTATTATCCATAAAATATTAGAAATCTAGCCCTAAGTCCCCTAATAGATCTTCTTCTTCTTTAGAGAATATATTTTTAGCTGTATTTTTAGCTTCTTCTTTTTCTTTAGCTTCTTGTTGACGTTCCATTATCTTGAAGAATGGCAAGTATAGTGCTACTGCTAATACCAATTGTAAAGCGTTAACTACTATAGAGCGCCAGTCTCCATTAGTTAAGAATCCTTCTAGAAATACCCCTACGTATGGAGGGTCAAATACTGGTTTTGCTAACCATCCCCAATTCATAAGGAACATTGGTAATGTACCTATTATAGCTCCACCAAATACATGTGGTATAAACATCATTGGGTTTAATATTATTGGAGCACCGAATAATATTGGTTCATTTATTCCAAATAATGCTGGGAATAATGACACTTTACCAATTTTTTTGTACGTTTTATTTTTAGATAAGATACATGCAATTACGCAACCTATACTTATACCACAACCTGTAAATCCGAAGAATGCACTTGAAACTCCTGCTGTATAGAAGTGAGGTATTGGTTGTCCTGCTTGCATTGCTGCTATATTTTCTGCTATAAATGTAACCATTATAGGTCTAGTTATAGGACTAAATACTGATGAATGTATTCCAAAGAAGAATACTGTACATATTGCAAAGTTAAGTGCAAGAACTGCCCATGGATTATCCATACTTCCTACTAATGGAGCTAGGAATTGAGTAAGTATTTGTGGAGGTAATTCTCCAAATATAGCTAATGAAGCAAAACGAGCTGCTATAAAAGTACCACAAACTATAATAGTAGTTGGTATTAATTCAAAAGATTTAGATACAAAGTCAGGAACACCTTCTGGCATTCTGATTGTAAGATTTTTCTTCTTACATAAGTTATATAACTCTACAGATCCAAGACCAGCTATCATACCTGTAAATAAACCTTTAGCACCTAAGTTTCCTAATTCTAATGCACCATCTGGTGTAAAAGTTGCTACTAAGAATAAGAATGAGAACGTTGCAAGTGTAACACAACCTGGTATATATAATTTATAATGATTACCTAAGTTATATGCAATACACATACATGCATATAAACCTATTAATCCTATAGAAAGACTTACTGGTAAATCTAGAACTGCTGCATTATTTAATATAAATTGACTTACTGGATTACTTTCCCCAAGCATATTTGGAAGTGCTGGAAGTATTGCAAATATACTTCCTAATATTGTAAACGGTGTCATGGCAACCATTCCAGCCTTTATAGCCCCAAGGTGACGTTGGTTGTCAACCTTGTGAGCTAGAGGCATAAATACACGATTCATAAACGCTTCAAATTTTGCAAACATATTTATTTCCCCCTTTTATCTTAATATTTTTATTGTCCTTGAGCTAATTGATGCTTTTTATGAGTTACTAAAGCTAACTTCATAACTGTAGCTCCATCCATTTTTCCATAAACATCTTTGTCTATTACTACGAATGGCTTATTTCTTGGCTTACATATTGATTCTATAAAGTCAATCTTATGAGATACTTGTGGTCCAACCATAACTATATCCCAATTATCTATTTCACTTTCTAATGAATCTGCTGGTATAGCTGTAAAATCGAATTCATTTTCATCAAGTTTAGCACTTTCTTTTACAACCTTCTTCATATTTTGCATTAGCATGTTTGTAGAAAATCCACCTGCACAACATAATAATATTTTCATAATAATTCCTCCTAAAATTTGTTTTTAAAAATTTATTTTAATTTTTTATTTGAAAAATTAATACTTCACAAAAGTAATTTATTTATATATTACTTATCAAAAACTTCTATTAAAGCTTCTATTAAATCTTTTGCTAATTGAGAAGTCATATAATGATCTTGAGCATGAACCATTAAAAGACTCATAGCTGGACTTTCAACCTCTTCACTTATGTCTTGAGTTATTAACTGTGTTTGTATATTATGTGCTTCAACATCTATTTTACGAGCTTCAGCTATTAATGCTCTTGCTCCGTCAAAATCATTTTGTTTTACTTTCTTTAAAGCTTCGAAAACTTTCGCTTTACTTTCACCTGCTGTTGATATAAGCTCCATTATTTGCATTTCTGTTGACATTTTCTTATTCTCCTTTTTGCTTTACATAAAATTTATTATATTTTTATATTTTTTTTCATCAAAATTTAAGATTAACTGTGTATATAGCTCTATAATAGCTTCTAGATCCTTATTACTTACTATAGAGAATGCACAGTGCCCATATCTAACTGGTACACAAGTTACTGCACAAGGTTTTCCCTCATTTACAAGGTGTGCCTCTCCTCCATCAGTACCACCTGACTCAAACATATCATGTTGAAGTGATATATTGTTTTTCTCAGCAGTTTCTATTATGTAATTTATCATTTCTTTATTTGGCACTAGAGTTCTATCTCTATGCATTAACATTACACCTTTATCAATTTGTTTTTGATTTGTATAATCTCTTACAAATTCATTTTTAGCACATGCTACGTCTATTACAAAAACCACATCAGGATTCATTAACTGAGTTGCAGTTCTTCCACCTCTTATCCCAACCTCTTCACTACTTGTAGCTGCGAAATGAATATTACAATTTATATCTTTTTTATCTAATCTTTTTAGGACTTCTCCCATTACAAAGCATCCTATTCTATCATCAAATGCTTTACCTACTAATCTATTTTGTAAAGTAAATTCTTCAAATTCAGTTGTATATGTTACCATATCCCCAACTTTGATACCTAAGTTGTATACTTCTTCTGCCGTATATGCTCCAACATCTGCATATATCTTCTCAGCTTTACCATCATTATATGTCCCATTTATGATAGCTGGAATTTTTCTTCCATCACTTGTTGTGATTCTAACTTTTTGTGTAAATTGTGCAAGAGGTTTTACTCCTCCTATTGTTATCAAATGAATCATACCAAGGTTATCTATGTTTCTTACCATAAATCCAACTTCATCCATATGAGCACAAATCATTATATTTGGTGCTTTTTCATCTTTTATTTTTGAGAAAATTATACTTCCTAGTCCATCGCATACTATTTCATCGCTATGATCTTTTAACTCTTCTAATAGAACTTTTCTTACTTCTCCCTCATTCGATGCGATTCCATCTGCTTCAGATAATTTTTTTAAGAAATCTATATTCATGTCTAACCCCCTATGTAGATTTTTAATTTATATATAAACTCTTCATAAGATTGTGATCTATTTAACATATCTACTATGTCCTTATTTGTCATAACCTTAGTTAAGTATTTAGATATTTGTTTATGAAGTTCTAAGTCTCCCTTTATTAAGGAAATCATAAAAATTATTTTTGGTTTTTTATCTTCATGACTAATATCACAGTGTAACAAAGCTACTGATATAATATTTTTATTTCCTGTCATTTCAATCGGGTGAGGTATTGCTACTCCATTTGTATAAATAGTACTTAAACAAGATTCCCTCTCCCATACGTCTTTAGGATAACTTGGTGAACAAGCCCCTGAATCAACTATATCTTGTGACATATTATAAAGTATATCTTTATAATCAGCTTTTTCTTTTATACATCTAAAATGTTCTTTGCTAAACAAACTTAATATATATTGCTTAGGATTTGATGTACTTCCTATACAATCTGCAAATCTTACACTTTCTTTAATGTTTAAATAGTCTAATTCATCCAAGATTTCGTTTATAAGTATAACTGGAGCATTTATTTTAAATTCTAGATTTGTTATTGAAAAAATCAAATCTGGCGAAAAACCTACTACTTCTTTTTCTGCTAACAAAGAGAAATTCCTTATTTCAGCATTAGGGAAAATTTCATTCATTCTTAATTTTATTAAATATGCACTTCCTCCACCTGATGAGCATATTATTGCTATTTTATATTTTTTATTAAAATTAGCTTCTTCTCGTTTTTCAAATGGCACAGCTATATGAGTAGCTATGAAACCTATCTCATCTTGACTTATCTTTATCTGATATTCACTTTCTATAAGTTTTGAAAGTTGAATAGCCAAATTAAAAACTGTTGGATACTGTTGACTTATTTTAATCGAAAATGGATTTGTTATGTTATGCTCTCTTTTTGCACGCTCTATTAAAGATGCAATATGTAAATAAAGCAAATTAAAAAATTCTTTATCTTCTGAAAAACTAGTATTATATTTTTTATCTACATCTTTAAAAAATTCACATATTATATATTGAAGTTTACTTGTTTCAATATTCACTACGCCAATCTTTTTATTTTTGGTCTTCACCTTTATGAGTTGTTTTAAGTAATCGATTTCCTCATTGGCAACATAATACTTTTTCTCATTAAATATGTTATCTAACAAATCATTTATCATTAAATTTTCTGCATCTTCTTCTAGCTTATTGATATTTTCCACTTCTCTCAAACTAGACTTTATATATACAATTACAGTATGGGCTAATATTTCTTCAAGTTCCATTAAGTTTATTTCCAAGTCATGTTCATTAAGTACATTTTTTATTGTATTTCTAATATTGTCTAATTTAGAATCATCAATAAATTTATTTTTATATTCTGTTATATTTCTATTTTTTTTAGAATAACTTTCTACTAACATTTTTTGGACTGACTTAACAGATCCCCCTATTTTAATCCCATAATGAGCCTTACGCTCCAACTCCAAACCTGTGTCTCCTAGCTTTTCATCTATCTTTTTTAAATCATTTTTTATTTGAGATGAACTTACTAAGAATTTATTGCTTAACTTTTCTATAGTTTTATAACCCTCGTTTACTAAAAGTTCTACTATTATGGATTCTACACGTTGTTCTGGATTCTCAATCAAGTATGAGGGTAGGTTTTTAAGGTAATGATCAAACTTTTCTTCATCTTTAATATTTAAAACATATCCTAGTTTAGTTTTGTATTCTAATTTAAAACCATTACGTTCGTCTATACTTTCTATATTCTTAATCTCATTTCTAATGGTTCTAGTAGATACCCCTAGCTTATTTGCGAAATGATCTAAATTTAAATAGTCACTACTATTTCTTAGTTCTTCAAGAATAATTCGTTCTCTCATATACCCACCTCCCTCTTTTTTGTCGTATTCTTATGATATTATTATAAACTATAACATTTTATTGCAAAAGTCGACTTTTTTCCATATTCATAGTGAAATTTATGTCTCAATATATTTCCATCATAAAATTTCTCTTTTTGCTTTATTTTACATTTTGATTATATACATAATATTCTCACAATAAAAGCTGATATTTTTCATCGTTTTTATGAAAAAACTATACCATTATCTTTATATAATAATATATGACTTGTTTTTTATGCTTTATCTATAGATCCACATACAGCAATTTTTTCTTTTACAAATTCTTTTACTGATTGACGTCCAGCCACTCCATATTTCTTTGGATCTATAACTTCAGGATCTTCTTTTAAAACTTTTTTAACCCCATTACTATATGCAATTCTTAATTCAGTTGCATAGTTAACTTTACTAATACCTCTTCTTATACTTTCTTTTATAATTTCATCAGGTATACCTGATCCTCCATGTAATACTAGTGGTATTGAGACTACCTTTTTAATTTCTGATAATCTATCTAAGTCTATTTTAGGCTCACCTTTATATAAACCGTGTGCTGTTCCTATAGCTATAGCTAATGAAGAAACTCCAGTTTTTTCGACAAACTCTTTTGCTTCTTGCGGATCTGTATGAGCACTCCCTTCTCCACCATCTAAGTCATCTTCCTTTCCACCAACTTTTCCAAGCTCTGCTTCTACTGGTACAAGAGATGGTTTACAAGCATCTACTACTGATTTAGATAAAGATATATTGTTTTCAAAACTTTCATGAGATCCATCTATCATTATTGATGTATATCCTGTTCTTAAAGCTTGCATTGCAAGCTCAAAACTTGAACCATGATCTAAATGCATTGCTACAGGTACTTTTGCTCTTTCTGCTGCAACTTTTGCATTTGCTAAATAGTAGTCAAGTCCTGCATATTTTACAGTAGATGGAGTAGTTTGTAATATAACTGGAGAGTTTAATTCCTCAGCAGCTTCTATAACAGCCATTACCATTTCTAAATTTTCTACATTAAAAGCTCCTACTGCATAATTTCCTTCTTGCGCTTTTTTAAACATTTCTGTTGTTGTTACTAATGACATATCGATTCCTCCCAAATTTATTTAAATATTACACTTCTACTTCCTACTTATCATACTCATGTATAATTACACCTTTTACTACTCTGTTTACTGTCCCTGTTGGTGATGGTGTATCTGGTTTATTGTTAACTTTTACTGATGTAAATAAAGATATAGTTTGCCCAAACAATATGTATGGGAATGCAAGATATACATCTGGTAATTCATTGTACTTATTTTCAAATCCAAATGTTTTTCCAGAGAAGTTATTTTCATTTTCTACTAATATTGCACAAGTAAGCTTTGCAATTTTATCTCCATTTATTTCCTCTAAAACATCTATATCATACTTCCTTGTATATTCATTATTAGATACAAATACAAATATAAGTGTATTTTCATCTATAAATGATTTTGGACCATGTCTGAATCCCATTGCTGAATCATATCCTGTAGCTATTTTCCCTGCTGTAAGTTCTAATAATTTTAACTGTGCTTCTTGTGTTAAGCCTCCTAGACCTCCTGACCCTAAATATACTACTCTATTAAAATCTTTATTTATTAATTCATGTATTTCATCTTTTCTATCTATTACGTTTCTTCCCATTTCTATTATTGCATCTATATATGCTTTTTCTATATCGCTGTCTAAGTTATCAAATATTAATATTGCTGATAACATCATACAAGTGAAGCTTCCTGTCATCGCAAAACCTTGATCATTTGATTTTGATGGCATCAATAATAAATAGTTATGTTCATCATTTTTAGTCATTTGAGCAAGCTTTCCTTCTGGAGCACAAGTTATTGCTAAATGATAAAAATCATCTACAATTTGTCTTCCTAAATTAAGTGCCGCTATACTTTCAGGACTATTTCCACTTCTTGCAAAAGAAACTAATAATGTTGGTACATCTTCTTTTAAATAATCATATGGATTAGAAACTATATCTGTAGTAGGTATTGATTCTATAATGCATTTTTTCATGTCATTTTTCTTCTTAAGGTAAGGAATTACTGAATTTCCTACATAAGCTGATGTTCCAGCACCTGTAAATATAACTCTAAATTGTCCATGTTTCTTTCCTATATTTTCTATAAAGTTATTTAAATTTTCTTTATTAGCTTTATATATTTCATATGCTTGTGCCCATAACTCAGGTTGTTGTTTTATTTCTGTTGTTGTTATTATTGCACCCAAATCTTTTAATTCTTGTTCTTCTAATTTAAACATTTCTCTTTTCCCCTTTTATATTTTAATTTAATCCTGGTAATGAGGTTATAACCACTTTTTCTGAAAAAAATAAAAAGAATATACATCATGGTCTGACTGCTTTCTTTTCATATTCAAGTTTATTTTATTTTTTAGTAAAAATTTATATTCTCTCAAGTGATAGTTACCACTTAATCGAATATAAATTATTTTTATTTTTTGTCACCACTAAAATATTTTATTGTATTAACTTAATTTTGTTACTTTAACTAAATCTTTGTATTTTTCAACTTCTTCTAAAATTACAAAACCGGTTTCTATATTAAGAGCATTACTTATACCACAAGCATTTGAAAGTTTAAGTAATTCTTCTATTTCATAACCTCTTAAAATACCTACACTAAATCCAGCTATTGTACTATCTCCACTACCTACAGTGTTCACAGCTTCTATTTTTGGTACCTTTGCTTCATATACTTCTTCTGCATTTAAGTAAATCATTCCATCTTTTCCCAAAGATATACATACATTTTCAGCTCCCATTTCAATAAGCTTTTTGCCTGCACTTATAACTTCATCTCTTGACTCAATATCTATGTTTAGTAATTGTTTTATTTCATCTGTGTTAGGTTTTATTAAATATGGCTTTGATTTTAATGCTACTTTTAATGCTTCTCCTGATGTATCCAATATGAATTTAACATTATTTTCTCTACATAGATTACCTATTTTCTCATAATAATCTAATGGTATGTTTTGACAATAACTACCTGAAGCCACTAGTATTTTAGTACTTTTCATTACTTCTTTTATATCATTTTCAAATTTTTCTAAATCACCATCTTCTAATATTGGTCCTTTTTCTAAAAATTCTGTACTTACCTTATCATCTGTAATTATATTTAAACAATTTCTAGTCTCTTGATTTATTTTTGTAAATTTATTTTTTATATCTAATTTTCTAAGTTCTTCTTTTATAAATTCTCCATTATATCCACCTAAAAATCCCATAGCTAAAGGTTCTTCTTGTAAAATTTTACATACTTTAGTTACATTTATACCCTTACCTCCAGCAGTTGCTTTTGCACTTACTACTCTTTGAACTTCACCTATATTCATACTACTTACTCTATACATTCTGTCTATAGATGGATTGAATGTTATTGTTGTTATCATACTTAATTCTCCCTTCACTAATTAATATTTTCCCTTTAGATAATAATAAATTAATATATAAAATCTAATAAATAACATTTTAACCAAGTGGTTATTACCACCTTGAATGTAACTCATTTTTTTTATTTTGTCAATACTATATACTTTTAGTATAAATTAATAGTATGGCATACTAAGTAATCCCTGTATTTTACTCATTGACATAAATAGTTATTTATTTTATAATTAAATGTGGTAATAACCACTTAGAGAGGATTATAATTTTTATGATAAACAGAAATGATAAAAGACCAATATACGATCAGCTTGTTGAAATACTAAGAAATAAAATTGAAAACGAGATGGAAGCAAATGATAGAATGCTATCAGAAAGAAGAATTTGTGATGAATATGGAGTCAGCAGAACTACAGTTAGATTAGCTATGGCTGATTTAGAACATATGGGCTATATATATAAAAGACATGGAAAGGGAACTTTTGTTTCTGCTCTTAATCAAAGTTCACAAAATTTAATGGACAGTTACAGCTTTACAGATCATATGAAATCACAAGGAAAAAAACCAAGTACAAAGGTATTATCATTTGAAGTAGTAGAAAGTACAAAATACTTTTCCGAAAAACTAGGTATAAAACCTGGAGAAAAAATGATAAAAATAGTGCGTCTAAGGCTGGCTGATAATATTCCTATGATGATTGAGAGAACATACCTACCTCTAAGACAATTTATAGGTTTGACAAAAGAAAAAGTTATTGAAAAACCTTTATACGAGATATTTAAAGAAGATTATGGAGAAATTATTAAAGTAGCTGATGAAGAGTTTTCTGCTGGAATAATATCTGACCAAGAGGCAGAATTATTAGATGTACCATTAGACTCAGCTTGTTTAAAACTACTTCGTACTACATACAATGATGACAATATAGTTATTGAGTTTACTCTAAGTGTTGCTAGAAGCGATAAATTTGTATATAAGATAAGACATATAAAATAATAATACTTACACAATAATATAGTTATAATTACTAAATTAGTATTCTCATATTAAACAAAGGGGCTATCGCACTAAAATATATAAACATCATATACAGTTATTTGATAAAATTAATTACTACTATATATGATGTTTAAAGTTCTTGGTACGACAGCCCATTTTTAAATATTTAATTATCCCATTAGTCTTTGTCTTATTATGTTAAATCTTATAAATGTAGTATCTATATACTCTTTTATATACATTACAGGCCTATCATTTTCATCAAAATTTATACCTTCTAAAAGCAAGAATGATTTTACTTTATCTTCACATTCAAATGGATTGTTTAATTCTTCATTTTCTACATTGGTTATAGTTTTAATTTCAACTTTGTCCCAACTTATACTTACACCAGCTTTATCTCTTAAAAATTTGAATATAGACTCATCATATCTATTTAAGTCATCACATTCATTTTCATTTTCCAACAAGCTTAGTGGAAAATAATCTACACAATAAGTACAAGGATTCTCATCTGCGTAAAAAATTTTCTTTACCGCTACTAAAGGTTCATTTTCTTTTATTTTCAATAAATTACTTAAATTAAAATCAGCATTTACTATTTCATATCCTAAAGCCTTTATGGATGATTTGTATCCACTACTTTCTATAATGTCAGTAAACTGCTTTACTGGATTAAGTTGTGCTTTCATTTTAAGAGCTTCACTATTTACAAACGTCCCTTTACCTTGTCTTCTAAAAATTACACCTTCTGATGCAAGCTCATTTAGTGCAGATCTTATTGTTATTCTACTTACACCTATAAGTTGAGCCATATTTTCTTCACTTGGAAGTTTTGTATCTTTTGATAAATCTAATGATTTTATATATTTATATATAGCATCTTTTACTTCATTAGTAAGAGATTTACTTTTTATTCGTTGCATTATGTATCCTCCAGCATATCAATTGATATTTTAAATTATACACTAAGTTATTCATTTAATCCAAGTAAAAAACTTTATCTAATTATTGTTCTTTTGCTTATCTATAATATTATCTATTATAACAACTAAAGCTAAAACAAAAGCTTCATCTTCAAAATCTATATCGATATAATAATTATCAGTAAATGAGAAAAACTCCTTAGTCACCTGAGCTATAAGTTCTCCACCTTTATATATTCCATAATTATAGTCAAAATAGTCACCTTTGATAGTTAAGTCTCCGTACTTACTAGTTACACTTAGTTTATCTTTGAAAAATGTAAGTTTTTGATTTACTTCAGCTACCACATTTCCATTTTCAAACATTTCGTAGTTTGACATAAAAGTAAGTAGCTTCTCTTTTACAGAATAAAGTACTCTGTTGTTTTTTAATATATCAAATTGTAAACCAAAAGTTAAGAATTTATTGTCTACAAAGTATACTTCTTCGTCATACTTATTTTTTATCCAAAAGTCCTCTTTTATTTTGAAGAATTTTGATTTCATGTAATATCTCATATTTTTCCCCTTTTATATTTCTTATTTTCCTGCTATAGAAAGTCCTGTTGCTATTACTGATGGTGAACCAACATTGCTCATTGGGAATTTTAAATCATTTCCTATAACTGTTATATTTTTTAATAAGTCAAAGTAGTTTCCTGCCAGTGTTATTTGCTCCACTGGGAAAGTTTTCTTACCATCTTTTACGTAGAATCCTTTAGCTGCAAGGGAGAAATCTCCACTTACTGTGTTTGCTCCTGAATGAAGTCCTGCTAAATCTGTAATGATTACACCTTCATTAATTTCTTCCATTAAATCTTGGAAAGATTTTTCTCCTGCTCTAAGATATAAATTACTTTCACTTACATTAACTGAAGAGGCATAAGATGCTTTAAACCCGTTTCCTGTAGATTTTACTCCTTGTTTATGAGCTGTTTTTAAGTTGTGAAGTAGAGTGTTTAATTTTCCTTCATGAACTAATTCTTTTGTGAAAGTTGCTACACCTTCATCGTCAAATGGTGCTGATGCTAAACCTCCATACATAAGTGGATCATCTACAATAGTAACAATTGGTGATGCTATCATTTGTCCTTCTTTTCCTTTTAAAAGTGAAAGACCTTTTTGAGCTGCATCTGCACTGAAAGTTCCTGCAAAAGTTTCTAGCAATTGAACCATGGCTTCATTGTATATGATTGTATTGTAACTTCCTGATGGAATGCTTTTTCCACCTAGTTTAGATAGTGCTTCTTCAACACCTTGGCCAGCCATTTCCTTTGGTTTAACTTCTTCTAAAGAGGATGCCACCACATAGCCTACACCGTCATTTTTTCCACTTTCATCTTCTACTACTGGTACTACATAAGAAGTTAGTATGTTGTCTTTGTTTGTAAGCTCCAATCCTTTACTATTGTAAATACCGTAGTTTGATGAAGAGTAAGAAATTTTACAGCCATTTATATTTACTACTTTGTCACTGTAGTTTTTAACTTCTTTTTCTAAATCTAATGCTAAATCTATCATTTTTGCTGGGTCTATATTTTCCAGTTCTTTTGAATAAGTTTTCACTTCACTATAAATTTTGTCTCCACCATATATGAAAGTTTCATCATCATTTTCAATTAAGTTGGCACTGTTTTTCGCACTGTTAATTAACATATCTACGGCAGCTTCATCTAAAATTTCAGTATATGAGTAACCCATTTTTCCATTTATCTTTCCTCTAAAAGAAAGTCCAAATGACTTAGCTAAGTTGTATTTTTCCACTTCTCCTTCATAAACACTTATGCTTATGCTTTCTCCATCACTAAAATAAATTTCACACTCATTAAATCCAGCCATTTCTGCTTTTTCAAATAATAAATTCTTAAATTCCAAAAAGTTCATTTATTCTTCACTCCTTCCACCAACTGTTATCTCTTTAACTCTTATCATAGGCTGACCTACGTTAGTTGGAATTGAGCCAGATGATGAACCACACATTCCTTGAGCCTGAGCTAAATTGTCTCCTACCATGTCTATATTCATAAGAACTTCACTACCTTTTCCTATAAGACTGGCACCTCTTACTGCTTCTTTTATCTCTCCGTTTTTTACCAAGTATCCTTCAGCCACAGCAAAGTTAAATTCTCCAGTTACAGGGTTAACAGATCCTCCGCCCATTTTCTTAGCATAAAGTCCGTTATCTATTGATTTAATAATATCCTCTACCTTATCAGTTCCTGGCGCTATAAATGTGTTTGTCATCCTAGAAGTTGGGGCAAATTTATAACTTTGTCTACGAGAACTTCCAGTAGGCGCTGTGTTCATTCTTCTTCCATTTAATTTGTCTACCATATATGCTTTTAGTATTCCATTTTCTATGAGTACATTTCTCTGAGTTGGAGTTCCTTCATCATCTATATTTGCTGAACCCCAGTGATTAGGTAGTGTTCCATCATCTATGGCAGTTACCTTAGTTGATGCTATTTGCTGACCTATTTTATCAGTAAATACCGAGTTTCCTTTTGCTACTGATGTTGCTTCAAGTGAGTGACCACAAGCCTCATGGAATATAACTCCCCCAAAACCGTTGTCTATGGCAACAGTCATTTTACCTGCTGGACAGTTTTTCGCATTTAGCATTGTGTATGCAACTCTTGACGCTTCTCTTCCATAATACTCTGGATCTATATTTTCAAATAGTTCAAACCCTTTGCAAGCTCCAGGTCCTTCATGACCAGTTTGATTTTCATTTCCTCTTGATGCTACTGAAGTTATGGAAAGTCTAGTTCTTACTCTTTTATCTTCTGTGTATAATCCTTCTGTATTGGCAATTAGCACATTTTGTTCTTTGTCTAAATAGTTTACACTTACTTGTGATATATCACTGCTGTAATCTTTTGCACTTTTATAAGCTGTTTTCATTACGTTTATTTTATGTTGGTAATCCACACTGTTTGGATTTAGTTTTATTGGGTTTATGTCAGTAGTTCTTTTACAGTTGTTTAGTACTATGACTTTTTCTTCCCCTGCACGACCTAAAGCTAGTGCTGCTTTATAGGCAGTGTCTAACATGGATTCAAGCGAGTTGTCATTAGTATAAGCGTAAACACTGTTGAACCCTTTGAAAATTCTTATTCCTATTCCGTAAGTTCTTCCCCCTAGGACGTTTTCTATTTTGCTATCTATAAGACTTAGGTTGTTATTTATGCAGTCTTCTTCAAATATTTCTGCAAAATCTCCACCTGTGATTAAACATTGTTCTAGCACTTTAATTGCTATTTGTTTTGAGATCATAGTATTCCTCCTGTTTTTTTGTATATGTATATTATACCAATTTTTGTAGAAGTTTTAACATATTTTAAAAGGGCGTTACAAAAATGTAACGCCCTTACTTATAATTATTTTGTTTTTGTAAACCTATTTATCTTTTATAAATTTACTTATATGGATTAAAATTCTAAACTATTAATCATATGGTCTATTTCATTCTCAGCTTTATTTATAGCAGCTTTTCTTTCTTCTTCTGTTGTTCCAGTATTATCTACTTTAATTTCGTGAACTTTTTTTATTCCCAGTGTTTTCATTATGCTTGATATATAATTTTCACCCTTGTCCATTATAGGATCTAGCAGTAAAGGTATATTTCCTCCAGCAGATTCAACATAAACTAAAGCTCTATACTTATCATTTAGCAACCCTTGTGGCTTTTTACCCTTTTCAAAAGTAATTGTCTTTCCAACTTGTACTACGCAGTCAATGTACTCTTTTAATGGTGCCGGAAAAGATAAACTCCACATAGGTGCAGCTATTACATACATGTCAGCACTTTTGAATTGTTCACATAAGTCTCTTATTATTTTTATTTCATCTTGGTCTTTTTGTGGTAATTTCTTTGCATCTTCTTCTTTTATTACACAATTTCTATCCTCAAAATATTGATATTCTAGTCTCGGAATATGATTTTTGTATAAATCAACTTCTTCAACTTTAAAATCTTTATTTTTTTCTAAAAACTTATTGATAAACGTTCTAGCGACAGTTTTACATGATGATAAGTGTTCTGGCTTTGAGTTAACACTTATATATAGTAATTTTTTCTCCATAGTTTACTCCTTCATTATTTTAATAAAAAATATTTTAAATCATTATTTTAATAGTTTTCCCTTATTACTCTATTTTATAATGTTTAGTTAAGTTTCTGGATGTAAAAACATATAAATTTAAGTGTAGACTACTCCATAACATCTTCCACTATTTCCAGCTGACACTCATTGTCTACTTACCAAGCTCCACTAAGACAAGTTCTGGTCTATTGAAAATTCTAAAAGGAAATACACTGTTTCCCAGTCCACAACTTAAAATCATAGTAGTATCTTCCTCTACAAACTCTCCTGAATCATATTTAGGGAAAAATCCTTGATCTGGTCCAATAATACCACCAACAAAAGGAAGTCTAATTTGCCCACCATGAACATGACCAGTGAAAACTAAGTCTACCTTGCATTTCTTATAAAGCCACATAAGTTCCGGTCTATGACTAAGTAAAATTTCAAAATCATTGTCCTTACTTACAGACTCCAAATATTTCTCTAATTCACTATAATCAGTACCCTCAATATAATTAGATGTTAAAAAATCAGGATCTTTTACACCAATTAAAGTAATAGAGTCCTCACCTTTTTGTATGTCTACGCTATCATTATCTAAAACTTTAACATTTTCACTTAATAAAGCTTTTTTTATTTCATCATAATGACCTGACCATGCTTCATGATTCCCAGATACATAATAAACTGGTGCAATATCTACTATTTGTTTAACTAAATCCATGGATTTTTCTAAATCGTATCTTCTTCTATCAATTAAATCACCAGTTATAACTATTATGTCTGGTTCACATTGTTTTATCTTCTTTACTACCAAACTTTGATTTTTACCAAACTGAGCATTATGAAAATCTGAGATTTGGAGTATTTTTAAGTTTTTGAAACTTGATGGAATTTTCTCATTTGTGTAACTGTATTTTGAAATTACTATGCTGTTATTTTCATAATATAAAAATAAACAACTTCCTATCAGTAAAACTAAAGTAATAATAACTGCTCTTTTTCTATTTTTAATAACTTTCATATTTTTATATTATATCCATTCTAAAAATTTCTCTAGGTAAAGATGTAAAACTTTCACTAGCACCCCAATCAAATTTGAAAAACATACCTTGTGCAGCGCCTCCACCAATAGAATGGACTTTCGTTTGGCCATCTAAATTATCCATCACTACAGTTAATGTAATTCTATTGCCTACTCGTTGGAAGTATTTTTCATAGACTATTAATATAGCCCCATTATCTTCGTTTCCTGTGATTACATGGTAGTCTATTTTCTCACCTGTTACACTTTGTCTGATTATGTTATCGTCTAGCTTTGATATTGCATCTCTAAGAGATAATTTGACTTTAAAATTATCTGAATTCAATTTTTTGTCCCCCTAATATAGTTTATAAGTTGATTATACATATATTTTTTGCAAAATAAAAGCTAGTCTTGTGACTAGCTTAAATCTTACAAAATTTCTTCTATTTTACAATCCTATTTTTTTCCTTAGATTTTATTGGTGTTCTAAATAATAAATGTTTTAATGCATTACTATCAAATGGATATAATGGGTAAATATACGATTGTCCCATTATAGTCTTGTTTGTAGCAAGTAGTATTAATACAATTATTAATCCTATTATAAGTCCCCATACTTTAAATAATGAGGTTAAAACTAATAAAAGTATCCTACATAGTTTTATTGCAAATCCCAACTCAATACTTGTTTGAGCAAATCCTCCTAAAGATACAATCGCTGTATATAATATGGTATCAGGAACAAACCATTCTGTTTTAATAGCAAAATCTCCAAGTATTAATGCTCCAACAACAGATAGTGACATTCCTAGGGCTCCTGGAGTGTTTAATGAAGCAAGTTTTAAGGCATCTACAGCTAACTCTAATAATAAAAACTGTATTATTAATGGTACTGCATAACCTTTTTCTGGTTCAATAAATTTTAGCCATAATGGAAGTCTATCAATGTATTCTATTAGCAATAAATATACGGGAGTCAAAATCAATGTAGTTAATAAAGTAAAATTTCTAACAAGTCTTAAGTAATTTCCAGTTATTATAGGTTGGTAATAATCATCAGCTTCTTGCATAAAATCAAGAATGCTTACTGGAACTACTATAATATTTGGCGACGTATCTATTAATATAAGTATCTTACCTTCTAATACGTGAGCTGATGCTACGTCTGGTCTTTGTGTAGTTTTTATTTTAGGAAATGGGTTATACCATTTTGATTTTGTTAGAGTTTCAACTAAGCTTTGGTCTCCCATTACTAATGCTCTTACATCAATGCTTTCTATTTTTTTCTTTATTAATTCAACATTATCTGTTTTTGCAAGTCCTTCTATGTAACCTATACACACATCGGTTTTAGATTTGTTACCTACATTCATCATCTCAAAAACTAAATTTTCATCTCTTACTCTTCTTCTTATAAGTGCTGTATTCATTACTAAAGTCTCAACAAATCCGTCTTTTGCACCTTTTAAGGTTTGCTCTTTTTGTGGTTCTTCAGGTCCCCTAGATGGATAAGTACGTACATCTAACATAACTGCTTCGTCTAATCCATCTATAATTATAGCCATAGGTCCAGATAGTACACCAGATACTATTTTATCAATTTCATTCTCTTTGTCTGCTTCAATATGAGCTATGTAGGAATTTATGAAATCTGTGATGTTATTTACTTTATCCATTTCTTCTTTTGTTATAGAAATGAATTTATTTAATATTCGCTCTGCAACTTCATCTTTCATAAACCCATCAACAAAGAATAGGTAAGCTTTCCTACCGCCAATATTTATTTCTCTTGAAACTAAGTCAAAACTTTTTTTAACTTTAAGTTTTGATAATATATTGGTATAGTTTTGATTTACGTTTTTAGTTAATTTAATATTAATCACCTCAATTCTTAATATATTTATTTTCTACTATTTACTTAAATATATGATTGAAATTTTATTATCCACAAAATAAAAGCTAGTCATTTGATTGACTAACTTTTTCTAATTATTATTCTGTTTTTGTAGTTAAATTTTACTTTGTAATTTTTATAAAAATATATACTATAAATAAAAAAGCTATAAAAAATAGATTACTTATATCTATAATTTATAGCTCCTACCTTATTCTTTATGATCTAATATTGTTTTTGAAGTATCTAAATCTTGATTTAAACATCTTTGACTATTTACTCTCTCTGAAACTAGTATCATTTTTAATAAATTACCTAACTCATCTTTTAAATTATTTAAAGATTTATTTAAACTCATATTATCACCTCAATACTATTTTACAGATTTTTTCCTAATTTTCTATAGAAATTTTTAAATTTTTTTCATATTTAAAATAGTTATACCCTATGATAATTATTACTTCAATTGCCAGAAGGTATAAAGTGGCTTATATTTTAATATATAACTTATTTTTTAATATATAAATTCTTAGGAATTACTATTCCATCCTCATTGGCATAGTTACAAAGGTGGTTAGTATCACTATCTATCTTATCTCTATCATAAACCCTACGTTTAACTATTTCTTTTCCATCCTTATCAACACAAGTTTCTTCTACTATTATATAAGCTGTATTTTTACTTATTTTAAATTTGTAGTCATTATCTTTGTGAACAATCGCTTTAGTATTTATAAGAGTATCATTGCTACTCATTTCTTTAATTCTTATACTTTTTACTTCATCTACTGACTCAATGCTTATTGTATAAGTGAATTTTTCACTTTTGCTCTTTGAATTATTGGCAGTTTTGCTATCACTACTTGCTGATACTGAGTAAGCTCCTTCATTTTCACCATCAGCATAAATATTATTACCATCTAAAATAGTATAATATTTTTTTCCTTCTTTAATTATGGGATTAGCTGAAATTATACCTTTAAACTTACTTGTAACATATATGGTTGCAGAGATTTTGCTTTCTTCAGAAGTTACGTTCATATCCGGTTCTGACACAGTATCTTCAGAAGTACTAATAATTTCTTTACCACTCTCTTCTGTATTAATATTAAGAGCAAGATTCATATTTTGAAATACACTATCACAGGCACCTCCCTTTACTCTATCATCTCCTTCTCCCTCTTCATGTAAGAAAATTGCATATCCCTCTAGATCTCCAAAGTTATATTTTCTAATATCTTTTTTAAATATATTCTCATCAAAAGTACCATAATATTTTTTATTTTCATCATCATAATTATACTCTTCACCATTGGAATCATCTTCTTTACCATCTAATTTATAAGTAATAAAAGCTCCACGTAAATTTTCCATTTCTTTATACTGACTATCTTCTTTTGCTAATTGGCATGCAGATAAACTAAATGCTCCACTTATTATTATAATTAAACTCAATATTTTCTTATTTATTTTCCTCATCATCTTCCCCCAATTTTCCATCAAATTTTAATATATCTCCCACATCACATTCCAAATAAAAACAAATCTTGTTTATAGTTTCAAATCTTACACCCTTTGCCTTTCCACTTCTCAGTATGGAAAGGTTAGCTTCTGTGATACCTATTATTTTTGCAAGCTCCTTAGATGTGATTTGCTTCTTTTTAAGTATTTCTTCTAAATGAACTTCTATGCCCATTTCATCCTCCTATTTTTAAATAATTGTATTGTTATCTTCGTACAAGTCTTTGTTTTCCTGAAAGTATTTGCACAAAATTATCCCCACAAAAGCAACTATCAAAGGTACAAAAGGTATACTTAAAAACATGTTGATTTCACTTATACTTGAAGTTAAAATTAGCTGTAAACCATTTATAAGCAAAGATGATATAACTGATAAATAGACAGTTGTTTTACCATATTCATATATTTTTCTTATGTTTTCTATTACATTTTCTCCATATTGATTCTCCCTAAAGTCATTGATAAGCTTTATTCCTGTAAAAATAACTGTCATGGACATTATTAGTGGTGCCACAGTTAAGGTATATTTTATAATGTAAAATACAAATTGAGGTTTGTTCATTTCACTTAAAACATTAAAAGTTCCAAAATAAAAAATCATTATAATGTCTGAAACTAAAAATAAAGTTAAAATTATTTGAAGACTTTTTAAAGATTTCTTCTTGTTGTTTTCTTCTTCGCATGATAGAGAAGTCAAAGAAAGTAGGACAAAATAACTGATTATTATGATGTAAAACATCATGGATATTGATAATTTCCCCATAGTTATAAATTCTGAAGTTCCATAGAATTCCTCTGGTAATAAGGAGTACAGCTCCATTGGATTTATAAATTGATAGATTGCGTATAATAAATAAACGCTTAATCCTATTAATATAGAATCCACATTTGTATTCTTGCCCTTTTTGTATTTGTAAAAACAAATGCTCCCTGGTATGGCAGAAATCATTATGTAGATTAATATCGCTACTAAATTCCCTACACTTGATGAAAGTGATAGTTTTCTTAGGTTATCTCCAATTATGTTAAATGGATAGTACATAATTTCCAAGCTACTCTTTGCATTTAAAACAAATAACATGATTATGCTAAGTATCAGTGATGATATAGCTGATATTATTAGTGTTCTTTTTATTTTTAATATATTCATAAGCCCCTCCATATTGGTAATTATTGTGAAACAATAATTTTAATATAATAGTATCAGCGAAATTATTGTTTTTCAATAATTTTTATAAAATTTAGGGGTAAAGTAAAAAACCGTATCACTTATTTGTGACACGGCTTTTCTAAATCTATTATTTATAATCCTAATTCTATAAAACTGCTTCAGTTTCTTTTACTTTTTCAATTTTTATTGCACAAACTTTATATTCTGGTGCTTTTGCAAACTTATCAAGAGCTGCATTAGTCAGCCAGTTAGCATTTCCATCTTGGAAGTGGAATGGCATCCAAGTTTCTCCTGGAGATACTTTTGTTCCAACACGTGCTGTAGTTTCTATTTGGCCACGTCTTGATGATACTTTTACTTTTTCTCCATCTTTTATTCCTAAACTTACTGCATCTTTTATATTCATTTCTATAAATGAAGATGATGCTATTTCATTCAATCCTTCTGTTCTACCAGTCATTGCTCTAGTTGTATAGTGATATAATATACGACCAGTCATTAATATTATTGGATATTCATCATCTGGTAATTCTACAGATGGAGTGTACTTAGCTGGATAGAAATATCCTAACCCTCTAACAAATTTGTCCACATGTAATATAGGTGTTCCTGGATGATTTTTATCTGTACATGGCCATTGTAAGCTTCCTTCTTTATCTAATCTATCATGACTTATACCTGCAAAACTTGGAGTAAGTGATGCTATTTCATCCATTATCTCAGCTGAAGTTAAATAAGGTTGATCATATCCCATACGATTCATTAAATCTGTAAATATATCAGTATCTAATCTCATTTCACCTTCTAATTCAACTGCTTTACGAACTCTTTGTACACGTCTTTCTGTATTAGAGAATGTACCTTCTTTTTCTGCATAACTAACTCCAGGTAATATAACATCTGCATATTTAGCAGTTTCAGTCATAAATAATTCACTCATAACAAAGAAATCTAAGCTTTCTAATGCTTTTATTATATGAGTAGTATCTGCATCAGTTACTACTGGATCTTCTCCAAATATGTAAAGACCTCTTACTTCTTTTTTGATTGCAGCTGGGAATACTTCTGTAGCCATTCTACCTACATTTGGATTTAATTTAGTATTCCATGCTTTCTCAAATTTAGCTAATACTTTTGGGTCAGTAACTTTTTGATATCCTGGGAAATCTCCTGGTAAAGCACCCATATCACAAGCACCTTGAACGTTATTTTGCCCACGAAGTGGATTAACTCCGCAACCTGGTCTACCTAATTTACCAACTAACATGGCCATATTAGACATAGACATAACACCTTCTGTTCCACTTGTATGTTCAGTAACTCCTAAGCAATATATGATAGGTGCCTTATCAGCTTTTGCATACATTATAGCTGCGTCTCTTAAGTCTTCTTCACTAATGTTACATATTTCAGATACTTTTTTAGGAGTATATTCTTTAACTAATTCTTTTATTTCATCATAACCTTCTGTACGAGAATTGATAAAGTCCATATCTTGAAGTCCTTCTTCAATTATTACGTTCATGATACCGTTTGCAAAAGCAACGTTTGTACCTGGCTTAATTTTTATATGTATATCAGCTTTCTTAGCTAAATCTATGTCACGAGGGTCAACTACTATTAATTTACATCCTCTTTGAACTGCTTGTCTTATTTGCATTCCTATAACTGGATGTGCTTCTTCTGGGTTAGAACCAACTAACATTATTACATCTGGTTCTTTAGTTATATCTTCTATTGTGTTTGTCATTGCTCCTGAGCCTACTGTTATCGCAAGACCTGCGACAGATGGGGAATGTCAAACACGGGCGCAGTTGTCTATGCTATTTGTTCCAAAAACACAACGTACCATTTTTTGCATCATATAAATATCTTCATTTGTTGAACGAGAACATGCAAATCCTGCTAATGATTCCGGTCCATATTCTTTCTTTATTTCTGTAAATTTACTTGCCACTAAATCTAGTGCTTCATCCCAAGTAGCTCTTTCAAATTCTCCTGTTTCATGATTTTTTATTAAAGGATATTTTATTCTATCTTCTGAATGAACAAAGTCAAAACTTCCACTACGTCCTTTAACACATAATAAACCTTTATTTGATCTTCCATCAGCTGCTTTTACATCAACTATTTTATTATCTTTAACTAGTAGCTTGTATTGGCATCCTGTTCCACAGTGAGGACAAGTTGTTAAAACTTCTTTATCTATTTGGTAAGGGCGATAATTTTTTCTTCTTTTCATAGTTAACGCACCTGTTGGACATGCTTCAACACAGTTACCACATGATTCACAATTTGTTTTTCTCCAATCTTCATCAAATGGAGTTCCTATTACTGAAGTGAATCCTCTTTGCATAGTATCTATAGCACCACGACCAACTATTTTATGGCAAGTATTTACACATCTATGACATAAAACACAAAGATTTGGGTTATATGTAAAAAATGGATTTGTGTCATCTATTGGTAAATCAACACTTTCACCTTCAAAAGTAGTTTTTTCTACACCATATTCATAACATAAGTCTTGTAATTTACAATCTCCATTTGATGCACATGAAAAACAATCTGTTTTATGATTAGATAAAAGCATATCTAAAACATTTCTTCTAGCTTTTATTACCTTTTCACTTTTAGTAGATACTACTAAATTTTCTGAAACTTGTGCAGTACATGCTGTATCCATCTTTGTTCTACCGTTACTTTCCATCTCTACCATACACATTCTACAAGAACCATCTGGTAATAAATCTTTTATATAACATAAAGTAGGAATTTCTATACCCGCTTGCTCAGCTGCATTTAATATTGTAGTTCCTTTTGCAACTTCTACTACTTTATTATCTATCGTTAAACGTACCATAATTATGCTCCCCTCCTAATCTACATATATTGCATCAAATTTACATCCATCTACGCAAGTACCACATTTTATACATTTTTCTAAATCAATAACATGAGCTTCTTTTTTAGCCCCTTTTATGGCATCTACTGGACAATTTCTAGCACATTTTGTACAACCAACACATTTACTTGAATCAATCTTAAATAATTTTAATGCTTCACAAGTATGAGACTTACATTTTTTATCTACAATATGTTCTTCATACTCTTTACGGAATATTTTTAATGTACTTATAACTGGTAATGGAGCACTTTTTCCTAATCCACATAAGGACATGTTTTTAACTGTATTTGCAACTTCTTCTAACTTATCTAAATCTTCTAATGTTCCTTTTCCCGCTATAATTTTTTCTAATATTTCTAGCATACGTTTTGTCCCAACTCTACAAGGTGTACATTTACCACAACTTTCTCTCTGAGTGAAACTCATAAAGAAACGAGCAACTTCAACCATACAAGTATTTTCATCCATAACTACTAGACCACCAGAACCAACTATTGCATCAAATTTCTTAACTGAATCGAAATCCAGCTTTTGATCTAAGTGTTTTTCAACTAGACATCCACCAGATGGTCCCCCTATTTGAACACCTTTAAATGGAACATCATTCTTCATTCCTCCGCCTATATCATATATAATTTCACGAAGAGTAGTTCCCATTGGTACCTCTATTAATCCTGTATTCTTTACACTTCCAGTAAGGGCAAACGCTTTTGTGCCAGGACTACCTTCAGTTCCTATTTGTGTAAACCACTCACCACCATTAGCTATTATCATTGGTATATTGGCATAAGTCTCAACATTATTTAATACTGTTGGTTTATCAAATAAACCTTTTTCTACTGTACGAGGTGGTTTTACTCTTGGCATACCACGGTTACCTTCTATTGATGCAGTAAGTGCACTACCTTCACCACATACAAATGCTCCTGCACCTTTGTTTATATGCATACGTAAATTAAAGTCAGTACCTAAAATATTTTTACCTAATACTCCAAGTTCTTCTGCTTGAGCTATAGCTATTTCCAAACGTCTTACTGCTAAAGGATATTCTGCACGAACATAAATATATGCATCTTCGGCACCTACTAAGTAAGCTGCTATTATCATACCTTCAAGCATCTTGTTTGGGTCACCTTCCATAATACTTCTATCCATGAAAGCACCTGGATCACCCTCATCACCATTACATACTACGTATTTAACTTTTTCAGGCTGTCTTGCAACTTGCTCCCATTTCTTGCCTGTTGGGAATCCTGCTCCACCACGTCCTCTTAAGTTTGATTTTTTAATTTCTTCAATGGCTGTTTCTTTATCCATTTCGAATAGCACTTTTTCTAACGCTTCGTATCCTCCCACAGCTATGTATTCTTCTATATTTTCTGCATCTATATGACCACAGTTTTTAAGAACTAAACGAGTTTGTTTTTCATAAAAAGGAATAGATTCTTGACTTTGATAAATTTTTCCGTTTTGTGTATATAGTAATCTTTCTATTACCTCTTTGTTGCATATAGTTTTGTTATAAATTTCATCACAATCTTCAGGCTTAACTTTTACATATAATATATCTAGAGGCTCTATTCTCATTAAAGGTCCCATTTCGCAGAATCCATGACAACCACTTTTCTTAATTTCTGGATGAGGTACCTCTTCTTCAAATTTAATTTCTATATTTTCATCATTTTTAACTAATTCACTCAAGTTATCATATATATCTTGTGCTCCACCAGCTATACATCCAGTACCAGCACATATTAATACTCGTATAGGAATTGAGTTAATTCTATCTTTTGCTCTTTTTCTAAGATCTTGCAATGCTTCTTTTGAACTTATTCTATCTTTCAAAAATTCTAATGACATTTGTAATCTCCCCTTACTCTTATATTAAATCTTCTTCTGGTTCTAATTGTTGTTGTTTTTCTTCTTCTTTTATTAATTCAATTATTTCTTCTGCTTTTGCTGGGGTCATACTTGGATATACTTTATCATTAATAGTCATAACTGGTGCAAGACCACAAGCACCTAAGCATGATACTGTTTCTAAAGTAAATAATCTGTCATCAGAAGTGTGTTTTTCTTCATTTAAATCTAGGATTTTTGTAATTGCATCTTTGACTGGTATTGATTTACGTACGTGACAAGCTGTTCCATCACATATTTTTATAACATATTTTCCTTTTTCTTCAAAAGAAAAGTTTTCATAGAATGTTGCTACACTGTATGCCTTAGACAAAGGTATTTGTAGTTTGTCTGCAACGTATATTAACAATTCCCCTGGTAAATAACGATATTCATCTTGAATATCCTGCATTATAGGAATTAATGAACTAGGTTTATTGCCATGGTGTTCAATAATTCCATCAGTCTTTTTGTAGTAAGACTCTTCTAACATTTATTTTCCCCCTCTAACCTATGTTTTTTATCACAAAAGTAATATAATATGATATAAATTCAAATGCTCTACTATAATAATAATACTTTCTAACATTTTTTTCCATAGTTGTATACTATATTCTAAATATTCCATTATTTTTTTATTAAACAATATTTTGTAAACATAAAAAATCATATGGTATCTAACTTTGAAAATCACTAAAATATCTTTAAAATAGGTTTCTAGTAATATTCCATATCCTCAACTTTTTAATTCATACATTAGCTATTTTCAAATATCATATGTTAGATAAAAAAATAAAGATACTTAAAAATGATTTTTTAAGCATTTTTAAGTATCTTCTTATCTCAAAAATATATTATTTAATTAATCTTACATTCACTAATATTTTGGAATCTAGATCCACTAGTAGAGTACACCGATGTTATATGAGTAATTTCCACAAATGCCTCTGTGTCAATCTCAGCAATTTTACTCTTTATCTGTACTAATTGCTTAGGTGAAACGGTAGATGATATTTTAATTTTTACTTCTCCTGTGTATCCTCCAACTACCTCATATAAGGTAACTCCTCTGCCTAAACTTAATATATAGTCTCTTATTCCTTCATATTTTGGTGTTATTACTTCCAATCTATAAAGTTTGGTTCCCCATTCACAAGCTACATAATCAAGTAGTTTTGTACATATAACATGATTTATTATTGCGTATAATACCACTTCTCCCCCTAATACAAAGTAAGAAGCAACAATGGTTAATCCATTTATAACCATTAACAGCTCTGCTAGAGTTGCATATTTAAAAACTGTTTTTTGAAGAATTTTTGATAGTGTATCTGTTCCTCCAAAAGTATATCCTTTTCTATACAACATTCCAGAACCTACTCCAGATATAACACCAAAATATATTGTAGCCAACATTACATTATTACTAGGAAAAATCAAATTAATTTTGTCAAATACTAATATTAAATTAGGATAAATTAAAGTAACTACTATTATTCTTACTACATCTTTCTTTCCTAAAAATTTATAAGCTAAAATTAAAGTTATAATTGAAAATAAATAATATATATATGTATACCTTACATTAATAAGTTTCTCTAAAACTATAGCTATCCCTTGATATCCACTGGTTGCAAGGCCTGCAGGTTCAAGTATGCCTGCTAAGGCGTAGGCATTTAATAAACATCCTATTATTATATAGCCTAAATCTGTAACTTTACTTTTATCCATTATCTTGCCCATTTTTATCCCTCACTTAATTTATTTTCTACTCCCTAGAGACTAGGATAATAAATGATATGCACCTCGTCAAGATTAAATAATTAATTATCAAACTTCATATTATAATTTATTTTTCCTTCTCTTTTTACTTTTATTTTTCTTACTGTTTTTTTTAATTTTTTCACTTTCTTCACTTTTACTTTTATATAAATTATTTATAAAATTAGGTAAAAAAGTTTTTTTCATATTCGAATATTCATCCCTATTTAGTTCATATCTGTGGCACACTGGAAGAACCTTATTTGGCTTATAAGTCTTTATCAATGTAAAATTTAACTTTTCAACACAACTAGTGCTATATTTATTTTCTTCATATATAAGCCCAACCAATTTATCCACTTTAGAAAACTCAAAACTTGATATTATGGCAACCAAAGCCAACTCCGTAGAAAAATCATTTCCCCAATATTTAGGATTTATACAAATACCTAGCTCACCCTCTTTTGATTTAGGATTAACATTATTAAATCCCACATTTCCTATTACTCTATTATCTTTTTTATAATAAACAGCATAATTTCCTATTTTTCCCTTTTTATAATTATTGATAAAATATGACTGTATAAACTTTTTACTACTATTTATATCTTTATGAGCATTGAAAGGTAAATATTTAACTACAATTTCCTGAGAAAGATATTCATATACATCCTCTGCATCAGAAATATTAAAAGGTCTAAATATAAATCTAGGAGTTTCTATAATTTTCATCTGAGAATATATTGAATCTGAAATTTTATATCCAAATATATCATCCATAAGTTCTCCCCCCTAAAAAATAATAGTACTCGTATAAGTATATTATGATAAAAATTCCCTCCAAATAAAAAAGGAATGCTTAAGCACTCCTTTTTTGTGTAGTCATTAAATTTTATAATAATATAATTATCTTCTATTCTTATTATGTTTGTGTCTATTCTTATTTCTTCTCCTCATTCTTTTTCTTCTTAAATTTCTTAACCTAATACAATATGCTATTATAAAAAGCACTATTAAAGCTATTAATATAAATATAATAAATGATCCTGAGTAAATTTTAAGTAAATCAAATTTACTTAAATCAACTTTTCCACTTATTTTTGATGAATAATTAGGTAAAGTAAAGTTCAATTCTATCTCTTTATTTGCAAGCTTCCAGGCATTTTTATTTTCATTATTGTATTCTATTCTTGCATTTTCATTGTTAATATCATTTTTATAATACATGACATCTTCTGTTGCTATAACTGGAACTGTCATGCTCTTTTTAGGTCCAATAATTCCGTATTTTCTGTACCCAAGCTCAATTTTGGCAACTTCTTCTCCTGCTTTTTTAAATATTTGCTTTTTGGATGAATAACCATAGTCGGCTATGATTTTTGTATCATTAAATACATTTGTGCCATCTATGCCATATTCAGAGCTTAGGGCTACAGTAACTAAATTTCTTCCTTCTCTTTGGAAGAAACCAACAAAACAATGACCAGCTTGAACTTCATTACCTGTTTTTCCACCTACATTGCCATATTGACCAAGGATTTTATTTCTTAATGTAATTGGTACAGCTTCTCCTCCTATATTAATAATTATATCTTGATTTTGCTCTGATATAATTTCTCTAATCCATTGGTTTTCGTAAGCTTCTTTTGCTATTATTGCCATATCGTAAGCTGTTGATATATTAATTTCTTTATTCTCTGGATCTATGGCATTACTTTCTAAACCACATGGATTTACTACATATGTATCTTTTAGACCTAGGGATTTTACTTTATTGTTCATTAGTTTTACAAAATCCTTGTAGTTTCCTGATACAGCATCTGCCATTAGATATGCAGCATCATTGGCAGAATAAATCATAACAGCTTTCATAAGGTCATCACTTGGAATTTTGTCACCCACATTGATTTTTTTCAAATTATTAAGTGCCGTTTGTGTAGTTTTAAGTGCATCTTCTGTAAATGAAATCATTTCTCCTCTAGAAATATTTTCTGCATAAATTAAGGAAGTTAATAGTTTTATTGTGCTCGCTACTGGTCTTTGAGTCTTGGCATTTTTTGATGCAATAATTTCTCCTGTATCCATATCCATAACAATTGCTGATTGTGCAATTATGCCAGGTATATCACCTGTACTTGTTAATGCATTTGATACACTGTTTAAAGATGTGCATATTACTAATAAAATAGTTAAAATAAATGTACTAAAATACTTATTTTTCATTTAAAACCTCTTTTCTATTTTGTATTACTAGTTGTCACTATAAAATTTCTTAATTGAAATTAATTTTGTTATGTTAATTGAAAACAATGTAATAATTATACCATGGTTTTACATAATTTGTTAACAACTATGTTATGCCCTACCTTACTGCTATTTTAGTTAATAAATATCTTTTATCATTTATGTTATAAGTCAAATTTTTATCTAGTATTGTAGTATTTATTTTAATCACGCCTTCTAATAACCTATTTTTCAATAATAAAATTTCTCATATTGATATATATACTTTTATAATGTAAAATTAATAAGACAAAATTCATATTGGGAGGAAAGATGAGCGAAAATATCTATTCACAAATTGAGATAATAAAAGACTCAAAAAAGAAAAATGCTTTTATAGAATTTCTAAAAAAGGAATCTGTTTTAGTTATAGCTCTATCATTAGCTACAATAAGTTGCTTTATTGCAACTCCAAAATTATCATATATTGATTTTAAAGTGCTTATATTATTATTTAATCTTATGATTGTAGTAGCTGCTTTTAAGGAGCTTTCTGTCTTAGATAGTATAGCAATTAGCTTATTGAAAAAATGTAAATCATATAGGGCAATATCTACCATTTTAGTATTTATTACTTTTATATCTGCCATGATAGTCACTAACGATGTGGCACTTTTAACTTTTGTACCACTAAGTATAGTTGTCGCTAGAAAAGCTAATATTAATGTTTTAAAAATAGTAATATTTCAAACTCTAGCTGCAAATTTAGGAAGTAGTTTTACTCCTATGGGTAATCCTCAGAACTTATTTATATATTCTTTTTATAATTTAAAACCAGTGGATTTCTTTGTAATAACTGGACCTATTTTACTATTATCTATTGCCTTTTTACTATTATTAATAAATAGAGATAAAAAAATGGATTTAAGCATTGATTTGAAAGATGTTAAAATAGATAATAAAAATCATATATTTATATTTACAGTATTATTTTTAATAATTTTATTATCTGTGTTTCATTTAATTGATTATAAGCTTACTTTTGTAGTAACAGTTTTAACTGTTTTAGTTTTAAATAAGAAGTTATTTTCTCAGGTAGATTTTTCTTTGTTAATTACTTTTATAGGTTTTTTCATATTTGTGGGAAATATTTCTACTTTAGATAGTGTTGAAACTTTTATGGAAAGCCTACTTAAAAGTGGAAAATCCACTTTTATAACTTCTATTTTATCAAGTCAAGTTATTAGTAATGTTCCTGCTACTATGCTTTTATCTGGATTTACAGATCATGTAAAAGCTTTACTCCTAGGCGCAAATATTGGTGGTATGGGGACTTTAATCGCTTCTCTTGCCAGTGTTATTTCTTACAAAATTTATAGTAGTGAGTTTGAAGGAGTTAATGATAAATATTTAAAAGCATTTACTTTCTATAATGTTTTAGGACTTCTTATAATAACACCTTTAGCTTATTTATTTTTAATTTAATATACTAAAAAATCCATCTTTTCATTAAGATGGATTTTTCACTTTAATTATTGAGTAAACTGTGTAATATTTTGTGAAACCCCATAAAACTCTCCATACTCACTTATGTCTATATTGCATTTACCGTTTTGTAAGTCTAAAGTTATATTACTACTGCAGTCCACCACATTTAGAGGATAATATAGATAGTAGAAAAAATCTCCGTATTCTTGGAATACATAATGAGATAAAGTGTACTCAAGTTTTACATTCAAAGTTTTGAAATCCTCATATTTTTGAAAAATATCCATTTCTATATAATAAGATTCTCCTGGCATAAGTATATTGGAGTTTTTATTATTATTTGTATCAAATATATGTGTTTCATAAGGTACATTTAAAACTAGAGGCACATCACTTTTATTTTCCATTTCAAATTGTAACTTTGAATTATTTTTATCTAAATATAGTTTTTCTATTTTAATATTCACATTGTCACTGCTTTTTTCTTCGTTAATATTAATTACTTTCTCATAATATTTTTCATCTTTAGGAAGAGTTTCTACAATATTATTTTCCTTTTGATCATTTAAATAAGGGTCGTCTTCTTCGTAGTTATAATCTTCGTTGAAAACATAACTACTATTATATTCTGCATAATCTTTAACTAAAATATATCCCCTATAAAATATCAAAGCTACAACCGCAAATCTTGTGATAAAACTAAATAAAATCTTCTTATTATTTATTCTTCGTGCAGATATCATATTTACAGTAATAGGGCTTTTTGAAAAAATACCATGAACTACTTCCATTGTGTCCATTTCAGAAAGTCCGCAACTATCCTCTGATATAATTTTGATTTCTCTTTTGTGATTAAAATCAGTTAAAGTTAGTTCATAATATATTCTTTTTCTTGTATAGCTTGATGGAATATCTGATAAATCTATACTTCCCCTTCTATTTCTGTGCTTAGTTTTTTCTATTACACCTGTACATTTTCCTGTAATTACTGTATATAATCCAAATACTGACTCTATGATTATAGTAAAATGCTTTATTATAAAGTATAAAAAGAAAATATTAAATAAGGATTTACCCATAAATAATAAAACAAAAGCTAGTGTTGATATGAATAGTGTAAATGAAGAAATAATTATATTGTAAATTCTGTATTTAAATGAAACTCTCTCTCTACCATTAAACCATATTTTTCTTCTCCACCATCTTGTATCTACATAATCATCAACATCAATGGCAGATATTTTTTTCAACCACTCAATCTTTCTATTACATATGTAAGATTTAAAATAAATCATTTTACCATAAAAAATAAATAAAACTAATATATTTAATAATAAACAATTATATATAATCTGACTGTTGTAACTTTTTATTATTAGATATATTGAAAATAAAATGGTTATTCCTATAAATATTTTATATTTTAATAACTTCCTATTTACAACTTTTAGCTTATTTTCATCTTCACTTATTTCTAAATCTCTTCCTTCAATTATCACTCCACCACATACAAAACCTATAAATAACATATTAAATAGTATTTGTTCTATTGATAAGTTGCTTTGCATTATATTTGAGTTAATTGAGTTTCCATTACTAAATATGCCTAAGTTTTCTGCAACTTCTATTGTTTCCATAAGATATATTACAAATAGTATATATAACATATTTATTAAAGAATTTACTGAATGTTTTTTGTTCATCTCTCCTCCATAAAAGTACATAATTTCACTACTTAATTTATAATCTTAAAAATTTATTTTCTTAATTTTGTATTGATCAATACAAATTTTTTAATCCATTCCTATAATTTGAAATTCTTTATTTCTTAATATGTTAAGTAACTGTTCATCTGATGTAATTTTATTCTTTGTACAAATACCTGTTCTACATAAATCTTCCTTTTGGTGTACATCACTCCCACCTGTAGCTATAAGTCTTGGATTTTCTTCATAAACAACTTTTGTCAAATCATTATTATTGTTGTGTCTTGGGTTTTGGTTATTTACCTCAATACCATGTAAATAATTTATGTCCTCTAATTTACTGCCTTTTTGTCTATGAGGGTGAGCTTGGATAATGATTGCTTTATCTTTGAATTTATTATAAAAATCTTTTAGGCCCATCTCTATCATCCATTCATTTTCTAGATAATCTTCTTTTTCAAATCCAAATACTAAAAAGTCATTTGTATCATTGTTAAAACTAATTTCCATCCCTAGGCCTATGTAAAAATCTTTATCCTTACAATATTCTATACCTCTATCATAGCTATAAAAGAATTCCTTTGTTTTTTCTTTCCAATCTTCTCTTCTACACTTTCTGAAGTAACCTTTTCTCAAATGGTCTGTAAGGACTAATCCCGAGTAACCTTCTTCTATGTATTTGTCTATTATTTCTTCTATACTTAAGCGCCCGCAAGGACTGATTTCTTTTGTGTGTATATGTAAATCGTATTTAAATTTCATCTGTCTTCCCCTTATCTTATAACTTTACTATTATATTATATAAAAAATACCTAAGTTGAAAACTAATAACTTAGGTATTTTTTATTTATTTTTTATTAGTAACTCTAACATTGTTTTTATTTCTATTTCTATTGTTGCTTCTCTTTGGTCTATTATCATTTTTATTAACCTTATTATTTCTTGATTCTTTAGGATCATTTGCACTATTTACATATGCATGATCATTTACAACTTCAATTTTCTTATTTATTAATTTTTCTATTGAATTATAAAGATTTCTTTCTTCTATAGAACAAAAGGCTATGGCTGTTCCACTCTTCCCTGCTCTTCCTGTACGTCCAATTCTATGAACATAAGTCTCAGCAACTTCTGGCAAGTCAAAGTTAATTACATGAGATAATTCATCTATATCTATACCTCTTGCTGCTATATCTGTTGCCACTAGTACTCTTGTTTTCTTCTCTTTAAAATTGTTTAAAGCAAGCTGTCTTGCATTTTGCGACTTATTTCCATGAATAGCTTCAGCAGTAATTGATGCATTCACAAGATCTTTTGTTATCTTATTTGCTCCATGTTTTGTTCTAGAAAATACAAGAACAGATTCCATAGATTTATCTTTTAATAAATCGATTAATAAAGATTTCTTTTTTCTACTACTTACAAAATAAATACTTTGCTTTATAGTTTCTGTTGTAGATGACACTGGTGCAACTTCCACTTTAACAGGATTGTTAAATATTGAATCAGCAAGCTTTAATATTTCCTTTGGCATTGTAGCTGAGAAGAAAATATTTTGACGAACTTTTGGCAGGTATTTTATGATTCTTTTCACATCATGAATCATTCCCATATCTAGCATACTATCAGCTTCATCTAAAACAAAATACTTAACATTATCTAGATTGATGAATTTTTGATTATATAAATCAATCATTCTACCTGGTGTGGCTATTAATACATCTACACCTTTCTTCAATGCCTCTGTTTGAGGATTTTGTGAAACTCCACCAAATATTACTAAACTCTTTATATTTGTATGTTTTGAATAAGTCTTAAAGTTCTCACCTATTTGTATGGCAAGTTCTCTAGTAGGTGCCAGTATTATAGCTTTTATATTCTTTTTACTTTTTCCCTCATTATATATATTTTGTAATATAGGAATAGCAAAAGATGCTGTTTTACCAGTTCCTGTTTGTGCACATCCTAGTAAATCCCTACCTTCCAATAAATGTGGAATTGATTTTTCTTGTATAGGAGTTGGACTTTTATATCCCTCCTCTTCTAGTGCCCTTTGTATGGGCTCTATTATATCTAAATCTTTAAATAACATGATGTCTCCTTCAATTATTGCTTTTATATTAATTTAATTATCTCACTAAAAAATAAACACTTCTCATTTGTGCTTCATACACAACCTAAGAAGTGTTAGTCTTCTATATTATCATACTTTTTTATAAATATCTATTTTTATTAAAATAAAATCATTAAATCTTCTTGTCTATTTTTAATTTCATTTATAAAAAATAAATTATCCTCTATCATCTTTTAAGAGTGCTTCTAATTCATCTTTTACATACTTAATTTTTATATTACTTAAATCAATATTTTCACCTAATATTAATGGCGATTCTTGTTTAAATAAATACTTACCACGATTAGAAGTTCTTTCTATTTTCTCAAATTTTGTAGTTGTACTTATTTTATCTCCAACAATCTCTTCTTTTTTCACTAAAAACTTACTTTCTTTATCAAAATAAAGATTTAAGTTTCTACTAATATATTTTATTACCGAAGTATCTGAAGTCTTTTCTTCTCTAAAAAAAGTGCCTTTACCCTGTTCTAAAGTACTTAATATATCATCTTCAAATTGAGAATAGTTTTCAAAATTCTTTTCATTTTCTTTAGCTATACTCTCATCCAATTTGGTCATTACCCCTTCGAATTCCTGATCATCTTCTCCTATAGATAGGTATTTACTTCCCTTATCATAAAATATCATTCTATTAACTAATTCATTATTTTCATATGTATCCATTTGTTCTAAGCCATTTTCTCTATCAACATATGTATCTATAGTATATCCATCTGATTGAATCTCAGTAATATGTTCAATATAGTTATTACCTATATCTGCTTGCTTTTTAGCTTCTTCAAATACTTCCAATTGTTCTTTTCTAGTCACATTTCTCAGTTTTTCAGTTGTTTCGTTATATACTACAGAACCTGAAAGCAAAATTCCCACAATTAATATACAACTTCCTATAATTTTTTTCTTCATTTATTGCATTCCCCTTATATTATTTTTCTACTATATTTATTTTACTATTTTTTTACAATACTAAAAAGATATTAATTCATTAAAACACTTAATAGCATAAGCATCTGTCATACAAGAAATATAGTCAACAATGGCTTCCTTATAAACATTTTCATTGTTTAAAGTGCCATAAATCTTTTCATTATTAAGACTACTCTTCAAATCCTTACTATCAAAAATACTCTCATCACAGTATTTTATTATCCATCCTTTAAAATCACTTATAACAAACCTATACTTCTTATCTATATTAGCTTGTAAATTATTAATGGTATTTTCTTTGTCATAGTACTTAAATAGTTCTTCAAATATACTGTTAATTACTAGGTTTGCATATTTTTTATAGTAACTAAACTTCTTATTATCATATATTTTTTCATAATTGAATTTTTTTATAGAGTCAATGAAATTCTGTTTTTCATGAGAAAAGCAAATCCCATTTTCAATAGAGCTGTTTTCAATAAGATCACCCATTAGTTCGTGCATTATTACTGAAGTGTTTACTGTTTTTTGACCGTACTTAAGCCCTAGTTCGTACACATCTTTTAAATCGTCACGACTAATTATTTTTAGAAGAAGTGCGTCTTCTATATCTCTGCCCAGGTATGCTATTTTGTCTGAAATTTTCACAACACAACCTTCCCAAGTATAAGGCTGTACTTGACCAGGATTTGTTATGGTATTCAAATCTATATATTCTTTTCTTGGAAAAATCCCATTTTCATCCACCTCACCACAATGACATATAATCCCATCTCTCACTGCATAAGTAAGATTCAAATTACTCATATTTCCCTTATTATCTTGCAATAATTCCAACTTATCAACTACCCTCAGGCCATTTTTTTCATGCCAAAAAGAATAATCTAGATTGTCTTTTAATATTTTTTTAATTACATTTTCACCTTCATGTCCAAAGGGTGCATGGCCTAAATCATGACCTGTGGCTATTGCTCTTGTTAGTTCATAATTTAACCCAAGTGATTTAGCTATGATATAACTAACAGACTCCACATGTGATACATGCTCCATCCTAGTACAAATATGGTCGTTTTGTGTGTTAAAAAATACTTGCGTCTTATGTTTTAATCTTCTATATGCTAAGCTGTGCAAAATTCTAGTATAATCTCTTTCAAACTCAGTTCTCATATCATTATTTCTAGTGTATAACTCATTTTGCCTAAAAGTTGCTTTTTGGCAATTGCTATCTTCATTCATTGCCACATGAGAAAATTTCTTGTACATAATCACCCTCCACATATAATTCAAATATAAGCTATATATTAAGAATATTATAGCACTATTTCCCTATATATCTTACATTTCCTCCCAACTGATTAGCATAAAATTCGCTTTGCTCATGTCACCATCCTCTCTTTATTAATCAAAAACAATTCCCTTGTATTAATAGTTTTTTAAATAATTATAAAAAACATTAAATCTAATAATTAAAGTAGCAAATCTAATAATTTATATAAACATAATAAATTAAATAAAGCTTCAAAAATTTTTATGATATAATATGCTTATCAAATACAAGGGGAGAATTATTGATATGAAATTTGATTTGAACAGCACGATTTTTGTAATGAGAAAATATCTAGATATACCAAGTCCAACAGGGTATACAGATATTGCTGTTTTGGAGTGTAAGAAAGACTTTGAAAAATTAGGCTTAGAATGCAATCTTACAAAAAAGGGATGCTTAATAGCAACTCTTCAAGGTGAAGATGATGAAAATCAAGTGACAGTCTCAGCTCATATGGATACCTTAGGTGCCATGGTTAAAGAAATAACTTCTGATGGAAAACGAAAATATCACAAGATTGGTGGTGGTTGCTGTGATCTATTGAATCTTAAAACTGTACTATAATCACTAGAAAGAATGGTGAAATAAGAGGTACTGTTGTTTTTAAATATTCATCTACTCATACATATGGACAAGCTCTAGCTACCAATGAAAGAAATAATGATACTATGATGATTAGACTTGATGAAAAAGTTAACTCTAAAGAAGATGTACTTAATTTAGGAATAAACGTAGGTGACTTCATATAAATTCTATCCTACTTAATTGTGGTATATTAAAGATAAATATCTCTAGCCTCGATCTATTTATGGCATTTATCATATATACAAATGAAACTCCTGATATGGATTTTATTATTGTTCCCATTATTATCCGACATAAAAATTGTAAAAATATAACTCCATAAATTAGTGTTATCATAGTAATTAATTTTTATATAAATATGATAAATTTATTTTCTGGTAACATAAATAAGGTATATATTGGTTTAGTTTTATTAAAAAAATCTTTGTACCAAATTACCAGTCCATAATATAAACACCAAATTAATGCTCCTATTAAAAATGTAAAAGATAACATATATATCATCTGTATCAAATCAGCGAATCTGATTATTTCTCTTCCTGACTTTTCCTTAAATACTGATATTCCTATTTTATAACCTAATATTGACTCTGCCTCTAAAATATTTAAATACATAAAAAGAAAATATTCCTACATTGCAAAAAAACAATAAAACATTTACCAACTATACACTTGGTATAAAGTTTAAAACATTCGTAATATTATTTATATTTTTTAAAATAAATATTGTATTTTTCGTATATATACTATAAAATGTAAAAAACACATTTTTTTTGGAGGGCAATAAGACAACATGAGATTTAAGAAATTATTATCACTAGGAATTATTTTATCAATGACATCTTCAGTATTAGTAGGATGTTCTTCAAACAAAGATAACTCTAAATCATCAGGTGAATCTTTAAAAATAACTTTAGTTGCAGACGTTGGTGGTATCAACGATGAATCATTCAACCAAAGTGCTTGGGAAGGTTTACAAAGAGCTAAAGATGAATTAGGTGTAGATGTAAACGTACTAGAATCTAAGCAAAGTTCAGATTATGTACCAAATGTGGAAACAGCAGTAGACAATGACTCAGACTTAGTAATAGGTGTTGGCTTCCAAATGAATACAGCCATAGAAAATGCTGCAAAGAGCTATCCAGAAACTAACTTTGCAATAATAGATGCTTCTTTTGAGAATCAACCAGAAAATGTATCTTCTTTAATGTTTAATGCACAAGAAGCTTCATATTTAACTGGAATAATAGCGGCTAAGAAAAGTGAAACTAATAAAGTAGGATTTATAGGTGGTACAAAAGAAGCTGTAATAGAAACTTTTGAATATGGATTTATGGCAGGAGCAAAAGCTGTGGACAGTAATATTGAAGTTTTAAGACAATATGCTGATACATACACAGATGCATCAAAAGCAAAATCAATTGCTAACTTAATGCACTCAAAAGATGTAGACGTAATATTTACAGCAGCGGGAAGTGCTGGTTTAGGACCAATAGAAGCTGCTAAAGAAAACAATAAAATGGCTGTTGGAGTTGATAAAGACCAAAATTCTCTAGCTCCAGAAAATGTAATAACTTCTGCAATTAAAAGAGTTGACGTGGCTGTTTTCAACACTGTAAAAGATTTACTAGAAGGGAACTTCAAAGGTGGTCAAGTTAATGTATTTGGCTTAAAAGAAGATGGTGTTGGTATATCTGAAACTACTTCAAAAAATGTAGATAAGGAAATATTAGCTCTTGTAGAAGAACATGCACAAAAAATAAAAAATGGAGAAATAAAAGTTCCATCAAATAAAAAAGATTACGAGGAATTTCTAAAGTAGATTAATCTACTTAATATTATGTTATTACCCTAGAAATAGGTTAATATAAATTTTGTAATACTTATTTGCCAAAAAATGACACCTATCTTGAGGTGTCATTTTTATTGCTTAAAATCTTATTATAGTAACTTATTTTATAACTATTGCAATTCTATTTTATTGATTTTTTATATTTATCAAAATTATCAACTTTTATGACTTTTATTTATTTAAATTATCTATCTCCTCCGTGGTATTATAGTTTCAGAAGCTGTTTAAATAATTCATAGTTAATATATTTTGTTACAATAGTTTTTTCATAACTTTTATAGAGCCCATGAGGCTCAGAGTGTAGACTTTGTCTGCACTCTTTTTTTATTACTATATATAAAATACACATAAGAAAAAGGCTGTATCAAAAGAGTTTTTAATACTCTACAATACAGCTTCTTTTTATTTTACTTAAATAATTTCATATTATATTTTAATTTCTATTATTTTTTAGTATTTTTATATATCCCAGCAAATCTAAAAATCTACTAACAACCTCTTCCCTGTTCATTGTTACATTCTCTTTGTCACTATTCCATATTTTCTCAAAGAACCTTTTAAATATATTATCTAATCTAAAATCCTTTATTATCATATACCTATTCTTATCACTTATCTCCTCCTCACAGTTCACAGTTATAAAACTAAGGCTTTTTGATATAAATACAGATGGGTTTGCCATATTTTTTAAAATCATCTACCAATGTATCTGTTATTAACTTAAATTCTATATCTTTATTTTCATAAAATATTTTTACCATGTATTCTATATTCCTTTGAATTTGCTCCAAGGTTAAATTTACTTTAATATTAAAGAAGCTTAACACGCCCGTTGATTTTTATATTCTTAAAAGTAGGAAACATAGTCCCACTTATCCATTTACTCAAATAAGAAACGTCATACCCCAGTTCTCTTGCTAATGAGTAATTTTTTTCACCTAAAAAGTATATTAATTTTTCTATTGTTTTGCCAAATTCCATTTCTGTCATTATACTCTAACTCCTTTTTACAAATACACTTTGTATTGAGGTATAATATCATATGTCATTTTATAAAACATTGAATTAGCAATTTTATCAATTAGTTCAATTGATATTAATTTTATCAACTTTTTTTATTTTTTCTCAACACACTAATTTAATTTTTTTATAATACAAAGACTATGGTTAAAAACCATAGCCCTTTTATAATTTCTATATCTAGTTTTTCATCCCTTACTTGATATTCTTTAAAATTGCCACTAAGTAATCCCATGTTCTATTTGTAGAGCTAATACTTAAGTGTTCATTAGGAGTATGAACATCAAATAAGTCTGGACCTATGGAAATAGCTTCTGCACCTTTAATAGCATCAATTAGCAATCCGCACTCTAAGCCCGCATGAAGAGCTACTATCTCCGGCTTTTTACCAGTTAGTTCTTCATAAGTGTCTACACAAATCTTTTCTAACTCAGAATTTTTCGCATATTCCCATTCAGGATAATCATCTTCTAAAAATAAATTAATACCTAAAAACTTGCTAAGTAATTCCATTCTATTATTCAAATCTTCTTTTAAACTTTTCACAGAACTTCTAGTTGCAAACTCAAACTTAATCTCATTGTCATTTGTAACTACAACTCCTAAGTTAGTAGAACTTTCTACTAAACCTTCTATATCTGCGCTCATAGTTTGAATCCCTCTAGGCATTAAGTTTAAAACACCAACTATCTTCTCTTTAACATCATCACATAAGGCTTTATTGTAAGTTTCTTCAGATTTCGTACATTCTAAATTAACTCCTGGATCTGAAGTCTTATATTCATTTTTAAATATACCTAAAATATTAGATATTTCTTTTTGTAAAATCTCTTCATTTTTATTATCTACAAGAATTACACATTCTGCTTCACGAGGTATTGCATTATTTTTAAGTCCACCATGGATAGAAACTAAATCATAATCAATCTTTCCATCTTTACAAAGATGATTTAAAACTCTACCCATTAGTACATTAGAATTACCTCTCTTTTTATCAATTTCCATTCCTGAATGTCCACCTTGAAGACCTTTTATACTTATATTATAAGCAGTTTTGGATGAGGTAATTTCTTTGTATTCTTTACTTATAGTGACTACTGCTGTAACACCACCAGCACAACTTACAGTTATTTTTCCTTCTTCTTCTGAATCCACATTTATTATATATTTTCCCTTAAATAAACTTCCATCTAATTCCATTGCACCTATCATACTAACTTCTTCATTTACTGTGTAAACTACTTCAAGTGGTGGATGAGGTATATCATCACATGCTAGTAGTGCAAGCCCCATAGCAACTGCTATACCATTATCAGCTCCTAAAGTTGTTCCTGTAGCATATAAATAATCACCATCTACTCTTAGTTTTATTTCATCTTTAGTAAAATCATGAACTGTGTCTTTATTTTTTTCACAAACCATATCCATATGACCTTGAAGTATTACTCCTGGACTATTTTCATATCCGCTAGTTCCTGGCTTTTTAATTATTACATTTAAAGTTTCATCTTGAATAACTTCTAGTCCCAGTCTTTTGGCTTCACTTACCAAATAATCACTTATTGCTTTTTCATTACCAGAGCATCTAGGTATCTTAGATATCTCCGAAAAATATTTAAAAACTAATTGTAGTTTTGGATTTTCTATATTTACTGTCATTTATCTTCTCCTTCAAAGTAAGTTTTAAGCAATGTATATATCTGACGCGATAGCAAAGCGAAATGCTTCTCAATTTTGGCGTCATGAGTTCATCACGAATTTTAAGCAACGTATTTACCTGCAGCAGCGCAAAGGCACACGTTGGCGCATGAACTTAACTAATTTTATACAAACATCATGGCAATGCATAGTATAATTGCACATGCTACAAAGATAGCTAATAAAACTTTAGTTACAAATTTTACCCATGATGAGTAATCCACTTTTGCTATAGCAAGTGTTCCCATTATAACTCCGCTTGTTGGTGTAACTAAGTTTATAAGACCACTACCAGCACTAAATATGGATATTATAACTTCTGGTGGAAATCCTAAGCTAACTGCTAAAGGCCCAAATATTGGCATTGATAAACCTGCTAAACCTGATGTGGAAGGTATGAAAAATGATAATGCCATATAAATTAAGAAAGCAACTATTGTGAATATTATAGGTGACATTCCAACTAATACTGATGATGCAGAAGAAAGTACATATGCATCTAGTCCAGTAGTACTCATAATAACTGATATACCTTTTGAAACTCCTATAACTAGTGCAACTCCAACCATTTCTGCAGCACCATCTAAGAAGGCATTTACAATTTCAACTTCTTTCATTCTATAAACTAGACCTATAACTACTGCCATAATTACAAACCACATTCCTAAGTCTGAGAACCACCAGTTTCCCAAAGAGTTCCCTGTTAAAAATCCTGTACCTTTAAACAAATTAATTCCAAATTGTTCCCATGGAATTATACCTAATACCATAACTATAAATGTAAAGGCAAATAGTGATAAAACTACTTTTCTTTTTCCTGTGAATTCTATTACTTCTTCTTCTCCACTTTTATTTCCTATAAAAGCTTCATTTGCTTGTCTTATTTCTGAATCTGAAAGCAATGTTTTAGATTTATCAGCATGAACTTTTTTAGCATAATTCATAACAAAAAATATGGATATAAGCAGTGATATTAACCATAGTGCCACACCTGTACCAATTACTATTACTTGATTAGCTGCTATATCTACTCCTTTTAGTGCTCCTATACTTACTGAAACTAAAAATGGATTAACTGTAGAACCTAAAACTCCACATCCAGCTCCAAGAATAATTGATGCTACAGATACTAAAGGGTCAAATCCTGCTATTATCATAGTAGTTGTAACTAATGCTGTAAAAGCTATTGTTTCTTCAGCCATACCAAAACTAGTTCCACCAAGGGAAAATATAAACATTAAAACAGGTATTAAAATTAATTCTTTTCCCTTTAACTTGGCAACTACATTTCCAATTCCTGCATCTAGTGCTCCTGTTTTTGTAGTTACTCCTAAAAAACCTCCTATTAATAAAACAAATATGGCTATATCAATGGCCTCTTGTAATCCAGTTATTGGAGCCATAACAAAGTCTGCCAAACTTGCTTTCTTAACTCCAGGTATGAAATATGTTGCAATTGCTATAATAGCCGTTATAGCTAATAATACCGTATAAGCTGTTGGCAACTTAAATGATCTTTTCTTTTTTTCATTTGTGCTCATTTTACATTTCTCCTTTAATGACTTTTGCTATTTATATTAAATTTGCCATTAAAAGAGATTTTATGTAACAGTAAATAAAAAATTTGCTTTGCTCATGTCGCCAACGAGATGCCTTCATTACCACTTTAAACCACTGTGTGGGCGATATGAAATTTCAGGCAACGCTGTTGCTCCTTCAAGCAAAGCAGTTGAAATTTATACTTTATTTATTTTTAATATTTATATATTTTCCAATACAGCAACATTCGAAGACATACTTTCTTTATTTAATTTTTTTGATAAAATTATAAAGTAAATTACACATAATATAATTTGTACAAAAGTAGACATAGGTGTAGCTAAACCTACTTTAAATAAAGATACTGGTAATATTTTACTCATAAGATATGATACTGGTATTCTCACACAAAAAGCACCAACTATTCCTTGTATCATTACAAAAGTTGTCTTTCCACATCCGTTGAAATAGCCCACCATAGAGAACATTATTGCAGTTAAAAGACAGTCGATTCCATAAGCTTTCATATATTCCCATGCTGCTAAAACTACATCCTTATCCTTAGAGAACATTCCTGCAAGTAAATTACCATGGAAGAAGGTGATATAAAACATTACAACTCCACAACATAAGGAAGCTAAAATAGAGTAAATAAGAACCTTTTTAGCTCTATGGTATTTTCTAGCTCCATAGTTTTGTGCAACAAATGCAGATACAGCTTGAGAGAAAGATGATGGTATAAGCATTATAAATCCAACAAGTTTTTCTGCAACACCAATACCTGCCGATGGAATCACTCCCATAGAATTACCTATAATCATAATTACAAGGAAAGACAAATGCACAAGTCCATCTTGCAAAGCTATTGGAGCTCCATATTTAATTATATTTGATGTTAAGCTTTTATGAAACTTTATACTTTGTTTAGAAAATTCAAAAGGAAGCCCACGTTTTCTAATAATTATTAAAGATAATACAACACTGACTCCTTGAGCCATGATTGTAGCCAGGGCAGCACCAGCGGCAGCCATTTTAAATACTCCAACAAATATTAAATCTCCTATAATATTTGTAACACAGGCAATTCCCACTGTTATAAGGGGAGTTTTTGAGTCACCAAGACCTCTAAACACACCTCCTATAATATTATAAGCAACTATAAAAACTGCACCTGCTGCACAAATTCTTATGTATGCTACAGTTCCATCGAATGCTTCTTTTGGAGCATGCATAAAGTTTGAAATAGGTGAGGCAAAGCTAACAACTAAAACAGTAATAATAATAGCCATAACAGCAAATATACAAATACCAGTTCCAACAACATTTCCAGCTTCTTTTGACTTTCCTTCTCCCAGCTTTTGACCAATTAATATGGTAAGACCCATAGTCAAACCAGTAATCATAACAGTTATAGTCATCATTACCTGACTACCTGTTGAAACAGCAGACACATCAGCTGCATGACCAAATTGTCCTACTATAAGTAAATCTACTGCACCATACATAGTTTGTAAAAATAATGCAAGTAATATTGGTATTGCAAATTTTAATAAAGGTAAGAATATTTTCCCTTCTGTAAAATTAGATACTTTTGACATATTCAATTCTCCTCAATTTATTTATGTTTTGTACAAAACAATATTTGTGTAAATATAACCCTTTGCAAATCCTAAAGGGTCATTCTAAATTGTTTCTTATTTTATCAAGTACTATTTGAAATACTTTTATTTCTTCTGGTGTTATATTTTGACATAACTTATTTTCTATAGAATCTATTGCTTTAGAAATTTCCTCATAAAGCTTTCTAGACTTATCCGTTAAGATTATTTGTTTTAGACGTGCATCTTCTGATACAGCCATCCTTTTTATCAGATTATTTTTTTCCATGTTATTTAACATTAAACTAATAGATGAACGTTTCAAATCAAACTCTTTTTCCAAGTCTTTTTGGAATATTTCTTGATTTTCACCTTTCATAATAATAAAGTCTATAACATAAGCTTGTGATACAGTTAAATTATCATCAATGGCGCTAATTACAGCACTATCCATTTTCCTTGAAACTATATGATTAATTTTGCTAATATGAAGACCTAACTTAAGCTTATTTTTGTTTATCAAGAAATCACCTCCACATAATCTTGTTTTGTACTAAACTATATTAACTTCTATTTCTATTTATGTCAATATTAATATAGTATATTATAAAAGACTGTGTTATGTTTAAAATAAATAATTAAGGTGTATATAAAAAACATAAAAAATTTAATTTTGGAGGTATAGGCTCATGATAAAATTTTGTTCAATGTGCTGTGGATTAACTATAGATGACTTAAGAGAAATGATGATTGGTGGTAAAATTGAAGATGACTGTATTGGCGAATGTGGTAGTGAGTTTACTGCTTATGTTGCTGATGATCTAATAACTGCATCATCTAAAAAAGACTTTATAAAACAAGTTAAAGACAGTGAATAAAAATACTCTCATTTTAAATTATGTAAAAAGTAATTTATATTTATCATTTTAATATACTATTTCTTAAATTCATATTGACTTATATTCTATAATTTTCTATTATAGATATATAAAAATTCAAATGAAAAAGAGGATTAATATGAAAAATTTTTATATGAAATATAAAAATATAATAGG
>NZ_JWHR01000030.1 GCF_000808015.1 Terrisporobacter othiniensis | reverse complement strand
CAATTATAAAATAATTTTTCCATCTTTATCTCCATTTCAATTTATTTATAGTTTATTTTTAACATTATTAGTTAATTATAACTAGAAAATTATTAATTTAATAGCTTTTATTATACAAAAATATGTAACTATAGATATAATTAAAATAAACAATTTAAATAAGGAGAAATATATGGATAAGAAAGAACAAGTTTTAAAAAAATTAGATGAACTAAATATTAAATATGAATTAATAGATCATCCCCCGTTTATACTATTGAAGAAACGGAAAATTTAAACTTAGAAGAAAAAGGCCATATAGTTAAAAATCTTTTTTTGAAAAATTACAATGGAGAAAAACATTATCTTGTGGTAGTAAAGGGAGATAAGAAGGCTGATTTAAAGTCAATAAAATCACAGATTCAATCTAGTACTCTAAGTTTCGCTTCTGAAGAAAGATTAGAAAAATACCTAGGTCTCTTAAAAGGTGCTGTTACACCTCTAGGTATTATCAATGATAAGGACCAATGCGTAAATGTTGTTATAGATGATGACTTAAAAAATCAAGCTCTTATAGGAGTTCATCCTAATGTAAATACTGCTACAGTTTTTATAAGCTATGATGATATGATTAAGTTTATAAGTACCTTTGGAAATGAAATTCTTTATGTCAATATATAATAATTAAAAAGCTCTATTATCTAAAAAGATAACAGAGCTTTTTTAATTTAATAAAACTTTATTTATTTATTCCTTCAAAAACAAACTTACCACTTTTTCCACCTAACTTTTCAACTAAATGAATATCTGAAATAACCATATTTTTATCTATCGCCTTACACATATCATAAATTGTTAAAAGTGCCACATTAACTCCTGTTAATGCTTCCATTTCCACACCAGTCTTACCTGCTAGTTTAACTAAAGAAATAGCTGTAATACTCTTTTCTTCTTCATTAAATTCAAAGTCTATTTTTGACTTTGTTAACATTAAAGGGTGACACATAGGAATTAAATCTGATGTTTTTTTAGTAGCCATTATACCTGCTACCCTAGCTACTGCAAGAACATCCCCCTTTGCCATATTTCCTTCCACTATTTTTTTGTATGTATCATCATTTACAAATATTTTTCCTGTAGCTATTGCTTGTCTTTCTGTAATATTTTTCTCAGTAACGTCTACCATTATGGCATTTCCTTTTGAGTCGAAATGATTTAATTTTGTATCCATTTTACAGCCTCCCTTTATTTAATAATGCTTATTAAGTATTTTTTGTATTTCATCTTTATCCAACTCTTCTGCCTTCCCCACATTTCCATCTAACATTTCCCATACATAGTTGTGAACCTCCACTGCATTGGAAAAGTCTCCATTTTTCCATTTTGTTAAAGAGTTTCTTAAATGCATTCTATCATAATCATCTTTAATTTTATCTACACCTTTTAATGCTACATCTATTGTCTTAGGTGTCACTTCACTGCATTGCCACTTATACTCAGCTTTTACTATCGTATTAGCTAGAGAATGGATAAGTTTAATAGCTTCATTATTATTTTTAGGTTCTACCACATCTTTTTCTTCTATATAAATAGTTTCCACAGAAGAAGATCCACTACCTTCAATAACTTCTTGTCCTATACCAATAAATGATTTTAAATTATCAACTTGAATAAATTCATTTATATTTTCAAAAATATTATAAATCTTTGGAACTTTTACAAAAATGTTAGGATAAATCACTCCCATTACAGGTAGTAAAATTATGCCTACAATAACAATATCTAAAATTATATAACTTATATTTTTTCTTTTTTCCTTTTTTACTTCTCTAAAAGGTAATTTAACACTATCTTCAAGATTGTGTGGAATGGATATTAAATCCAAAGCACTATTATCTATAGTAAATTCTTTTATATATTCATCTATATCTTTATCTATATTTTTTTCTATATCAATATTTTCAAAATCTATATCATTTAAAGTACTATTATCTAACTTCTCATTTGTCATCTTCAAAATCCCCCTTTATATTATCTTTCATAAATTTCAAGGAATTTCTAAGATACAATTTTACAGTACTTTCATTCATATTAAGCATATCTCCCACCTCTTTATAGGACATATTATAAAAATATATTAAAACAACCACATTCTTTGAATGAACATCTAATAAGTCTATTCCCTTAAATATATCAATGTATCCATTTTCATCTATATAATCCTTATTATTATCTTGTTCTACCATTCCCATCTCTTCTAAATATTCGTTTATATGCTTTATTGTAACTTTAATTATATATTTGTCAAAATTATCATGTTTTGATAATTTATAGATATTCTCATTAATATAAAGAACTGATCTTCTCATTATAGATTTTGCATCTTCTTCATATTTAGTATGAAGAAAAGCTAATTTATAAATGTATTCACTATTTCTTATCATAAGCTCTTTTAAAGCCTTTTTATCACCATCAATAGCTTTTTCTAATAAGGTTAACCCCATAAAACTCTCCTCTCAAATGAATTGTTTCAATAAAAATGTCAATGTTTTTAAATATTCTCCTTAAATCATTTTACACTTTTTTACACTTATCTTCAATAATTGTAAATCTAAATAGATATTTTATTAATACTTTTTATACTCCTTTACGCATATAAATAATATATAAATTTAAAATAATATTTTCTATTATTACAAGGAGATAATTATGAAGAGAAGAAACTTACTGATAAACGTCATATTGCTCACAGCCTCCACTATGACTCTTGGTTTTATAAGTATGGCCTTTAGAGTTTATTTGTCTAATAAAATTGGTGCGGAAGGTATGGGTTTATTTCAACTTATTATGAGTATTAATGTTGTATGTCAAACACTGGCTATCTCTGGTATTAGGGTTACAATGACAAGGCTTGTAGCTGAAGAACTCGGAAAAGGTAATAATCATTTAGTAAAAAATATAATAATAAAAGGTCTTTTTTATACTTTATTCCTAAGTATACTAACAGGAATTTTACTATTTAACTTATCAGAATTTATATCAATAGCGTGGATTCAAGATGAAAGGGCAATTATACCACTAAAAATTCTATCTTGCTCTTTACCTTTTGTTGGAATATCTTGTTGCTTAAATGGTTACTTCTATGGTTGTAGAAAAGTAGTAAAATGTATTAGCGCCGATATTATTGAAACTTTAGTCATGATTAGTATTGTCTCATTATGTATAACATCTTTTTCCACAGGAAGATTAGATTATACTTGCGCTCTTATTGCTGTTGGTAGTTCTATTGGAAATATCTGTTCTGCCTTTTATTCTTATACATTGTACATATTTGAAAAGAAACATATTACACTATGTAAAAACATTACAGATAAGTATTCATTTTTTAAGATTATAAGAGTTGCCATACCTTTGGCTTTTAGTGCATACATACAAACATCTTTAAAAACTGTGGAAGATATTTTAATACCAAAATCTCTAAGGCTCTATGGTTCTTCTAGCTCCATGTCCTTATCAATTTTTGGTATGGTAAAAGGAATGGTAATGCCTCTATTAGTATTTCCGTCTATATTTTTAGCATCATTTTCTACATTGATTATTCCAGAAATTGCAGAGGCCAATGCATTGAATAAAAAGAATACAGTAAATTACATAATTTCTAGAGTTATTAAATTTACTATGCTTATTGCTGTATTTGCCACAGGAATATTTATTGTTTTTTCTAATGAACTAGGCGTTGGACTTTATAAAAGTGAAGAAGTTGGATATTTGCTAAGAATTCTAGCTCCTTTAATTCCTTTTATGTACCTAGATAAAATAGTTGATGGTAGTTTAAATGCTCTAGACTTACAAGTCACAACTTTAAAATATAATATAATTGATATGTTTGTAAGAATCAGTGCAATAACTTTTTTGATACCTAGATATGGTATCAAAGGTTTTGTATTAGTATTATTCATAAGTACAACATTTAATACTTCTTTAGGCGTAATAAAGATCTTAAAAGTAACAAAACTTAAATTTGACATATTGGATTGGATTTTAAAACCAGCTTTATCCATAACCTTAGCTAGCTATGCAACAAAGATTATTCTTTATTGTTTACATATTGAAAATTCAATTTTTATAAATATAGTATTAGATTTATTTATTTACTTTATAATGCTTATTCTATTTAAATCAATTAGAAAAACAGATCTTCAATGGTTTGCAGATGGATTTAAAAAAGATGTAAAAAAAGGAAAATGGGAGAATATCGGCCTTTACAAACAAATATAGGATTAAAATTCTTCAAAACAAAAATTCACTTCGCTCATATCGCCAACGAGATGCCTTCGTTAACACTTTAGGCAACTCCGTTGCTCAAAATATACTTTTTACAATTTTACAATCGTTGGTATTCCTTAATCCTATAGATTCTTCACAAGTGTAAAAATATTATAATGTCCTAGTATGTAAAAAGAGTTTGCTAAATGCAAACTCTTTTTATTGTATATTATATAAGAAATTAACTATATTTCTCACTGTTATATCCATTTGTTCATCACTACTAATTAAAGCTTCTTCATCTCCACTATACATGCCATAGTTTGCAAATTGAGAATGATTTGCGCCTTCTATCTCTACATATTTTGTATCTTTTGGTAGTTGTTCTTTAGAATTAATTAACTCTTTATAATCTACAACATTGTCTTTACTTCCCCAAAGAGATAATACCTTAAAACCTAATTCACTTATATTTTCTCTAGGATATGATGATATTAATACTATACCTTCAACATTTTTATTGTTTACAGCATATTCACAAGCAACAGTTCCTCCAATGGAGTCCCCTCCTATAACCCACTTTGTAATCTGTGGATTATCTTCAATAACTTTTGTTGCCTTGTTCTTTCCAAAGTTAGCATAATTAAAAGGCATATCTACAGCTACTACCTTATATCCATAACTTGCAACATTGTTACATAGTTTTGCATAAGATGATGAGTCTACCCTTTCACCAGGATAAAAAATAAACCCTTTTGTTGCATTTACATTCTTTGGAGTAAAGTATGTGTAATTTCCGTCAACAGTAACCTCTACTTTAGAATTACTTTGTAAATATTTCATGTCATTTGCTTGTAAAAAATATCCATTACTTAACCATATGAAAAAACCTATTACAAATATAATTAATACAGTTAAAAGAGTTATAATTCTTCTTTTTATTATTTTTGACTTATCCTCTTTTTTTTGTTTATTATTATTTTCCGTATTGTTTTCATCATTGTAAAGCAAAGGTCTTTCTAATTCCATAGTAATACTAAAAGTATCATACTTATTTTCACTGTTTGACTTTGCTTTCCTTTTTTTCATATTATCCCTCCAAAATTTTTAACTACCATTATATTTTAACATATAAATTTAATCATTTCATCCTAATAAATGCATCAATTTTCTTACAATTTTTATATTCTCTTAAGTTTCATTTACAATATTGTAAATAAAACTTTATATAACATAATTTAAGAGATATAAAAAAGCTAATTTCTAACTCTTTCATATCTCCTATTTGCTTATTCTTATATATGATTTTGATGATTTTTTAAGAACTCTCTTCCTTCTATTTCTATTGGTTCTTCTTCTGATTTATTTTCATTTATCGCTATATCATTTTCTAAATTATTATCTTCTACAGCTAATTCCTCTTGTTGTTTTAAAAATTCCTTCCCAAAATCTTCTTCTACCATATCTACTTCTGGTATTTCTTCTTCCAATATGCACTCTTCTAATCTTTCACCTTCATCCATGCAATATACTTCATCTTCATAGTGTGTGAATTCTTGTTTTATTTTACTTCCACAACAAGAACAGAAATTAGAATCTTTTTCTGTTTCTTCATTACAATTTTCACATGTTATATATAATTTTTCTTCTTCAATTAAACTTTTACCACATTGCGGACAAAACTTTTCATTTTTAAATGCAACATAACCACATTGACAAGTAGTTTTTTTACTTTCTTTTTCAAAATTTCTAAGTTGCATATACTTTGTATATATTTCTATATCAAGATTCTTTATCTCATCACATAAAATATCAAAATCCATATCTATTATTTCACCTTTTCTTATTTTATCAAAGGTCATTATTCCTAATTTTAGTAATACCTGTGCTTTTAAATCTTCACAGTCATTTATACTTTTTTTTATTTTTATTTTTTCTGACTCTTTTTGTATATTAGATAATTTCATATCCTTCATTTTCTTCCTCCAAAATTAATTAAAAATATTTAATTTATAGCCTATTAAAGTCATTATTAAACTATATATAAATGAAATAATCATTCCTGTTATAAAGTTGAACCCCATTTGTATAGCACTTAAAGAAGTTAACATTGATGCAGCATTATCTCCTATGTATATTGTTGTTAGAACACCAATTACTGCTATAATCACTGCATAACATCCACTAAATATTATTACTGGTTTTATATTTTTACTTTTATATTTACTTTCTAGTTTACATCCAACTATGATAAATATTAATGCAGATAGCGCAATCATAGCTCCTAGAAGTAACATTAAATCTAAGGAAATATTCGAATTAAACAAAGATAATATTGACAATGATCCACTACCAAGGCTTACAGGTATTAAATTTGCAAATCCCCATAAGTATATTGCAAGTTGGCTTAAAACAACACCTAAAGATATATCTCCTGTATAAGAGTTTAACCCTAAATCAAAAATATAATTTACATTTGCAAAATATAGTATTGTTGATATTATTAATATTAGTATATATCCTATAAAAATAGTTTTTAAAGCTATTTTTAATACTCCTGCAATCATATTTTCTTTTTCATATTCTTTTTTAAGTCCCATAAATAACACTGAGATAAATCCTATTATGAACCCTTTAAATAAAACATTAAATGTACTAAAACTAAAGAAAATTCCATATCCATATTGGTTAACCCCATTAGATAAACTAACTTCTACTTGAGATACTTTAGATATTACACATAATACAAGGGCGTAAATTATTGCTACTCCTAAAGAATTTTTCACATGAGTTATAAAAGATGTATTTCTTTTTTTCATAAATATACTATATGGTAGTATAAATGATACTACTGGCAATATTAATAAAATTAAAAAACCAAAGTTTACACTTGACTGAGCACTATTCATAAAAAGAGACATGAAAATATTTACATTTGCTAAATTACTAAACAACATAATATGTAGTGGGTTTATTAATTCGCTAATTTGATTATTGTTTCCAACTAACATGAATTTAATTATTAGAGATAAAACAAATAATATAACAATAGCTAGTCCTGATACTTTTAAACCATTAATTAAGTCAAAGCTAGAAGCTATATCTTTAAATTTAGCTTTTTCACCCTGCTGGTTTATAAATTTTTCTCTTTTACTTTTAATATTTTCTAAAATTTCACCACAATTATTACAATAAATGTCTTCTCTGCTTACTTCATTTTCACATTTAGGACAATTAGTTCTATTGTCTTTTTCTATGGTAAAATAATTAATATTTTCTTTTATATTTAAGCTACCATCTTCTTTTGAATAATTATCATACTTACTTTTATTTAAGCTTTCTTCCATATTCATCTTAATTTATTATTTAATATTTATAAAAGTACATATCTTAACTTATATTGTTGCAATAATGAATTTTCTATACAATCTTTGTATATACTTGTAAAATAATAGGAAATGATAATATGTATGAATTAGTTAAATCAGGTAATAACACCTGCTATATAAATTGTCCTGATAAAATTGGAATTTATAAAATGAATAATAAGAATGTGCGCTTAATTGATAGTGGCAACGACAAAGATGCAGGAAAAAAATAAATAAAATTTTAAATAAAAATGAATAGAATCTCAAACTTATAATAAATACTCGCTCCAGTGAAAATCATATTGGTGATAATAACTTTTTACAAAAAATGGAACTTCGAAATAAATTTTTAATGGCAACTCCAAGTAATATCACTGGTGATGTGGATAATAATCTTCCAGATGGATTAGAATATATAAGTCTTCCAGGTCATTTTTTTCAAATGATTGGAATTAAAACTGACAATGATATATATTTTATTGCTGATTGTTTGTTTGGAGAAAATATAATAAATAAGTATCATCTATCTTTTATTTATGATGTTAAAGAATATTTAAATACTTTAGACAAAGTAAAAAAGATTAACAGTAAACTGTTTATTCCATCTCATGCTAATCCTTGTGAGGATATTACTTATTTAGCAGATATAAATATTAATAAGATAAAAGAAATCGGTTATAAAATTTGTGAATTTTGTAAAGATTGCTTATTTTTTGAAGAACTCTTACAAAGAGTTTTTTCATTTTATAATCTAAAAATGGACTTTAACCAATATGTTTTAATAGGTATCACTGTACGTTCTTTCTTATCATATTTACATGACGATAAAAAAATTCAAATACAGTTTGTAAACAATAAATTAATTTGGAAAACTATAGAGTGACAAAAATAAAAAGCACTAAGTAAGTGCTTTTTATTTTTCATTTATAAATTTAATTAAATCTTCATAACATTCTTTGGCATCATTATAACCTTCGTCATAAAGAGCCTTTAGTTTTGTCTTATCCTTTTCAACTCTACTAATATTAACGGGTTCTTTAGGCTGTATTACAAATACTTCACCACTTTTTCTTTTTTCTTCAATAAAATCTATGGTATCATTGTACATTTTGTATCTATCTTCAATGGCTTTTATCAAGTTGGGATACTTTTTATATTTTATTTTAAATATATTTAAGAAGCTTGCTTTAGATTTTCTATAAGTTTTATCTCTAGTTAATATAACTACATTTTTACGGTGTCCATCTTCTATAGATTTTTTTACTGGTATGGAGTCACTAATTCCTCCATCTAAATATTCTTCTCCATTTATTTCTACAATTCTAGAAAGCAAAGGTAATGAGCTAGATGCTCTTACAGTCACTATATCTTCTTTCATATCCTGTATTTTCATATATTCGGCTTTTCCTGTTTTACAGTTAGTAACAACAGAATAAAAGTTGCCCTTAAATTTATTAAAAGTTTCATAATCATACAAAACTAATTCATTTGGTATACGATTATAAAGCATTTCTACACCAAACATATCACCAGTTTTTATTAAACTATTGATACTACAATATCTTTTATCATTAATATAATCTAAGGTTACTTTTAAAGATCTTCCTATTTGTTTTGATAAATAGCTTGATAGATGACATGCCCCAGCTGATACACCATAGCAATCATCAAAATAAATATTTTTTTCCATAAAAAAGTCTAATACACCTGCTGTATAAATCCCCCTCATTCCACCGCCTTCAACTACCAATCCACTTTCTATCATACTTACTGTGTCACTCCTCATCTTTTATTCTATATTAAATATAATTCTTTCAGTAGATATAGTCAAATTATTACAATTTATAAATTATTTGCAATTGCTTTTATAGTATTCTCCAAATTTAAGTCTCCATAACCTCCTGACTCATTTGGATAAGTGTAGATAGCTTTTTTATCAGCTCCCATCATTAAATATGTTTTTAGTAACTGAGTATATAATGTTTTTCCTGGATAAGAACCCTGACTTCCTATATATTCCATTATTACAGCTAATACTCCAGAAACAATGGAGCTACTTACTCCTGTTCCTGTAGATGTTGTATAAGATTTATTTATAAATGCTGATATTATATCAACTCCAGGCGCAACTATATCTGGTTTTATACCTATTCCTTTCATAGGTCCTTTTGATGATCCTACCCAAATACTATTTGTCTTGTTATCATAAGTACCTACAGTAATTACATTTTCTCCACTTCCATACATAGTAATCGTTGAAAATGAATTTGGATCAATAAACCTAGTATCTTTTGACATTAAGTTTTTATTAGGTAAATAAATATCATACTCTCCATTTATAATAAACTCTGGATATAACCTTACAGTCCATATACCTGGTTTAATATTATCAAGATTAATTATTAATTCTTGATTCCCAGAAAGAATCCACGGATAAATTAAATTCATTTCATAAGTTGTATTTTCCAAATTAAATTTGCCATAATATATATAGTTATCAGGAGAATAATCCACCCTAAAACTTAACTCTCCAGATGGAGAAATAATTAATCCTCCTATTTTATCTGGTCCAACTGAAGATACACATATTCTTAAATAATTTTGTTCACCCACTTGTATTTTTACATCTTGATAATTATGATCATTAAAAAAAACCTTGATAATGAATATCTGTGTTTCCTTCATTTCCTGCTCCTGATACAAGTACTATTCCTGAACTACTTAAGTAAGTGAAAGTATCTAAGTAAGTAGCTATGAGTGCTGATGAAGATCTACCTCCTACTGTTAAATTAATAATAGTATACTTTTGTTCTCTTTTAGAAATGTCTAGTACATATTTAATAGCAGCTAAAAAATCCGTATTAATATAATGTATTACACCTTTTTTGAATTTTCCTTCATATTGTCTAAGTTTTACAACCACTAGTTCACTATCAACAGCTACTCCTAAATATTCAGAATTTAATTTCCCTCTTCCAGCACATATTCCTGCAGCTATAGTTCCAGTTCCTATTTCATCAGTTGTTAGAGTACTATCATTATCTTTTATAGCTTTGTTTATATCTTCTCTAGTAAATTCACTTCCAAAAATAGTACCTTGGGGTGAATTTTTCTTATCGCTACCTTGATCCCATATTGACACAATTTTAGTGGTATTATCATTATTGATAAAATCGGGATGTAAATAATCTATTCCAGAATCTATTATGCCAATCAATACATTCTTACCACTGGCATTGATATATGGATTTTTATTAACATAATTTACTCCAGAAGCATATGATGCACTTATACCAAAGCTTAATTGATTTGTTATGTCAATTAGAGAGCTCATTACTTCCTCCTTCTCCCAACTACATATTTCCGGTATTTTTGATATTTTTACTTCATCAAAGCTATCCTCTACATAAATTACTGCCAGTTTTTCATTTAATACCATAAAATCAAGTATATCATGTTTAGTTAATGCAGTTTTTATATCTCCCTGATATAAAATAGTATAAGATTTACTCATGCAAATTCACCTACCTTAATTGATTGAAGGTACCTTTTATATTTAAAATACCATATCCTGTACTTTGATTTGGATATGATATATTATTAAACCTTGTTGCACCTCCTCTAATAAATGTTCTCAATTTTTGTACATATGCTAGTCTAGGATAATTCTCATCTACTATATTGTATTGTAATAAAAGTGCTATACATCCTGATGTGTAAGCTGCTGCTGGTGCGCTACCTGTTATAGTTGCATATCCACCACCTGGATATGGTGCTATTATATTTACTCCAGGTGCTACTATATCCGGTTTTAAAATATTGCTTAGAGTATACCCTCTAGATGATGATGGCCACAATGTATTATTAATAGTATCATAAGCTCCTACAGTTATATTATCTTTATATGTTGCGGGAAAGTTTATAGTTGTACTTGGACTTGTATCTGTAAATTTAGTACCAGATTTTAATAATACTCTATTTTGCAAATAAGCATTATATATTCCATTTGTTATATATTCACCTGTTAGCCTTATTTTCCAAGTTCCCTTTTTTACATTACTTAGATTGATAATTATTCGTTGTTGACCAGAAAAAAATGTTGGAAATATATATGCGATAGAATAAAATGTTGATTCAAAATCAAATTTACCAACTATTGTATTAAAGTATGATACATCCAATGCTTTACTCGGTTCACCAGTTGGAGATATTATCTCTGCTTTTACTGTATCTGGTTTATTAATCCAAACTTCAATTATTATATTTTCTTCATTATCATCAACCTCTAGTTCTATATCTTTTACATCACCTTTAAATAGTATATTTCCGCTATTATGAGTATTCGTATTTCCTTCATTACCTGCTGCATTTACTAAGCATACCTCTTTCATGAAATATGTTAGCTCCGTCAAATTCCTATTTGATGCTCCAACAAAACTATTACTTCCAAATCCTAAATTAACAACAACAGGTTTTTGTAATTTCTTTGCTTTTTTATATATATAATCGTATCCTGCATTTAACATAGCATTATTATAGTGTCCATCTATTGTCCCCATTTTTACTACTATTAGTTCCGCATCTTCAGCAACACCAACATAATTTTTATTTATCTTTCCCATACCTGCCATAATTCCAGCTAACATAGTTCCACTACCAACATCATCACTAGATAAAGAATTGTCTTTATTTTTAATAGCTTTATTTATTTCATCTCTATCATATTCAGTACCAATATAAAATCCATCTGGTGCATTCCCTTCTTTACTTTGATCCCACAAGTATGCTATTTTTGTAGTATTATCATCATAGATAAAATCTGGATGTAAATAATCAATTCCCGTATCAATTACTCCAATTAAAACACCTTTTCCGCTTAAGGTAAGATTTGGATTATCTTTGAAAAAATTAACTCCTATATCTTCATTTGCATTTACACCCTTGGAAATTTCATGAGAAATAATTGATAAAGAGTTTGGTCTTACAATTTCTATAGTTCTTTCTGCAGTTGGTATAGATAGTACCTTCATCAAAATATCTACTGAATTTTTATCTTCAAAGTCTACATCTCCAAAGACTATACCTATTCTGTCGCTAATTTTAAAGAAATTGTAAGTAGGAGCTACTTTTTTTAGATCTTCTTCAAATCCATATTTGTATAAGACTACGAATCCAGTTCCAATATTATTAAGCCTAGGGTCATACCTATTCATTTTCATTATGTCTTTTAGCTCTAATAAAGAATTTGAGTAATTAATATATGCATTTATATTTCCATTGACCTTTTCCAAAGGAACAAATAGTATTTTCCAGATACCTGGATTTATACTATTCTTCTTATCTTTTTTGCTAGTTATCTTTATTCTAATTTTTATCCGTGATGCAATTTCATTAAAATCAAAATACTCTCCCTTTATTTTTATATCTTCTACTATGTTTTTAATTTCTTTTTTATTCTTTGATATAAATTTTGTTCTTTTATTAGAAGGATTTATTACACAAACTTTAATACCTTCTTTAAAATTTGTATAAATATGAATATCTATTTCTTTTTCTTCCTCTGTAACTTGAAAAGCTATGCTTCTACTTTTATTATCATTAATAGTTAAGCATATTTTTTCCATATTAACCACCTCCTAAAAAAGGCTTTATTAATATATATACAAAAAGGTGACTTATTACAATTAAATTGTAATAAGTCACCTTTATTTTATTTGTTTAATATTAGAATTCACAATTTTTAGGAGTTCTTGGGAATGGTATAACGTCTCTTATGTTTGATACACCTGTTAAGTACATTATCATTCTTTCAAATCCTAGACCAAATCCTGAATGAGTTGCAGTACCGAATTTTCTAAGTTCTAAGTACCACCAGTAATCTTCTTTATTTAATCCAAATTCTTCTATTCTTTCTAATAATACATCTTCTCTTTCTTCTCTTTGAGAACCTCCGATGATTTCTCCAACACCTGGAACTAATAAATCCATAGCTCTAACTGTTTTTCCATCTTCATTTAATCTCATGTAGAATGCTTTTATATCTTTTGGATAGTCAGTTACAAATACTGGAGCATTAAATATTTGTTCAGTTATATATCTTTCGTGCTCAGTTTGTAAATCTATTCCCCACTCTACCGGATATTCGAATTTTTGTCCTGATTCAAGTAATAATTCTACTGCTTTAGTATAAGTTATTCTTACGAAATCAGAGCTTACTATATTGTTTAATCTTTCTAATAATCCTTTATCTACGAATGCATTGAAAAATTCCATTTCTTCTGGGCAATGTTCTAATACATAGTTGATTATGTATTTAACCATATCCTCAGCAAGTTCCATGTTATCTTCTAAATCAGCAAATGCTATTTCTGGTTCTATCATCCAGAACTCAGAAGCATGTCTACCTGTATAAGAGTTTTCTGCTCTGAAAGTTGGTCCAAATGTGTAAACATTTCTAAAAGCAAGAGCCATTATCTCAGCATTTAATTGTCCTGAAACTGTTAAGTTAGCTTCTTTTCCAAAGAAATCTTCAGAATAATCTATTTTGCCTTCTTCAGTTTTTGGAACATTATCTAAATCAAGAGTAGTTATTCTAAACATTTCTCCTGCACCTTCACAGTCACTTCCTGTGATTATTGGTGAATGTGAGTATACAAAGTTTCTTTCTTGGAAGAATTTATGTACAGCATAAGCTGCCACACTTCTTACTCTGAATACTGCTGAGAACATATTACTTCTTGGTCTTAAGTGAGCTATTGTTCTTAGATATTCTACTGTATGTCTTTTCTTTTGTAGAGGATATGAGTTATCAGACTCACCTTCTACTACAACTTTAGTAGCATGTATCTCAACTGGTTGTTTAGCCCCTTCTGTAGCTACTAATTTACCTTCTACTAATATTGAAGAGCTTATTGGTAACTTTCCTATATTCTTAAAGTTTTCTAATTTATCATCTAATACAACTTGCATGTTTTTGAAGAATGAACCATCATTTAGTTCTATAAATCCAAAGTTTTTTGAAATTCTAGATGTTCTTATCCACCCAGCCACTTTTACATCTTTGTCTATGTATTGTTCTTTATCTCTGTAAAGATCTTTTACTTGTATAAAATCTTTTTGCATAATTTTACCTCCTATTTAAGTATTTTATCTATTTTATTTAAAAATATTCTTAATTAATATTATACCTTAATTAAAATAATAAAAATATTATTTAACAAAAACTAATTTTTTATTTTTATTGCCTTAAAGTTACATATTTATACAGCTTTTCCCAAAACCAAATAGTAAAATAATTATTTATCTGAAATAAAAAAAGCCTTTCATCCTAAATATTTAGGACGAAAGACTGTACTTCCGCGGTACCACCTAATTTAACTCACATTAAGTTCAACTCTATTGATGTACTATCATACATCACCAATATGATAACGGTTTGGTTCCGACTAAATCTACTCTCTTATAAAAGATTTCTCTTAGTAGCTTCAGGATGTTTTTCACTATATAATCTGTACTGGACTCCCACCATAACCAGCTCGCTTAGACTTCAAAATATAATTACTCTTCCCTTCACAGCATTTGTTTTTATTTATTAATTTTGGTAATTCTAATAATATATCAATTAATAGATAATGTCAATAAGTATTTTTTAATACTTATTTATATCCAATTCATTTTAATTTTATGTAATTGTTTAAAATTAAAATAGGGAGTTATACTCCCTATTTTTTAATAATCTTTTAAGTTTTACTACCATTATCTACCCAGTCTTTAGCTTCTTCTACACTATCTAAGGATGGGATAGATACTTTGCTATCTGGATATTCGTCGGCTTTGTCTAATATTGCTGCTGTATAGGCATTATTCACTGGAGTAGTTGAGTATAATCTTTCGTTATCTTTTCCACTAAGTTGTCTACTTACTCCATGATTTAAGTTGTCTTTATTTATATTCAATTAAGTCCTCCTTTGTATTATTATTTCTTTCCCTCCTTAATCAATTTATTTCTATTATTTTTTACTAAATTTCTATAATAATTCATATTTGATTTGATTTTTATAATAAATTTTTAATTAATATTCTTAGCTACTTTTATTATTGTATTTTGATAATTTAAAAGACCAAAACCTTGTGATATATTTGGGTAGGAATATAAACTATTTTGAGTTGTTCCAATCATTAAATATGTTTTTAGTGGTTCATTATAAAGTGAGTATCTTGGTAAGTCAGTTTGATTTAAAATATATTCCATTATTAATGCTAAAATCCCACAAACTATAGATGAACTTACTCCACTTCCTGTACCTGTATTATAAGTATTATTTAAAAAAGTAGAAATAATGTCTACTCCAGGAGCTACAATGTCAGGCTTTATTTCATTTTCTCCATGAGGACCTTTAGATGATCCCAGCCACATGGAATTTGTTTTTTCATTGTAGGTACCAATTGTTATTACTTCTCTTACAAGGCCAAATCTAGTAATAGTAAAAGATGAATCTGCATCTAAAAACCTTGTTGTTGGAGATATAATATTTCTATTTGGAATATATAAGCTATAATTTCCATTTATAATATACTCTGGAATAATTCTAATGGTCCAAATACCAGGCTTAATATCTCTTAGCTTAATATTTATGACAGTAGTTCCTGAGAACAACCACGGCAGAGTATATTCTATAGTATATCCTGTATTTTCTAAATTAAAACTACCATTAACTACTATATTTTCAGGGCTATATTCACCTATTTTACTAATTTCGCCTGATGGCGATATTACAGCTACACGGACTTTATCTGCACCAAGAAAATTTATAGTAATATCCAGATTCGTGTCGTCTCCCTCTTGTAAAACTATATCTTGGTAGTCCCCTTTATCAAAAGTTATTCCTTTATTAATTTGACCCGAAAAATGAATGTCTGTATTCCCCTCATTTCCTGCGCCACTAACAATTACTATTCCTGATTGATATAATTCTGTAAAAGTATTAATAATTGATATGTTGTAAAATGATGTTGATGTTGCACCTACAGATAAATTTATTATTAGGGGCATATTTAATTCTTTAGATACAGATATTACATAAGCTATAGCAGCAAAAAAATCTGTACTTTCATAATTTATTTTTCCTTTTGTATATGTGTCTTCGTATTGTCTAAGCTTAACTACTACTAACTCAACATTTGGTGCAATTCCTCTATAATTATTATTCACTCTACCTCCAGAGCAAATAATCCCTGCAGCTATAGTTCCTGTTCCAAGTTCATCTACACATAAATCTTTATTATTGTCTTTTATTGCATCATTTATTTCATCCCTAGATATCTCTGAGCCAAAAATAAACCCTTCTGGTGGTTCTGATATATTACAATCTTGATTCCACATTGAAACTATTTTACTAGTACCGTCTTCATTTATAAAATCTTCATTTAAGTAATCTATCCCTGAATCTATTATAGCTACTAATATTCCCTCACCACTTACTTTGACATAAGGGTTATTGAATGCACCTATTCCAGAAGCCGTAACAACATTGATTCCATCATTTAAATTATTTGTAATATTAATAAGTGAGCTCATAGGCACTGATTCTTCCAACCAATCTATTACATCTATATTCTTAAGTTTTTCAGTATCATAATTTTCTGGAAGATAAATAACTGCAGATTGCCTATTTAAAACTATAAAATTATCTATACCATTATCTCTTAGACCTTTTTCTAATTCTTGCTGCGATAAGTGGTATATTATGATGTATGATTTTATTCTAATTTTATATTCCCCCCTATCTAAATTGTTCAAATACTCCTCTAACATTCAGTATTCCATATCCTGCTATATTATTTGGATATAATGTTCCTCCACTTCTTGTTGCTCCCAACTGTAAAAAAGCTTTCATATTAGGTGTAAATCCTTCATATTGATATCTATCATCTACTATTGTATATTGATAAAATAAAGCACAAGCACCACTTACATAGGCCGCTGCTGCTGCTGTTCCAGTTAACCTTCCATAGGTATTATTAAGGTAAGGTCCAATAATATTTACTCCAGGAGCTATGATATCAGGATTTAATTGATTTTGTATATTAGGACCTCTCGATGATGGTGGCCACATATTATTATTTTGTAAATCATAAGCTCCTACTGATATAACATAGTCTTGAGTTGCAGGAAAATTAACTGTATAAAAAGGGTCAGGATTATCAAAATTAGTACCTTCATTTAAAAAAACCCTATTATCCATATATATATTATAATTTCCGATAGTTATATATAAACCAGTTAATCTTAGTTTCCATGTCCCTCTAGTTATATTTAAAAGAGCAATTTGAACTAATTGTTGGCCTGAAAACGTAGTTGGATAAACATAGTTTAATATATATTTTGTATTTTCAAAATTAAAATCTCCACTTATTGTTTCGTAATATCCTGACACAATTGATTTACTTTCTTCACCACTTGGAGATATGATTTTTATATCCATCCGATCAGGCCTCTCTACCCACATATAAATATTCAAAGTTTGTTCTGTATCAGTTATCTCAAATTCAACATCCTTAGTTTCGCCTACATTATTAATTGTTCCTCTTGTATGAACTTGAGTATTAGCCTCATTACCAATTGCCGATACTTCACAATATCCATTTATTAGAGATAATTCTAAATCAACAATACCTCTTATATATCCCGTTATCAAAATATTACCTACAGAGTCATTTACTATTATAGGTTTTCGAAGCTCTTGTGATTTTGCAATTGCATATTGTCTTGCTGCATAAAAATATGCATTATTAGTAAATCCATTTTCCGTTTTTAATTTTACTATTACCAACTCTGACTGAGGTGCCACCCCTTCATATTCTTTTTTCACCCTACCTAAACCTGCACATATTCCACTAATCAATGTTCCAGTCCCTGTTTCATCCTGCGTTAAACTGTTATCTCTCTCTGCTATTGCTCTATTAATATCTTCTTTTGTGTATTCTGTCCCTATATAAAAACCATCAGGTGGATTACCTTCTTTGCTTTGATCCCATATATAAGCTATTTTGCTAGTTCCATCTTCATATATAAAATCCTCATGTAAATAATCTATCCCTGAATCTGCTACACAAATAAGAACGCCTCTTCCTGTTACATCTAGATTTGGATTATTTTTTATAAAATTCACACCAATTTCTTCGTTTGCATTTATTCCACCAATTTCTCCAGAAGCTGGTGCTCCTAGTGGTTCCATGCTAACTATATTTATAGATCTTACAGTAACATTAGATCCAAATAATCTTATTAACTCTTCTTCATATCCAGGTGCAACTTTTAAAATACCTACATTTTCTGAGATCCTCGTAAAACTATCTTCTAATCCTATTCTCCTCAATCCCTCAATAAATCCAGGTCTCATAATTACAAAAACACTGGATAAGGCTTCTTCCTGTCTAAAATTAGTATCATTTATATTATTAGATCGAAATAAATTACCGATTTCATTGCTAGAATATGATCTTAATTCAATATTCCTCATATCTAAAAATCCATATCCCAAATCATTTGATGGATAAGTTTGACCCTCTATCCTTCTTGCATTATCTATCAAAAGTGCTTTGGATCGTTGAGAATATAAATACAAATCATTCCTTTGAACCACGCCCCATTCCATTAGCAAAGTACATACACCTGTCACATGAGGTGTTGCCATACTTGTTCCTGTAAGAGAACCTGTAGTTCCTCCGGGCAAATAAGATAAAATATTTTCTCCTGGCGCCAATATATCTGGTTTATCTATTCCTAGGCTTACATCCCCTCTCCCTGAAAAAATAGATACAGTATCTGTTCTCGAATCAAAACTTCCTACGGTTATAACTCTACTTGCAGTTCCTGGTACTGTTACTGTTAAAATATTATTTGGTGAAAGAAATTTTGTATCTTTACTTATTCCTTCAGATGTTGGCAAATATAAATCTATTTGACCATTTACTATTTTTATTGGCTTAAACCTCAATCTCCATATACCTGAATTTACACCTTGTTCAAGTGATGTTGAAGATAATCTTATCGTTACTCTTCTTGCAAGAGAGTATGGTTCTATAGGATAAAAAACGCCCGTTACTCTTGTATTACCTACTGTGTTGCTAATATTAGGATTATCTAATGACAAAGCTTGAGATGATTGATTTGATGGATTTATTGCCGTTACTGAAAATTCATCTAAAAAGTCTGGCCAAATATTTATATTAATAATCATTTCATTTTCGCCAATAACAATTTCAACCTCCTCATCCGAATTTTCAGTAAGTTGAATTCTTTTATGTCCTCCTTTATTGGCATTATTTCCTGCTGCAACAACTATATTATTTTTCCAGAATAAACATTGGTCATCAATATATTGTTCAAATAAAGATAATCCTCTATGAGATCCTTCATTACTTCCGTAACTAATGTTTATTGCTACTGGTTTATTTAATTCTAGAGATTTATCTAATATAAATTTGATTGCTCTCATAAATTCTGTACTTCTAGAATAATAGTCTGTTTGCCTATTTCCTACTCTAACGAATATGATATCTGCATCATTTGCAATACTAGCTGCAATTCCTGCCACATGAGTGCCATGAGTTGCTGTTATAGATATAGGAATGCTTTTTTCACCATTTATAGCCTGATTTATATCTTCATTTGTGTATAAGGTTCCTTCTTTAAAGCCTTCTGGTGGTGTACCTTTTATAGACTGATCCCACAAATATAATATCTTTGATTTTCCACTACCATTTTTAAAAATAGGAAGTGTATAATCTATTCCAGAATCAATAAGACCTAAAATAGTACCTTTTCCTGTCAGTCCTGTTCTATTTTTAAAACTAGTTATACCTGTGCTAGAAAAACTTTGGGCATCTTGTGTTTCTAATATAAATGGTTTTTCCACATATTCTATTTCACTATAATTTAATAGGTTTTCAAATTTATCTGGATTATCAGCTGTAATTATGGCATATATAGGACTTAAAATTTCCACACTTACACCTAATTCTGTCTCTAGTTTTAATATATCTCCGTTATATTTAACAACTACTTCATAATCTATATTAATCACCTCCATTATAAGCAAATATAATTCTATATTAATTATATTTGCTCATATTCCTATTTATGATGATTGAAAACTTTAATGCATAAAAAATTCGCTTCGCTTGAGCGACGTGTCGGCGAAATATTTTCATTTAAATATGTTATTTTTTTATTTTATACATATGCCAGATAAAATATAAAATCCTTACAATTGAAAAAGCCCCATATAAAATGGGACTTTTAATTAGTGATGGGTGTCTTCAATTTTTTTACTAAGTCTTCCCATCATATTTTTAGAGAAATTCGAGATTTCTTTTGGAACACATTTGGATTCCGCTAGTAAACAGTATATTTCTAGAGCTCTTTTATAATCTTTTTTACCAGCATAAGCCTTGTAAGCTTCTTGGGCCAAATTTTTTGATATTTCATTAATTCTTTTAGCTCTTCTTTCCAATATAACTCTCTCCTAATTATTCTTTTTACTAATATATATTAAAGTATCTATATATTATGAGTAAATTAAGTTTCATCAGGCACTACTTCCTCTTCCTTATCTTCATTGTCATCTATATTTTCATTATCGTTATCATTTTCTTCGTCATCATTATCTTTTATAATATTATCTTTTATACTTTCAATATTGCTTGGCTTTGATGTTCCTTCTTCATTTCTTCCAACCACATAAATTTCATATGCAATTTCATTAATATCTTCATTTAAATCTATACTTATTATTACATTTGAATTTTTTAAAAACTCTTCCTGTGTTATAGATTTATATAATTCAAATCCAGCCTCACCATTTATATTATCCTTAATGTATATATCATAATTTGTGGCTCCATTTAAAATATCCCAACTTAAGGCAATTTTAAGTTTATTATCTTCAATAATATGCTTAGAGAATAGATTTCTTATCATACTATTTTCTAGTGTTCCTTCTTTTACATTTATGGTTACCACTTCAATTCTTTTATTTTCTCCTTCTCCACAACTTATGGTTATTTGCTCACTACCTTGTCTTATTCCAACGATAGTTCCATCTTCTTCAAATGTTACTGCCCTTTCCACAGGTAACTTAGACTGTGAAAATTTATAAGAAGTTTGAGGCGGAGTTAGATTTTGTGGCTCAGTAATTATTTTTGGTTTTAGTTTAATTCCTTCTCCCACTACAATATCAAAGCTACTATCTATATCAATTCTTTTAACCTTAGCTACAATAGTGTATCGTATAGCTTCTACTTTATCCTTTGATTTTGCATATATAGTCGCTTTACCTACTCCAACAGCTTTTATCTTATTATTTATCACTTTTAATACATTTTCATTGGAGCTTTCATAAGTCACATCATAGGTGTCATTAAACTCTTTATAATCTACTTCAACAGAGCTATTAATCTCTGCTTCGTCACCCACATACTTCAACTTACCTTCTACTGATATATTTAAATCTTCTATTGATGGATCAACAACTCTAATAGTAACCTTTTGTAATACTCTTGAATTTTTCATTATTGCAACTGAAGTATATCCAGTTTTAAGAGCATTCAATATAACCGTATTTTCTTCTTTATTACTATTATCTTTAAGCTCTATTGTTTTTGTATTATCTAAAATAGTAAATTTTATTTTTGGATCTTTAGCATATTGAGGAATTTTAATATAATCTCCTGGTGATAATACTACTCTATCACCAAGTTTTACTACATATTTATCTATATCTTGTATATACTCGCCTTCTATTATCTTAATATTTACACCTTTAATCATGGGAGATGCTACTCCAGACTTAAAGAGATAATACTGAACAAAAAATAATAGAGGGAGAAGTACAACTATCAATATTATTTTTTTATCTTTATCAATTTTTTTCATCTCCACCCTCCTCTAAATAGATGTTATATATTTGGTCTAATATACCCTAAAATAAAAATCTTATTTACTATTATTATTATTTATAATATATATAAATCCTTGTATAATCTTAAACAAATATTATTCCAAAATAATTCAAATTAAGTTATTAAATTTCATTATTTTTATTTTTTACATTATTATAAATTATAAC
>NZ_JWHR01000029.1 GCF_000808015.1 Terrisporobacter othiniensis | reverse complement strand
CTATAATATTATTTTTTTCTTCTTATTTATATATATAAGACAAAAAGTTATACAATAATAGATTTTTACCTACTCTTAGTGTGTCTATATAAAATCTATCTTCTTATATATGTGATATAACCTAAAAAATAAAGCAAGTGAATCTTTCACCTGCTTTAATCTCTTTTAATTATTATTGTTAATATAAGAAATACTACACCTGTTAATACTATAGTACCGCCAGGCTTTAATCCTAAATAATAAGATAAATTAAGTCCTATTATTGTAAATATTACAGCAAATAATATTGATAACAATACTGTATGTTTATAACTTCTACCAAATTTCATTGCACAGGCAACAGGTACAACCATCATAGAAGAAACAATTAAGGCTCCCACTGTTCTAGCTGCTATAGATACTGTAAAAGCTGTTAATATTGTAAAAATAAAATTGACAGTTTTTATTGGTATACCTATAAGCCTCGCTCCTTCTTCATCGAAAGCTATGTACATTAATTCTTTATATAGTAATATAAATGCAACTATAACTAATATACTTATTCCTATGACCATAAATAATTCAAAATCTGTTATTGCAACAATACTCCCAAATAAGAAACTATTAAACGCTGCTGAGTCTTTTACAAACCCAGATAATACACCAGCTAAACCAACTCCAGCTGACATAATAATTGCTATGGACATTTCAGAGTACTTGGGTATTTTTTTTCTTATAAATTCTATACTAAAAGCAGATGCCAAGGATGCAATTAAAGCTCCAAGCACTGGATTAATATTAAATACTAAACCTGCTGCAATACCTGCAAGAGATGAATGGGATAATGCGTCTCCTATCATAGACAATCTCTTTAGTACTACTATAATACCTATGCAAGGTACAATAATTGCAAGCAATATGCCTACAATAAAAGCCCTTCTCATAAAATCATATTCAAAAATCATGTCTACACCTCATTCTCCTTATTCATTAAAGATACTTTATTATTCTCAACAACAAATATTTTATTTGTATATTTTGATATTTTGGCAAAATCATGACTAACAATTACTATTGTAATTTTAGAGTCTTTGTTTAATTTTTCAAGAAGAGCATATAGTTTTTCTTCTGATGCAGCATCTATACCTGTTGTTGGCTCATCTAAAATTATTATTTTAGGGTCACTAACTAAAGCTTTTGCAATCATTACTCTTTGTTGCTGACCTCCAGATAAATTTCCTATTAATCTTTTCGAAAAATCTTCCATATTTACAACCTTTAAAGCTGCTTTTACTTTTTCTTTGTGCTCCTTTTTAGGAAATTTCATAAATCCAATTTTAGAATACAAGTTTGCCATAACAATTTCTTCTACTGTTGCTGGAAAATTTGCTCCACTAGATAATGATATCTGTGGTACATATCCTATTCTATCTAATTTACTACTTTTATCTAAATCTTCATCAAATAATTTTATTTTCCCCTTAGATGGACTTAGTTGGCCTATTAAAAGCTTCATAAGAGTACTTTTCCCACTACCATTACAGCCAATAATACCAACAAAATCACCTTCATCTATGGATAAAATAATATCTTGTAATACATTTTCTTTATTATAAGCAAATGATACATTTTCAATAGATATTATATTTTTCATATATACCTCCAAAACTTAATATGAATTATTTCATTGATTCATATAATACTTCTAAATTTTTTTCCATTACACTAAAGTAATCTTCACCATTATTTATTTGTTCTTCGCTTAAACCTTCTAGAGGATTTAATACTTCTGTTTTTGCATTTATTTCTTTTGCTATAGTTTGAGCAACTTTTGGACTTACAAGCTCTTCAAAGAAGATTGTTTTCACATTATTTTTTTTTGCAAACTTAATTATTTGTCTCATTCTAGCTGGATCTGGTTCACTATCAGGTGTTAATCCTTCTATTCCCTCTTGATTTATGTCATATTCTTCACATAAATATCCAAAGGCTTCATGTGCAACAATTATTGTTTTATTTTTAATTGGTCCCAATGTATTAGAATATTTTTTATCTAATTCATCAAACTTTTTAGCATATTTCTCATAATTATCTTCATAATAATCTGCATTATCAGGGTCATATTTTACTAAAGCATTTTTTATATTTTCCATTTCTTGTTTTGCATTTTTTATACTAAGCCATGTATGTGGATCATAACTTCCGTGACTATGTTTATTATCTTCCTGACTATCTTTTTTACCTATCTTATGTATATCCAATCCTTCACTAGTTTTTACATAAGCTATATCTTTATTTTCTAATGTACTAATAACTTTATCCGTCCAGTTTTCAATACCAGCTCCATTATATATAAGCATATCTGCCTTTTCTAGATTCACAATATCACTCGTTGATATTTCCCATTCATGAGGTTCTGTTCCTGCAGGAACTAAATTAGTTACATCAACTTTGTCTCCTCCAACTTTCTTAGCAAAATCGTATAATGGATAAATACTAGTATATATTTTTATCTTACCTTCTGAGTTTTCATTTTCTTTGTTTTCTTTACTACAACCTATTGTAAACAACATAGGTATTACTAATAGTAAGGATATTATTTTTTTCATTTTAATTTTTTCACTCCTTATACTCTTATATATTTAAATATTTTAATTATCGTTGTAAATGATAATACCTCTCATTTGCACTTTCTAAATAAATAATACTACTTATATATATATTAGTCAAGTGCAAATCATATGCATTTATATTTTATTGACAAAGCCATATAATAAGTTTATCCTTTATCTTAGTATAAGAAACATATTATTTTTAATATTTTAAGGATGTGAATATATGAATAATGAAGATAATATTTTAAAAGCAGCTAATTTGAAGACTACTAAAAAAAGAATGATAATCCTTTCTGTACTTAACAACTCAGATAGTCCCCTTACATCTGAAGATATATTAGAACAAACTTCCAAGGAAGTTAATATAAATCTATCAACTATTTATAGGGCATTAAATGCTTTGACTGATAAGGGTATCTTATTAAAACAACTAAGTAATGATGGAAAGACATATTACCAAATTAATAATAGAGAACATAAACATCAATTAGTATGTTCTTTATGTAATAAGATTATTTTAGTAAGTTGCTGTCCTTTAAAAAAATTCGAAAATGATTTATGTGAAGAAACAGGCTTTACAATAACAAGTCATAATCTTGAATTTACAGGAATATGCCCTGAGTGTGCAAAAAAACTATAAAAGTAAAAAACAGTATAAATTTAATTTATACTGTTTCTTTTATATTAAACATTTAATTTTTCAAAAATACCTTTCATTGCTACTCTAGCTTTAGAATCCTCTGGCAATTCAACTAATGGTTTTCTATTACAATCATATTCAAATATCATTTCATCCATAGGAACTACTCCAAGTAAATCTAAATCAAATCTTTCTATTTCTCTTCTTATACCATCATTTAACTCACCATTAGGTGCTTTATTTACTATTAATGATGTTCTTCCAACTCTTATTCCCATTTCTTTAGCTAAATCTCTTATTCTTGCAACAGCTTCTATACTTCTAGCTGAACAGTCACTTATTAATAATAAATCATCTATTTCTCTAAGCGTTTTTCTACTTAAATGTTCCATTCCAGCTTCATTATCCATAACTACATAATCATAGTGATTAGACATTAATTGTATTTGCCTTTTTAATATAGAATTGACAAAACAATAGCAACCTTCCCCCTCTGATCTCCCCATTACAAGCAAATCATATCCATTTCCTTCTTCTACAATAGAATTTAATTCATATTCTAAATATTGAGACTTAGTCATTCCACCTGGATATTGTTCTCTTTTTTGCTCCATTAGGTTAGCTTTTTCTTTTATCTCTCCTATTGTACCATTTAGCTCCATACCTAATACATCATTTATATTAGAGTTTGCATCTGCATCTACTACTAAAGTTTCACCCTTTTTCTCTTTAGTAAGATAATCGATAAGTATCCCTGTTAAACTTGTTTTTCCTGTGCCACCTTTACCTGCAACTGCTATATTGTATGACATAGTTACTTTCCCCCTTATGTCTTTAGATTTATATTTATTTGTAAACTATCTATAATAGATTATACCAAACTTAGGTCAAATTAAACCATTTTTTATATAAAAATTCAATTCCTTATCATAAATAAAAAATCTCCATCATTATAATTTAATAAATATATATTGTTTAAAATAAAAACCTACCTAAAAAGGCAGGTTCTATTTATTATTCAAATATATGTTTTATAAATTGAATTGGGCTGTAAATTATAAGTCTAGGACCTGAAAACTTCATAACAGCTTTAACTTTTGCTTTCATATCCTTTTTATAGCAATGTATAGGACACTTGCTACAAAAACTTTTTTCTTCACCAAATTTACAAAAATCTAATCTTTTATGAGCATATTCTAATAACTCTTGGCACTCTTCACATAACCCATCTTTATGTTTATGTTTTTTCTTACAATAAATATTTATCATAAGAGTTATGGTTTTTTTTTCTTTTTCTATTCTTCCCATTATTTTTCCTCTTAAGCTAAATTTAAAGTATTGTTTTTAACATAAATCTTTTTATCACAAATTGATACACTTGATTTTCTATGAGAAACCATTACTATAGATTTATCTTTGCATTCATTGTTTATTGACTTTAAGATTTCCGCTTCATTTAAAGTATCTAAATTACTAGTTGGTTCATCAAGAATTAATATATCAGCATCATGTAAGAATGCTCTTGCTATACCAATTCTTTGCTTCTCTCCTGATGAGAAGTTTGAACCAAGCTCACCTGCATTAGTTTTATAACCTTGTGGTAAAGTCTTTATAAACTCATGTATAGATGCTTTTTTACAAGCTGCTATAACTTCTTCTTCTGTTGCACCTTTTTTACCTATTTTGATGTTATTTTCTATGCTATCATTAAATAGGAATGTCTCTTGAGTAACTAAAGACTGAGATCTTCTAAGTGTCTTTGTTGGCATAGTTTTAATATTTTTATTGTCTAAAGATATGCTTCCTTCATTAACATCCCAAAATCTCATTAATAATTTTAAGAAGGTAGACTTACCACATCCACTTTCACCAAGAATACCTATTTTATCTCCTGGTTTTATCTCCAAGTTTATATCTTTTAAAAGATTTTCATCTCTATTTTTATATGCAAAATTTACATTTTCTATGTTTATATTAGAACTTTCTAATTCTATATCTCCATCAACTTCTTCTACTGCTGGAACTTCATCTAATATATCAAATAATCTTTGTGCACAAGCAAAAGTTTGAACTAAGTTGTTAGATAAATTACTTAATGCTACAACAGGTCCAAATGAGCTTGAAAGTATTACTATGGCAACTAGACCTTGTCCTATATTTATACTTCCTTCATTATATAAGTTTATGCTTATAAATAAGAATGTAAGTATAGCTATCATTATAGTTACATCTGTAAATGCTCTTATTATTCCCTCATGTTTTTTAATTCCAGCCATTTTTTCATCTAATATATCACTATTTTTATTTATTTGATTTAATCTATTTTGACCTTCTTCGAATAATAAAATTTCCTTTATACCCTTTAATGATTCTAATAAGTGTGAATTTGTTTTTGCAAACTCTTGTCTATATTCCATGCCAGCTTCTTTTCCAAAATTTGAAGATATGACAGGTATTAAATATCCTACTACTATATAAAATAGTGCTGAAACTGCTCCATATACAGGATTAATATTGTAAAGTATTACAGTCATTATTATTGATGTAATTATAGCTATGGCAATTGGCGCCACTGTATGAGCATAAAATACTTCTAATAGTTCTATATCACTTGTTATCACAGAAATTAAATTACCTTTTTCTTTACTTTCTAATTTAGCAGGAGATAGTTTTCTAAGCGCTTTAAAAACTTTATCTCTCAGTATTGCAAGTATTGTAAACGCTATAAAGTGACCTGAATATTGTTCTATATATCTAAGAACCCCTCTAAGTATTCCACAAGCAATTATTATAGAAATACAAGTTTTTATAGAAACTCCCATATCTATATTTAAAGCCGTAGCAGTAGCTATCATACCAAATGATGTTATTGCTATGGCTGCTAAAAATCCAAGTACACCAAATGATATAGTAATCATCATTATAGGTGCCAGTGGCTTTAATACTTTTATAAGCCTTGTCATTATTTTAAATCCCGATTGTCTATTATTCATTTACTGCCACCTCCTTTATTTCTACTTCTTCTTTGTATATATTTTCTAAGTTTTGTTGATGAGTTACTAATTCATAGTATTTATTTTTAATCATCATTAATTCTTTATGTTTTCCACTTTCAACAATATGCCCTTTATCAAGTACATATATAATATCAGCATTTGTAACATTAGCTAATCTATGAGATATAACTATTACTGTTTTATTCTTAGCTAATTTATAAATACTTTCCCAAACTTTTTCTTCACTTTCCACATCTATATTAGAAGTTGCTTCATCAAATATATATATTTCAGGATCTATTATTATTGTTCTAGCTAAAGCTAATCTTTGTTTTTGTCCACCAGATAAAAGTGAACCACCTTCACCTACATTAGTTTTTAACTTATTAGGTAAACTCATTACAAAGTCATATAGATTTGCTTTTTTAAGAGCATCATATATTTCTTCGTTAGTTGCATCATTTTTACCCATTCTTATGTTATCTTCTATACTTCCATTGAAAACATAAGCACTATGATTTATAAATCCAACTTTTTTAGTTAGTACATCAAATGGTATATCATTTAAGTTTATTCCATTTAATAAAATTTCTCCATTATCTACTTTTGCTTGTTTTAAAAGTAAATTAGTAATAGTACTTTTACCACATCCACTTTCTCCAACTAAAGCAATCATTTTATTGTTTTTCATTCCTAAGTTTATATTTTCTAATACTTTTCTTTCTTTATCATAACTAAAGTCAACATTTTTTAACTCTATATTTATGTTATTTAATTTATTTATTTGTTCTGCATCTAAAGCTTTTATTTCTTCTACTGGAGTATCTAGTAGTTTAAACATCCTTTCACTGGCAGATATACCATTCATAGCTACATGGAAAAATGAACCTAAAAGCCTCATTGGTATAAAGAATTCTGCAGATAAAAGTATTATTATTAAAACATCTCCAGCACTTAACATACCTGCTCTGAATTCAAATATTGCTATAAGTATACCAAGAGCAGAACCACCAAAAGCTATTATATCCATTACTATTATGGAATTTAATTGCATTGATAAGACTTTCATAGTTATTTTTCTGAAATGCTCTGCATTATCGTTCATTTCTTTATTTTTATCTTCATCAATATCAAATATTTTTAAAGTTGTAAGTCCTTGAAGATTTTCTAAGAATGAATCTCCTAAATCAGTGTAAACGCCCCAATATTTACTTAATAACTTCTTAGCTATTTTCATAACTACCATTATTGTAATAGGTATTAAAGGTACACATATTAAAAGTACTATTGCTGTTTTAAAACTTATAAAACTCATTGCTGCAAATAAAGTTAATGGTGCCACTACAGAGTAAAACAATTGAGGCATAAATCTACCAAAGTATATTTCTAATTGTTCCACACCATCTACTGCTATTTGAACTGTAGAAGATGTAGATATTGTATTTGTATAATTTACACCTAAACTTAATAATTTTTCATATATTGTACTTCTTAAAGTTTTTTTAACTTCACTTGATGAGTAAAGAGAAAATTTAGTAGATAAGAAGTTCGCCACAAATCTTATTCCTAACATTGCCATTATAAATATAGATGTAATCATCATATTTAAATTTAAATTTCCATTTATTAATTTGTCTACAGTAGTTCCTATAAATAAAATTAATGCTATATTACATATTATAGAAATCCAATTCATTAAAACTGTAAGACCAATCCATTTTTTTGAACTATCACATATTGATAGTAATCTTTTATTAAACATTGCTTGCCTCCACTTTAATTGTCTTCATTTTTGTAAATACTATAACTTTAGCCAACCACATGATAACAATAATTATTCTCATTACAAAACTATCAATAGTTATAAACATAAACAATAATAGTAATGACACAGGTATAGTTAAAGTAAGTTTTGCTCTTAAAGTCATTCCACCTTGTTCTTGGAATTTCTTTACATATTTTTGATATATTTTAGTTTGCATAAATTTTTCGTTTAATTTATCGCTACTCTTTAATAAACAGTAAGATGTTAATAATAATAATGGCGTTGTAGGTAATACTGGTAAAAATATGCCTATAATACCAAGTATTAAAGAAATCATACCTACTGTTAAAAATAAAGCTTTTTTTGCTATATTCATTTTCATCCCTCCTAACATGCTTTTGTTGGAACAAAATACATATCTTCTTTCTCTACATTGCAAATTACGCCTTCCACATTGTAAACAGATTTTATTGTATTTTCATTTATAACCTTTTTGGGGTTTCCTTCTTCTATTATTTTTCCATCTTTCATAATCACAATATTATCACTGTATTTTATTGCTTGATTTATATCGTGAAGAACCATAATTATTGTTATACTATGTTCTTCGTTTAACTTTTTTACAAGTTCAAGTATTTCAATTTGATGATAAATATCAAGATAAGTTGTAGGTTCATCAAGAAGTAGGACATCTGTCTTTTGTGCTAGTGCCATAGCTATGAAAGCTCTTTGTCTTTGACCGCCAGATAAACTCATAACTTTAGTATTTTTTATGTCCTTTAAGTTTGTAGACTTAATTGCCCAATTTACTATTTTTTCATCTTCATTTTTGTTCTTACAATGTTTGCTATGAGGAACTCTACCATAACTAACTAAAGTTTCCACATCTAAATCAGCTGGTGATTCATTATGTTGATGAACTGTGGCAATAAGCCTTGCTATTTCTTTAGTTTTCAAATTCTTTAAATTTGTATCTTCTAAATAAACATCTCCTTTTAATGGCTTGTTGTAAGTTGATAAAATACTAAGCAACGTGGATTTACCACTTCCATTTGGTCCTAAAATAGTAGTTATTTTACCTTTTGGAATATTTATATTTAAATTTTCTATAAAAACTTTGTCTTTATTATAAGAAAAGCTTATATTCTCTCCTCTTAACATTTTTTAATACTCCTTCTTAATAAGAATATAAAGAATGGTCCACCTATTACTGACATAACAATACCAACTGGTATTTCATAAGGTACAAATAAACATCTTCCCATTGTGTCAGCTATTAAAAGTAGCATAGCTCCCATAGTGAAAGAAAAAGGTATTAGATATTTGTGATCTGAGCCTATTAAAAACCTTCCTATATGAGGTACTATTAATCCCACAAAAGAAATAATTCCTGCTACACCTGTACTTATACTTGCTAAGAAAACAGCAACTGATGATATTATTATTCTTTGTTTGTTAATGTCCACACCTAAGCTCTTTGCTGTTTTATCTCCAAGACTCATTAAGTTACAAGTTTGTCTTAGTGTAAATGATATTAATACACCTATTAAAGAATAAATAGCTAACATTTTTGTATCTGACCATGTAACTGTAGCTAAACTACCATTTAACCAATTTGTAACTGATGATATTCCATTTGAATTTACAGTTGTTAATATGGATGACATGGCAGAGAGCATAGCATTTATAGCAACCCCTGCTAGAATTATTCTAAGAGGTGAGAATCCTTTGTCATAAGCTATTGAAAATACTAACAGTGCTGACATTAACCCTCCACCAAAAGCTAATATCGATTTTAAATTATTAAGCGCTGGAAAAAGTACCATTATTAATACTGCAACTAGTGATGCTCCTGCAGAAATTCCTGTTATGCCCGGATCTGCTAAAGGATTTTTTACAACAACTTGTAAAAGCACACCACATATAGCCAAGTTTCCACCAACTAATATAGCAATAATAATTCTTGGAAATCTTAACTCCCTTATAATAGACATATTACCTTCACTAGAATTTGTAAATAGTCCTTTTAATAGTTCACTATATGATATATCTAAAGATCCAAGTTTCATCGATATTAAGGAAACAGCAAATAAAAATATTATGGATGCTACTATGTATAATGTTTTTTTCCTGTCTAAACTTTTATTGCTCATTTAAGATTTCTCCCATCTTATCTAGTGCTTCTATAACTTTTAAGTTGGCACTCATTCCAAAATATCCATTTTCCAGATAATACACTTTATCATTTTTTATAGCGTCAAGTTGTTGCCAAGTATCTTTAGCAAATTCTTCTTCCACAGTTTTCTTTGCTTCTTCAGGAACAGCGTGTGTCATTATAAGAATTTTATCAGGATTTCTTTTTATTATTTCTTCCATATTCACTTGCATGAAAGATGAAGTTTCACTTTCAAAAATATTGTTCCCACCAGCAATTTTCACTAAATTACCTACGTAAGATAAATCTGTTGAAACCATTACAGATCCAGGTGCACCGAATAGTATAAGAACTTCTTCATCACTTTTTTTATTATTTAAAGTTAATTCTTTTTCCTTATTTTCTAATTCTCCTATTATTTCATTTGCTTTTTCACTTTTATCAAATTCTTTGCCTAAATCTAATATTGTTTCTTTTAGCCCGTCAACATTACTTAAATTAACAAACTTGCTTGGTATATTATTTTCTGTAAATTTCTTTTCAAAATCCGAACCTAAAGTATCTACAGAAACTACACAAGTTGGGTTTAATGATTTTATTATTTCTAAATCTGGATTCATAGGACTTCCAACTTTTGTTGCATCCTTTACGCTTTCTGGTAATTCATAGGAAGTAGTTGGAACACCACTTACTTCAACACCTAATCTATCTAAAATTTCTGTTACAGCAACTGATGTTGCAACTACTACTTCTTTGTTATTGCTATTAGGCATTTCGCCTTTATTACTTTCACCATTTGAACAACCTATCATTAAAGCTAATGTTGTTAATGAAAGTAATCCAACTATTTTTTTCTTTAAGCTCATCTTTACCTTCCCTTTCTTTAACTTAACAATAATTTCTTTTATAATTTCTTATTTAATTTCACCTTTTACTATAAACCTTTGTTTGCCACCATTAGTACAAGTTACTAAGGTAATTTCTTTTTTGCTCATATCTTGATTTAACACGTCTATTTCATCTGATTCGACAACTCTAGTTTCAGTTATTGTGTAAGTAAATTCATCATTTACTGTTTTTATTTTTATCTTATCTCCAACTTTCACCTTGTGAACTTCATTAAATACTTGATTGGTATAATAAGTACTACTATGTCCAGCTAGCGCAAAATTGCCCTCTTCCCCTGGCATTGCACTTTCTTCAAAATGAGTTACATGATATCTTAAATATTTATTATCAGTAGACTCTACTATTACATTTTTTAAATTAACAGATTCTATTTCTATAATTCCAATTTCGTCTCCAGGATTTACTTTAGTTATAACTTCATTATTTTCTATTTTTTCTTCAAAGGATGTTAAAGCTTTTTTATCTACATACTTAGAATAAGTAATTAGAGTTAAAGAGCCTATTATAATTAATAGGCCCATAGAAATTAAAATTTTTGAAATTTTATTTTTCATAAACTACTTTTTTAATCTTCTTAAAAATAATGTTATTATAACTATGACTAGTACTACTGACGCACCTATGAAGAATGTTTTACTTGAAGGTTTGCTACCCTCATCTGCTGATTTATCATCTTTTGCATCTTCATTAGATGTGCTTTTTGCTTCAACTTCTTCTTTAGGCTCTTCTATGGCTTGTACTAATTTTAAAGTATCTTCCTTTGGAATTATGTCAAATTCAACATCTCTTTCCATGGCATCTACATATATTTTAGTGCTTAGATTTGGAGTTATAGAGTCTGTTTCAAATTTAAATTCTATTGTATTTTCATCTTTATTTTCATTCAATGTTTCAACATCAATTTCTTCACCATTAAGACATATTCTATGGTTATTCATATAATTAGTTCCACTAAATTTCACTGTATAATACCATTTACCATTACTTTTTTCTAAAGTCATATTTTCATCTAAATATTGTCTAGCCATATTCATTCCAATTTCTTGTTCATGGTAAACATCATTGCTTATTTCATAAATGCCACTTTCTAATTCACTAATTTCAGCTGCACTTGCTACTATTCCTTGTGCACTTATTATTAGAGAAAATATAGCTATAAGAAATAATTGCTTAATTTTCTTCATCTATATATTCCTACTTTCTTTTTTTTCTAAGTAATACTCCACTTGCAGTTAATAATCCACCAAACCCTAGTATCATCTCACTACCAAAAGCACTACCTGTTTGTGGAAGTTTTCCATTTTGCACTTCAAAATCTTTTACAAATGTTAATGTATCTTCTAATAGTTTAACTCCAAATGTAACTGTTGAGTTCATTGGGATTACATGGACTTGCACTTTTATATCTGCATTTACATTTGGTATAGCAAATCTTATAGATTTTGAGCTTGAGCTACTAGATGTTACAGTATAATTTACTAAACTTCCATTTACGTATATTTTGTGATTGCTCATTAAATCAACACCTGTAAATGTTAATGTAGCATACATTTTTCCATTAATCTCTTCTATCTTTGTAGTAGAGTTTAAGTATTTTCTAGCCATTTCTTTTCCAGTTGCACTGTCTGATATTATTTCATTTTTTATAGTATATAATTTACCTTTTACAGTTGTGTTTTCTGCTACTATATCATTTGAACCACTAGTTGAATTATTATTTGATGATGAGTTATTATTTCCACCATTATTTATACTTCCACCATTTGTATTAGGTATAGTTGGTTCTTCATTTGAACTTATGAACTTAACTGTACTTTTATCAAAAGAAACACCAAAGCTTACAGTTTGATTCATTGCTGTTACAAACATATTCATTGTTATTTTTGCATTTAGATTTGGAACTTCTAAGCTAAATTCAACAGTATCATTATCTATTACATTTTTAGTAAATTTAACTGTTTTATTATTAACTTTCATACTTATATCACCCATTAAGCTGTATGAAGACATTCTTAATGTTATATAAGTTTTTCCATTTTTAACTTCCATGTTAGTAGTTTCACTTAATAAACTTCTTACCATTTGGTATCCTACAGCATTGTCACTATGAACTATATTTTTTAATTGATAATATCCATTTTTATAAGTACCATTTGAGTTTGATGAACCTGAATTTGATCCAGATCCGTTACTTGACCCATTTCCTGAATTACTATCAGATCCAGAATCATTATTTGAATCCCCTAATCCAGTATTATCGTCTTCATTATCACTTGGAGGTGTTACTTCTCCTTCATTTCCTGACTCTTCAATCTTAGATTGAATTCTAGCTGAATGTGTCATGCTTCCTATTGGTGTGTTATATGTAAAAGTTAATAACATTTCATCTTCTAAAGAAGATATTTCAAATTCCACTGTTGCTATATCACTTTTTTTATCATATTCAAATTTTGTTTCAACTTCTTTTCCATTTACTGAAGCTTTCATAGCTGTAAACATGTTCCCACTATTAAAATTAATCACCATGTATTTTTTATTATCTACTACTTTTAATTTACTTGATTCTAAATATCTATTTGCTGATGAATCTTTATCTTCAGTTTCATGTTTTAAAACAGTGTTTAAAGTTTTCTCATTTTCTTTCACTTCTTCTTTATCATTTTCATCTTCGTCTGGTACGCTTGGTGTTGGAGAAGTAACTGCGTCATCTTCTTCCGGAGTTGTTGGTTGTGTAGGTATCTCTGCTTTTTCAACTTTTATCCTACACTCTGCATCTACCACAAAACTTCCGAAAGGATTTATTTTTACACCTAATGTTATGTTATCATTTAAAGAATTTATTTCAAATTTTACAGTTTTAGTATCGTCTGAACTATCTGTAGTTATATTCCCTTTAACTGCTTCTCCATTTACACTAGGATTTAATTCCTTTAATAAGCTTCCACTAGTAAATTTCATTATCATATATATCTTATTATTAGAGATTTGTATCTTAGTAGATTCCAAATATCCATTGGCCATAGAGTCTTCATCCGAAGTATCTTTTATTAATTTTGCATTTATATCATACGTACCTTCCACGTATTGAGTTATTGCTGTAGAGCTTTTCATTATTTCAGCAGCACTTACTGGTGTTAATGTACTCCCAAATACCGACATTATTGCTAAAGCTATTGCTGTATTTTTTACTAATTTTCCTTTTCTTATCATAGTATTTCCTCTCTCCCTGAATCATTTTGTAATATTAGTTTATCATCATTGAGAATCATTGTCAATAAATAATAGTTATCATTTTTATTAACATATATAGAAAAAAGAGCTAAATATATTAATAAATTTAATATACCTAGCTCTTTCTCTACATATTAGGTGCTAATTCATAGTCAAACTCTTCTTCTATCATGTTTAATATTTCTTTATTACTTCTATTATTTATTTCATCATTATAATTATTTGAAAATATTTTATTATCATAAGATGAGTCACCACAAATATCAACACCTATTATTTCATGTTTTTTACATATACCTATATAAATCTCCTTTAATTCTTTTAATGTTAAACTTCCTTGATCCCAATCAGTTATAGCTTCTTTAGAGTTTATAATATCTTTATCAATAGAAATATATATGGGTAGATTAATATTTTCTTTTGAAAACTCTTCCCAATTATAATTTCTTTAGCTCCTATAATTATTACTTTTTCAATAAATTTGTTATTATCTAATGTTTTTTTAACCCAACAACCACAAGACATTAGTTCCCTAAAAAATGAAGGTTGCATATCTGTATGATGATCAAACAATACCAAGATGAATGGCTCCTTAATTTTTTCCAACATTAAATAAGAAACATAATGGTAATTTCCTGAGTCAATAAATTTTATCTTGGCATTACAAAATTTACCAATCCTTTTCCGTATTATATTTAAAGGTTTTTCAT
>NZ_JWHR01000028.1 GCF_000808015.1 Terrisporobacter othiniensis | reverse complement strand
AAGTATCTATCTTAAATATATTGTAAGTCATAAAAATTAATAATAATTGTTTTAGTTTATTTTTATCACTTTTAACCAATGGATTTTTAAGATTATTTTCATATTTAAGAACTTTATTTTGAATAGTTGCTATATCAATATAATCTCTATATATTTCTTCAACGAGATCCACCATATTTATTTCTTCAACTTTTAATTTTATTATTGTATCTTCTTTTGAAAGTGATAATAAGTCTTTAATCATTTTCCTTAGTCTTCTGGTCTCATTCATAGCATCTGCTATGGTTTCAACCTCATCACTTATGGTATTGTTTGGAACTGTCAAAAGGCTTTGTAATTTAGAAGATACTATGGTAATTGGAGTTCTTAGCTCATGAGAAGCATCTTGTATAAATTTAGCTTGTGTATACCATGCATTTTCTATTGGTAACAATGCCTTTCTTGTTAAATATAGGGCAACAAAATATGTAATAATAATAGAAAATACTATTCCTATACCTATAACAAAGAGTAACTGCTTTAAAGAAGAACGTTCAGAGTCAATATTTCTTATTATCCTTATTTTAAAACCATTAATCGTTATTGATAATTCTCTAAAGGTGTAATTTCCTTTTTTATAAGTAAAACAAGCATTTGTTTTATCACTTTCATCCTGAGGTGCAAACTCTTCAAAATAATCGCTTTTTGTATAGTATATAAGCCTATCATTTTTATAAATATATACTAAATCTCTAGGATCATTTAGAACAATTGGATTTAAATAAGAAGTCCTGTTCACTTGCATACTTATATATTCATACTCTTCTTTTAACTTGTCATCAATACTCTTATAGGTTATGCTTTGAAAATAAAAAAAAGTAAAAAGAGAAAAAATAATTAAAAAGCTAGATACAACTAAAATATTTATTTTAATAAGTTTATCTTTAGTATCACTAAATACCTTTTTATTGATCATCAAACATATACCCAACCTTACGCTTAGTTTTTATACATTTATCATATCCAAATTTACTTAATATTTTTCTTAAGTTACTAATATAAACTTCTACAATTTCTATAGTTGCATCTGATTCCATTCCCCATATTCTATCATATATCTGTTCTTTCAATAGTATGGTTCCTTTATTTAGTAAAAAGTACTCCAATAGGTTAAATTGTTTATTTTGTAATTCTATTTCTTCATCTTTATAAAATACTCTTCTTTTACTTAGATCCAAGTGTAAATCATAAAAGTCCAATGTATTTTTTGTTTGTAATTTCCCTGTTGTTCTAAGCATAGCGTATATTCTTGCTACTAACTCCTCCATATAAAATGGCTTTGTTAGATAATCATTAGCCCCAATAGAAAATGCTTCTACTTTTTCATCTAAACTCTCTTTTGCTGTTAATATAAGTACAGGTGTATCTATATGATTATTTCTTATATTTTTTAAAATATCTATTCCACCTAAGCTAGGCAACATTAAATCTAACACTACTAAATCATATATTCCTTGTTTTATAAGGTAAAGACCTTCTTCTCCATCTTCACAACATTCAATTTCAAAATGTTTTAAAAGTTCTTTTTCTATAGTTTGTAATAATTTTTTATTATCTTCTACTACTAGTATCTTCATTTTTTTCTCCTATTAATACTTATATTTTCTATATAAAAATTTGCTTCGCTCATTTTAGTCACTACATTGGCG
>NZ_JWHR01000027.1 GCF_000808015.1 Terrisporobacter othiniensis | reverse complement strand
ATATATTTGTTAATATATAACAACTATTTTATCTTGTTTTTTAGCAAGATACCCACCTTTGTTCAATACAGGATTTTGATATAATTTCCTTACAATAAAAAATTCGCTTCGCTCATATCGCCAACGGCTTCGCCCGTTGCTCAAGTTGTAAAGTTGGAAATTATACGTTATCCATAAATCAGATAACATATAATTTCCTTACAATTAAAATAAGTCAAGTCATTACAATGACTTGACTTACTTCAGATTTTTTCTATTTAAATACTGCTTGTGCTATTAGTCTATCAAATTCTCTAATATCTACACCTTTTTGTAGATTTATTTTTATATGACCTGCTCTTGTCCATAATTCAACTTCTGCATTTAAATCAAATAGTTTCCCTGCATTTTCAGTTGACCACATGTTTATTGATGAATATGGTAAAGAATAGATCTCTACTTTTTTACCTGTTAATCCTTGTGCATCTCTTACTATTAATCTTTTGTTAGTAAAAATTGCACTATCCCTAAATGTTTTGTATGCTGCAACAGCTGTTTCTCCAGGTACTAATACCTCTTCTACATCTTCTGGTATCGGACATTCACTTACAAAAGTCCATTGTAATATATTTGTTGTTTCTGCCATGACATTCTTCCCTTCAATAAGTAATATTCTTTTACATTGTATCAAATTATAGCATAAAAGAATATATATCAATATTTTCCATAGTGAAAACGTTCTTGTTAGAAATAAAGCTACTATATTAATGATTTCATAGTAGCTATTTCTTTTATTTAATTTTTATATATTTTTTATCACTAAAATTGCTATAAACTTTTTAATTATATAATATTAAGCTTCTTTTTTACTTAGTTTACTCCAGTTTACATATCCATATATAGAGTTTATTAAGTATGCAGCCCACATTACTATCATCGTAACGCTACCTTCTGGAGTATTTAATAACATTACCCACATTAATATAGAAACAAGATTAACAAGTATCCACACTAACCATTGCTCTTTGTATCTCATTACTTGTAATATTAAGGCAACAACTGATGTAACTGTAGTTATTGAGTCTATAAGTTGAAGATTTCCACCTAGAGATTTTAATAATTGGTAATATAAGAATATAGCTATTCCTAAACCTATAAATAATATTATTACTTGATTTTTTGTTAATGCTTTAGCTTCAACATTTCCATCGTCATCTTTTCTCTTGTTCCATAGTAAGAATCCTATAATATTCATTGGGATAAAGTAAAGTGCATTTAACATTACTTCACCGTATAAAGCATTTTGGTAACATATTATTGCATAAAGTGCTACGTTTACTGTTGCAAATATATAAGTTGATACTTTACCTTTTGCACATAATACAACTCCTATAATTCCTGTAACTCCACTTATTAAAGCCATCGCAGAATCTTTCCATATAATACTTAATCCTATCATCGTAATTGTTGATATTATTAACCACATTTTTTCAAACATAGTCCAGTCATTTAAAAATGTTTTTTTATTTTGTGAAACTTCCATCTTATATCTCCTCTATATTTATCTTATTTTCTAATTTTGGTCCTTTTGTTGCTACTACTTTAGCTGCAATTTTGTTTGCAATTTTACAAACTGATATATTGTCATATGCCATTGATTTTGCGCCTATAATTCCTGCAATATGACTATCTCCTGCTCCAATTGTATCTATTACTTTTGCCTTATATCCTTCTACTATAATAGGATCATTATTTTTTTCTTTGTATAATACTCCCTTAGGACCTAAGGTAATAAACACACTATTATTGCTTTTTTCATGTATTTCTTCTATAGCTTGATGTAAATCACTTTTATTAGTGTATTCACTAGCTTCTTTATCATTTAAATGAATTATTGGAGATAAATTATAAATTCTATTCATAATATCTTTATCTAAGTATGTGATTCTTGGTCCTGGAGCAAAATATATTTCCATATGTGTATTTTTTTCCAGAAACTCTACTATTACTCCTCCACTTTTTCCTTCTAATTCATATCCTGATATATATACTTTGTTATATTTATTTGTGTCTAGATTATCTAGCCATTCTTTTTTAAATTCACATTCAGTTCCCTGTACTGTTATAAAAGTTCGCTCGCCACTATTTTCTACTAAACATAAACAGTATCCATTATCAGTATTTTCATCTTTTATAAAAATTTCATATCCATTATTTAAAAGATCTTTTTCTATGGTGTGACCATACATGCCACATCCTACAGGAACTACTAAATCATGAGCGACTTCTAAATTATTAAGTATATTAGCCACATTGTAAGCACATCCGCCTACTGTTGTAATTTCCTGAGATGCAACAATATCGTCTCCACTTTTGGGTAGCATATTAATATTCATTATTTTATCTACTATTGCTGCCCCTAGCACCAATGTTTTCATTTATGCTTCCCTTCTTTCTAATAAAATGTCCACATACTTTTGTAGATTTATATCATTATTCTTATCTAAGTCAGCCACATATTCCTTATTTATTTTGTCAAAACCAGTAAATGCTCCACATATAGCACAAGCCATTGCTCCTATTGTATCTGTGTCTCCACCTAAATTAGCACATAATATACTACATTTATTAGGATCTTTTGCATAATAAGCTATACTTAATGCCGCTGGTACTGACTCACTTATTATTACTCCTGCACCTATTATGTTGTATATATTCTCTAAAAATTCATCATCATTACCTTCATATTTGTTAGCTAACTCAACACCTAGTTTTGTTCTAGCTGCTATTGATGGATTAATAGTTTCACATCCTAAACTTAGAGCATATTCTTCTATTTCATATACATCTTCCATTACTTTATCAAAATCATCATTTTCCATAGATGAGCTTACTGCCATAGCAATCATTGCTGCACCTGCTATGGAAATGTCACTACTATGAGTAGTTCTTGATATCTCATAAACATAGTCAACTAATTCATTTTTCTTGTCTGATGAAAATAAACATCCTATTGGAGCTATTCTCATGGCAGAACCGTTACTTTGTGCTGCGTCTGTAATAGATTTTGTATCTTTATTTTCTCTAAAACCATTCAATGCTGCTTTAGATGTAGGCCCTAATATATTATTTTCAAAAGCATTTTCTCTATCTGCCCACTCTAATAATTTAGTTGCTATATCAAGTTGACTAGGAATAAAATTTGTATCTATTAAAGAATCAATTATAACTAGTGCTTGAGCTGTGTCATCTGTAAATTGACCTTTTGTGTAATTGCATGCTACATCATTTTCCTTTGGTCCATCTAAAAATTCTTTTATTTCTCCAAAAAACTCTTTTGTTTTTTTCCTACTCCATAGCTCTGGTGGCATTCCCATTGCATCTCCTAATGCCATACCATATATTGCTCCTGCTATCTTATTTATCATATTCCCTCCTATTTTCATACTATATTATCTATGTTGTATTACATTTTGTATTATTGATATAACAACTTGTTATATATTGTTGTACTCTAATTATATTAAAGCAACGTTTTCGTGTCAACACATTTTTATAAAAGTTAGACACTATTAGACTTATTTTTATAAAAATGCACATTAATTGCATATTTTTTCACTTACTAGGAAATTATAATTTCATAAATTTTATGGATAACCTGTATATATAAGTAATTTCAAGATGTGTAAGTTTGTAAAAAAGTAAATTTTGAGCAACGGAGTTGACTGAAATTTCATGGCGCCCACGCAGTGGCTTAAAGTATTCCGCCGACACGTCGCTCAAGCGAAGCGAATTTTAAATACTATTATCCTACATAGCCTTCTATTAGACATAATTATCGTATATTGATATAATAAAATTATATAAATACAATATAAAAGAGGTAAAATTATGGATAGGGTATTACCAAAATACTATATTATTAAAAATGATATTATAAAAAAGATTAACAACAATGAACTAGCGCCTCACCAGCCATTGCCTTCAGAAAGAGAGCTTATTGATTCTTATAATGTTAGTAGAATAACTGTTAGAAGAGCAATTGATGAACTTGTTAAAGAAGGGTATGTATATAAGGTTTCTGGTAAAGGCAGTTTTGTAAATAAAAATACTTCAAAACAAAATCTTAATACGGTACATAGTTATACAGAAGAAATTACTAATCAAGGTAAGAAACCTTCTAGAAAACTACTTAAAACAGCTGTAGAAAAAGGTAGTTATGAAATTTGCGAAAAGCTTGATTTATTAGAAAATGAAAATATTTTTGTCTTAGAAAGAGTATATTACGCTGATGAAAAGCCTCTATGCTTGACTAAAGCATATCTTCCTTATAATCAATTTTCAAATATTGAGTGTTTCGACTTTGCAGGGAATTCTTTATATAATGTATTGGAGAATTTCTATAATATAAAAATTACTAGAGCTACTCAAGTTATTGAAGCTGCTTCATCTAAGGATGAAATAAGTGAGTTGCTAGAAGTTGAGGATGGCCATCCTCTTCTATTATTTAATACAACTACTTATGGACAAAAAGATGGGGTTGAGTTTCCTATAGAATACTTTATATCTTATTACAAAACTGACAATATGAAGTATGTTATTGAACAGTCAAGATAAGTATTTGGCATATAATATATTGCTAGTTTTATGAAATATCTCATATGCCTTAATATTTATGTTTTGAAATACATAATTAAATATAAAAATTTTTAGGAGGTACATATGAAATTCCAATGGACTACTATACAAGTAACTAATCTAGATAATAGCTTAAAGTTTTATAAAGATTTGTTAGGAATGAAAATATCTAGAGTTATTGAAGGTGGAAATCACCAAATAGTCATGCTTGGTGAAGATGATGATGCTAAAATCGAGCTAATACCTATCTCAACTGCATCTAAGGAAAACTTAGGTAATGGTGTTTCTATCGGTATTGCTTTTAAACAACTAGATGATTTGGTTGAAAAAATAAAATCTAAAAATATACCTGTTGTAGGTCCAATAACTCCTATGCCAGATATAAGATTTTTCTTTGTAAATGATCCTGATGGATATACAATTCAACTTTTAGACGAATAGTACTAAAAATAGCTAAAGCCTTATTAGACTTTAGCTATTTTTATTATCTTAATTATGGCATATATCTATGCATCTATGTTTTACTTTTAAAGCTTAGGTTTTACCAAGTTTCCTTTAAAATCATAGTACTTGTATCCACTACTATTGTTAAATGCCATCAGTTTATGATCTATTCTAGCAGAACCCTCATAAGAATATTTAAATTTCTTACTTACTATTTTACCAGTTTTATCAATTACATAAATATAATTACCCTTATGTACAGTAGAATAGTTGCCTTCAAAATTTCCAGCAAAATCATAGGTCGGTTTTATAACCATCTTACCTTTTTTGTCAATATATCCCCATTTACCATCAGTCTTAACTGGTGCTAAACCACTTGTAAATATACCTACACCATCAAATCCAGCAAGTGAAGAACCTATCTTATTGTATATTTTTATTTTACTAGGATTGTTTATATCTGCAAAAACATATCCTTCTCCATATAGGGCAAACATACCTTCTGATACTATTGGTTGATTATAACTATGATTATTTAAGTAATATCCTAATTTATATCCTTCTGTTTTATTTTTTCCTTTTTTATCAATGATTGCAGTTTGTCCATTAGTCAATTCTACTAAAGCGTATCCATTATAAAAACTTTTAGCATCTGCATATTGTGCTTTAATAACTATCTTTCCAGTTTTGTCCATATATCCACTTTTTCCATTGTGTTTATACATAACTAATCCATTTCTAAAACATCCATTAACTGTATATTTTGTACTGAAAACCTCTTTTCCAGCTGTATTTATAAATCTAAATTTTCCATTTCTATATGCCACTGCCATATTTTCAGAAAAATCAAATCCATAATCATAAGTATAGTTATTTATATACTTTCCATTTGTATCTATATATCTTGTTTTCCCTGATGAAGTGTAAACTTGTGCTCTATTGTTGTAAAATTCACCTGCCATCATCATGGAATACATCTCACTGTAGAAATATTTAAACTGAGGTTTTATGGCTACTCTACCTGTTTCATCCATATACCCAACTTTTCCCTTTGATATAAATGGAAGTCTCACAGTTGATGCTGCTTTAACTGTTATATTTATACTTTTTGAAATATAATTTTTCTTAGTCGCCTTAATAGTTATTACTTTTTTGGAACTTTGTTTTTTGATTCCAGTTATTTTGTAATTTCCATTTTTATCTGCTGTTGCAGTTTTCCCCACTTGCTTTTTAGAAACATAAGCTTTTACAGTTGATCCTGGAGTTGTTTTCCCACTTATTGTCTTTGAATTATAATATTTAGGATTAACACTTAATTTTGCAGTTGGTGATTGAGTAACTGTAATTGTGCTTTCTTTGTCATTATAATTACTTTTTCTTGCAACAACTTTTATTTTAGTTCCTTTTAATTGCTTTCCTATAGAAATTTTAAAGTTTCCATTTTTATCTGATGTTACAGTACTTCCTATTTTTTTGCTGTTTTTGTATGCTGTAACTTTTGCATTACTTGTTGTTTTTCCACTAAGGCTTGTTGCTGCTGAATACAACTTATTTATAGTTAAAGTTGATATATTTGATTTTGATATACTTAAACTTACTGATTTGCTAGGATAAAAAGCTTTAGATGTTCTTACTTTAAATTTTGTTCCTGCTGAATAAGTTCTTGGTAAATTTAAAGTAAACTTTCCATATTTGTCAGCAGTAGTTTTGCTTAATATTCCTTCCTCTTCTGCACTTGCTTTTTGTTCTAAATAAACTTCAACCTTTGAATAAGGAATAGCCTTACCTGTTATTGTTTTTTTGCCATAATAAATTTTATTGACTTTTAAAGGATTTTTACTGCTTTACTAGTTGATTCATATTTACCAGATGAGTTTTTAAATCTAATCTCAATCTTTGAGCCTGCTGATTGTTTTCCAACAGTAAACTTGTAATCTCCTCTGTTATTTGTATACATGGATTTTACTTTTTTATTGTTAATGTATAACTCAACATTCTTATTAGCAGGTGCTTTCCCTTTAACTTCTGTATCATTTTCATAAACACTTTTAATTATTGTTTTTGAAGTTGATGTTTTGTACCAATTCCCATACTTGTGAAAATTATATAAACTATGATATTTAGTTAAACTAGATGTATGGTTTTCATATCTGAATTCTTGTCCTACATGTTTACCATACTCTCCTACAATATCACCATCTATATAGTAATTTTTAATTTTAGAATAACTTTTCAAATTTCTATCTAAACTATTAACATAATCTAAATATTCATTTATTTCTTTTGATGAAGTATTTTTTGATTTGCTTAGTTCTTCACGAGACATCCATAAACCTGGTGCATTAAATGTTGATGCATACCAGTCTATATTAGACATTTCAATATTATTTTGTGCTATCTCCACACCCACACACTGTGCTAAAAATCCTCCCAATGAATGAACTGTTAATGATATTTCATCTATAGGATTTGAAGATGTACTTAATTTAATAGCATTTTTTACTAGTTTTTTTGCCACATTGGTTTGGTTTTTAAATATTGGAATGAATACATCTAAGAAATCTGTAGCTAAATCATTTAGCTTATCCATTTCTGTTCCACGAAATACAATAGTTAAATGTCTTTTTCCATTGTAATCTCTTTCAAAAACAGCTCCCTCAAAACCTGTTACTTTATCTCTTTCAACCATTTTTAATGTATATTTAGATAACCTATTATTAAGTTGATCTAAACTTTCATACATTATATCTCCACGGTCTATATATGCTCTACATTTATCATAGAATTCTGTATAATTTTTTATATTTATTTTTTCATTATACTTTTGTTTTAAAATGTAGTCGTCATATATTAACTCGCTAAGAAGCATTTCATCTGTTGTTAATTCATCAAGATATTCTACTGTGGCTGCAGAAGATATATTCATAAATGATGATGTTAGCATGATGCAAAATGCCATAAAAATACTTAATATCCCGTGTTTTTTCATAAACTCCCCCTAAAATAAAATTGCTTGTTTTACAATATATTCCACGTATGTATGTTGAGCAATAACTGAGAATAACTCTTTAATTTTCTCTTTAACTTGATTTGCTGGTGAACATATATCTTTCATTGCATTATAGTAAGTTGTATACTCCTTCTAATTGAAGAGCTATAGCGCTAGTCTTATGAACAAGTTGTTTGTATATATTCATTTTAGCTTCCTTAATTAGTAGTTTTAATTTTGCTAAAAGTATTATCCTTAAGCTGTTCTTTTATTTGAAGTTTGGCTTCAGTTAAGTCTATTCTTGCTTCGTAGCCATGTTTTTTTAACATATATAAAAGATTTTCTCCATTGATAAGTGTAAGTGGTTTATCTTTTATATACTCATAAGAATCCCTTCCGAAATCAGCAGTCGTAACTAATATGCCTTTCATTGCACCTTCATCCGATACTACTGTTGCAAGTTCTCTAATAGCAGAAATTCCAACTATATTTGTATATCTCTTTGCTTGTAAAATTATTTTACCACCTTTGATTGGATCAGAATCTATTATTACTCCATCTACCCCACCGTCTTTGATACCTTGCGTTACATGAACTTCCACATTATCTTTTGCATATTCCTTTTCAAACAACTCTCTTATAAGATGTTCAAATTCTTCCCAGTTCATAGCGGCTAGATTATATCCTTTTACTTTGTCACCTATTTCATGGGATTTTATAAATCTCTTATCATATTTACTTATATTACATATTGGTGCAACAGCAACTAAATCACTTAGCTTAGTTCCCGCTCTTCCCTTCATTCTTTTAAAACATAACTTTGGGTCGACTTCTGTTAAATTGTATTCCATGAAGGTTTCTACTGAGGTTTGTAATGATAGAATACAGTTTGTTTCTTCTAGTCCATTGCTTCTATTTAGTTCTGTCAAATATCCATTGAATACAATACCTTCTATATTATTTGCTATATCACTCATATAGATATCATAGTTTAGTCTTAGACATAGCTGATATAGTGACTCTTCGTAGATTTTGTTTAATTCTGTTTCTTTTAATAATGTATCTTTGTAGTCTTTTTTAGTTACTTCATATTTTCGCTCTTTTAAATTAGGTATTTTTTCTTTCTTTGGCAAGGCGTACTCTATTATAAGTATTTTATTTAGTGGTATGTATTCTACTTCACATGTCATTTTGTAGTATGATGGATATTTTCTCTTTGATAGTATTTTTGTTATGTAAAATTCTACACCTTCTTTTTTCCCTTGTTCATATTCTTTTTTTAATTTATCTATATTATTATTTTTGATGGATTTTCTATTTTCAAAAGCTTTTCTACTTTCTTCCCACATGGAAGTTTTTTGATTATTATCTTTTTCTATATTTTTATATTCTACTTCCCATTTATTTAGATCTTCTTGATATCTATTTTTAGCTTGATTTTCTAACTTTGATATTCTGTTTGGAATTAGGTAGTCTAGTAATTTTAACTTAATTTTATAATCTTCTTCTAATGGTTTTATTGGAAGTTTTCTAAGTTCTAGTAGTCCATTATAATTACTGTGGTCTTTTAGTAGCTCCCAGTTTATGGTTTCTTTATTACTGTTTATATTTTTTAGTAAGCTAAGTATTTCTTCTCTTTGTTTTTTTGATTTTTGTGTTATTTGTTTTGCTAGGTTTATGGAGTCTTCTTTTATTTTTATTTCATTTTCTTTTTGTAGTCTTTTAGCTTCTTTTTCTTTTTCTCTTTTTGCTTTTTCTTCTCGGGCTTTTGCTTGTTTTTGCTCTTTTGCATATTCTCTTGCTACTTGGTTTATTGTTTTTGTTATTGGTGATTGTCTACCCATGATATCCTCCATTTTAAATTTTATGTTTTATTTGAAGTATTGACCGATTTTTGTTAAAATCTACATTTTTATTGTGTTTATGTTAAATACATATTAATAAATCTTACCTTTAAATTAAAATAAGCCGAAAATAGAATCTCCTATTTTCGGCTTTATGTATGTAATATCTTATTTTAAGCATTCACTTTTTCTATATATTTATCTATAAAGCTTGTCAGTTAGTTTTTACCAGGTTCTTTACAAAAAGTTCAAAACTACACACCCAGGCACCTTAGTCAAGTCATTTCAATGAGCTGATTTACTAACAATAATCTTTAAAGTAAATTTCTATAATTTCTCTATTACTTAAATTTGAACTTATATATTTTTCTATCTTTTTCTTTATTTCTTTATTTTTAGCTAACTTCTGGTTTAGTTTAGTTGGAAAATCTATTAACCATTCAGGATTGAATATTTCAATATTCATCCCATGTAAAATAAATTTAATTTGTTCATTAATATCACCATACTTCTTAAACTTTTCAATATCTAAAATTTTGTCATATATCAATAAGTGAAATACCCCTCTAAGCAAGTCACTAACTTCATACCTTCTTCCAACAAATCTTCCTTGTCTTTTTTCTTCTGCTCTTATATCTATTTCTAAATCTATAAAATTAACTATTTTTTGTTCTAAATCAACCTTTGAATTAATTATTTCATAGTACACAGATAATTTATATAATAAAAACTCGTTATAAGAAAACTTAGATTTACTTTCTAAAATACTTTCAACTTGTTTGACTATTTTTTTTCTATTTTCATCCGATAGTATTGAGTATGATTTTACAAGTATTTGATTATAATAAAATGATTTATTGTTATTAGTTTTAGTATACTCAATTATAATATCTTCCTCTGCTTCACTTAAACTAATACTACCATTATTATTAATTAAATAAATAATATTAAGTATAAGTCTTTCTATGCTACTAATAATTTCGCTACTAAGCTTCTCCGAATATCTTATTGCTTTAAATAAATCTTTAAGTAATATATTTATAGTATTATTCTCTAATAATGATTTAGATTGAGTAATTACGCCTTTAGAAATTTCATTAATAATATCCTCAGTGAGAACATTTATATTTGACTCCAATATTTCAATAAAATATTTAATTACTAAACTAAAATCAAATAGGTTACTATCTAGTGTTGATCTAGATATAATATATATAAATTTACATACCTTATCTTTTATATCTACAATACTTGATATATTATTTAATGCATATACCAGGTTATAGTTTAAATCTTTCAATTTATCTATTGCATCTTCTTCCAATGTCAATTTATCTATATTATATTTATTAAATAATTCTTTTATGTCTTTGATGCTTAAATAGTTTATCATTGAATATACAGTAAAATAATCAATTTTATTTAATTTAATCATTTTCCCTTTTATTCCCCAAAATTCATCTTCAGTATTTTTATATTCCAAACTATAACTAAATAACATATTTTCTATAAACTTATAAAAACTCATTTTTACTTCAACATAATTATTTACAAATAATCTATTACTTATAATAAATTCATTGAAATATTTTATATCTTCTTTTAGCTTATATACTGAACTGTCTTCTTCACTTCCACCATAAAAAATAGTATCTTTTTCTTCTTTTATTTTCTTTTCAAAAGATATTACATCACCTGTTTTTCTATGTACAAACTTAAATGTAAGAATATCTCTGTATACTTCTATATTTCCTATATCACTTTTAGGAAGTTCTAAATATATGTTATTTAAATCAATTTTATTAACTTCATTTTGAATTTGTTCTTGTATTTCGAGATTTATTCCCCATCTTCCAAGATTAAATATATTTTGTGAAATACTCATACCTAAATAATATCTATTAAATTCCGATATAAAATATAAATAGTACATCTTATTTTCTATACAACTTTCTGATATTCTCTTAAGCAACATATAGGATTCATAATATCTATCTAAATTATATAAATTATATGCTACATCTAGTAACTCTTTTTCTTTTCCCCGTACATCTCTATAAATATTAAATTTAGAATTATTCTCTAATTCTTTATAATTAAAAATATATATATCTTTTTTTAATTTATCATGTTCTTCAAAATTTATATTTAAAATAACTTCTTCATTTTCATCTTGTATAGCTATTATACCTGCATTATATAGAATTTTTTTAATAAACTTACCTTTATCATCTATCCTATCTTCACTTAAATCTTTAAACAGACTTTTCAATTTTTTATTGTGAACTTTAAGTATTCTATTTTTTAATTCATAATAACTATAATGTATTCCTCTTTTATCTCTCCATGGTATTTGTAAATCTAGCGCTCTCCTTATATCATCAATCCTAACTACATTTAACGCATTCAAATGTTTTAACTTCTCATAAGCTACGTCAATCGATAGATAATCACTACTATCATCAGTTAAGTAGTATAAAAACCTCATTATTGATTTTGCTATATCTTTATCTAATTTTCCATAATCAAATGACTTATTAAAATAATCTATACCCTTGCACTCTGAAGTATATAATATATTTATACCTCTGTTTCTATAATACTCAAATTCTAACTGATTAAATTTTTTATTATCATCTCCTTCAAGAAAATAAACTTGTTGAAAATCATTTTTAAGTATGTCTTTTACCCACTGAAATATGTACTTTACATTAATATCACTTACCGAATACCCTATAAATAAAACTACATGTGTAGATATAAGAGATTTAATATAATTTTGTATTAATTGAAAATTTTTAAAGTAAGAAAGATAATCATCCTCTTTTAATACTATATTCTTATTATTTAAGTCTCCATGCATTTTAATAATCATTTTATTATTTACACTATATGGCAAATCTTGATCCTTAGAAACTACATCAAAAAATAACCCCTTTTTATTGCATGCTCTTTCAATTAAATCATCATAATTTGTTGTAATTATATGAGCAGGATTCAAATTAATTATTAAGTCATGTATCTCATTAGGTTCAGCTTTAATATTAAACTTATTTAAAATAACATCATAATAATCTTTTTCTTTTCTAAGATTATAATAGTACTGTGGTATTTTTAAATAATCATCAAATGAACACTCATTCATATCAATGCCTACACCTTGAGCAAAATCACTTATAAGACTTGTCCATGAAGGATATCCTGAATTAATTGAAACTCCAGCTCCAACAAATACTACTAATTTATTATTTTGTGATGCCTTACGTATAATATTTTTACTTTCTTCTATAAATGACTTCATAGATATTCCCCCTATTATTTGTTATTATCTACTTACAATTGAATTAAAATATTTATTTTAATTTTTCTATTTCTTCCCTTATATCAATTAAAACCCATTTTTCTTTATTTACATCATATTTAGCATAAATATTACTGTACTCACTTTTACTTTCACTCTTATTCATATACTTAACTAATTCGAATGCATCATCTACGCATTTTTCTTTTAAAGAATCTGATATATCTCCTGATAATTTTAAATTAATTTCACAATTTTTATTAACCTTCATTTGTATCCCAAAGGAAGCCTCTTTTTCTTCTGCTTTTCCACCTGAATAAATTTTATGATAATGCTTACCTTTTAAATTTTTCCATGTATCTATAATAAATGACTTTAACACATCATAAATAGCAGATCCAAGTATTCCGTTTATATATTGCATAACTATTTCATTATTAATTGCTAATACAATAGCACTTATCAACTCATCATAAAATGAGTTCATTGGTATCCCTGATTCATCAAATTTAACAAGTCTAATACCTGCCTTATTTAAATCATCTTCTTTTTCATCCAAATATCTATCATCAAAAACACCACCAATATAATTTAACATCACACCTAATTCATTAGAATTTTGATTCATCATATTCTCCTCTTTATAAATTTATTGAGTATCATATATACAAAACTATATTGTATTAATACTATTAGCCTGATATCCTTTTAAAAAGGTATCTCATCAATATTCTTTGCTATAGCTTCATTAATTTTAAGGATATCCCTCTCATAAATATGTTCTAAAGCTTCAACTACAATTAAGTCTAATTTTAAAAAGCTTGGATTATCTTCACAAATTTTTAATAACTTTAAATAATTTAAAAATCCATCATAATCATTATCCCTATCTAAACCTAACCTTTTTAACCATCTATCATATTTAATCCCCCAATAATCATATTCATTCTCAAAATTAAAATAATATGTTCTTGTTTCAACTATGTACTTTATTAATATATAATCTATGTCTCTTAAATTCTTAAACTTATTTACAATTGACATAACTGGTTCTTCACTTTTCATTCTATCAGGCTCAATTATTGTAACAACACTATCATCTACTATATTTAAATTATCACTTTCTATTGTCTTATTAAGTATCCTTTTGGTTAAGTTATTAATTTCTATTATGTCATCACTTCCTGAAACATCTTTTAACAGCTTCAGCACATCATTTTCAGCATCCAAACATGGAAGTCTATTATTTGTATTAAATATCCCTTTTAATACGTTTTCATAATTTCCACATTTAAAACCTACAGGTATCATTTTTTTCTTTGCTCCGTAAGCTATTCCAACTTCTATTAGTGATGGTATACTTTCATAAAAATTACTAGATACCATAAATATAACTAATTCAGAATTTAATATTTCTTCCTTTATTTTGATATAAAAGTCTTGTCCGAATTCAATACTATTTGTACTTGCTTCTGATGAATAAAATACCTTACACCCTAGCATTTTTAAAGATGTTACTAATTCATCTATTTTATCTTTATCTTGACTATTATGGCTAATAAAAATCTTCTTCATTTTTCTCCCCCATTATATTATTAAATTCATTATATCATGGCTTATATAAGAATTTTCCATTTATATTGTTATAATAAGTCCTATTTTGTTATTTAAAACTCTAACTTCTAGTGATTCTATCTATTATTATTTTAACAAGTTATTGACATAAACTCTATCCTATTCCACCAACTTAATTCCTTCCCCCAAAATATAATACTGCATAAAATTCCCATATTTGATATAGTTAAAAATATAGTGAAATTTATTACAAATACTATCAAGGAGATACCATATGAAAAAAATCATTAACTTAGGTGTAATAGGAAGCGGGTTCATAGTAGACACCTTCCTAGAAGCAGCCGCAGAATTTGAAAACTTAAATCTACATACTTTCTACTCAAGAAGTGAATCCACAGCCATAAGTTTCAAGGACAAATACAACTTTGACAAGTACTCCACATGTTTAGAGGACATGGCAAAAGATGAAAATTTAGATGCTATCTACATTGCTTCACCAAATGCAATTCATCATGACCAAGCCATATTATTTTTACAAAATAAGAAACATGTCCTTTGTGAAAAGGCATTTGCTTCAAATTATAAGGAAGCATTGAATATGATAAATACTGCTAAAGAAAATAATGTGGTAATAATGGAGGCTATGAGAATCACTGTTACTCCGAATTTCAAAATCTTAAAAGATAATCTTCACAAAATAGGGGAAATTAGAAGATGTTTTGCAAGCTTTTGCCAGTACTCTTCTAGATATGATAAATACAAGGAAGGTACTATTTTAAATGCATTCAAAAAAGAATTGTCCAATGGTGCTCTTATGGATATTGGTGTTTACTGTTTGGCTCCTATTATAAATTTGTTTGGGCCTCCAAATAATATAAAATCTAATACTTTTCTTCTAAGTACTGGTGTAGATGGTCAAGGAAGTGCAATTCTGGATTATGGTACTATGGATGCTGTGGTGATTTATTCCAAGATTGCAAACTCTTATATTCCATCTGAGATCCAAGGTGAAAAAGGAAGTATTATAATTGATAAGATGAATAATTTTGAGAATATAAAGATTGTTTATAGGGATGGTACTGTGGAGGATATAGGTGTTAAACAGCATGAAAATAATATGTATTATGAGATTGAGGAGTTTATTAAATTAGTTGAGTTGAGCCATAGTGATGCAGTTTATTCTTCTTTTAATACTTTAGAAAATACTCTTAATACTATGCTTACTATGGATAAAATTAGACAGGATCTTAATATAGTTTTTCCTGCTGATAATAAATAATATTTATCCAATATGGGAAACTCCTTTGACTGAGTAAATATATGTTTAAAATATTTTAAGTTTTCAAGGAGTTGTTCCTTTAATAAACAGCAGATTAAATAGTAAATACTTACTTTTGTTTTAAATATTAAACTTCCAGTATAAATCTATTTTGTAAAAATTGACCTTATTTTATCTAATCATTTAATTATTAAGGACTTTCATTCAAAACCAAACTATTAAGTGACCTTTTATCAAATATAACCTACAATTATATAAAGTTAAAAAAGAAATACCCACAAAATAATTTAATTGGAGTGTATATAAATGATATTAGAAAATGTAGAAAGTTTAATTAATAGTGTAAGAGATCTAATAAAGGTACAGGAAATATTCAGACAAATAAGAAGTACACCTTCTTTAATTAATAAAAAAGCAATTTTATCTCAATATATGGAAAACGAAACTTTAAAAGAGGTAATAAAATATGCATATAGCCCCCATATAAATTTCGGCGATGATGTTCAGAGAAATATTTTAGATTTGCAGGTAACAGATACTCTAGATGATGTGTATCCTGTTTTTTATATGTTGGACAAACTTGCTGCAAACAGAGATAATGATTTAGTAAAACAAGAGTTTAAAGACTATATGGCATTTTTTCCAGATATAGAAGAGCTTCTTACTGGAATAATTACAAAAGATTTAGGCTTGGGCATGAGTGTAGCTTCTATCAATAAAATAACTAAGAATTTGGGTGACTTGCGTTCATCTTGTGATAATAGTAATGTTATCAGCTTGTTTTAAATACACCTTGTTCCAGGAGGTGTAATGATAAAAGAGTTACTTAGATATATTTTCAACTAAGAGAGTTTAAATTAATTTTTGCTGTAGAGTAATTCCCTTACTCTACAGCAATTTTATTTAATCTAAAAGCACAAATTATTTTACATTACCTTATACTTCATTATAATAAGTATTATAAATTTAAACGAACTACATTTTTAGTATTTTATCTTTTTCATCCATTTTATAACTCTATTATGTTATCTCCCGTAAACAAATCATATATATTGTAATTAGTGCTGGCTCTATAAATATTATCTACATTACCAATATGTAGCGCTTGGCTGGTTGGAGAACCAAACCCTTCACACATAATAATCCATGTACTTTTATAGTATTTATAAACTTTAAAATCTCCACCTGCCTCGAAAAAACCAGCTCTATAAATTATTCCTTTATCTTCATCAGATAAAATGTAATATATTGAGTTGTTACAAGTTTCAATTAATAAATAAGTTTTATAATAATCATCAGGTGTTTCAATCCAATTATATGTACTTTTTATACTCATATTAATTAATCAACATTTAATGCATCTAGAGTTGCTAGTCCAACTAATTTTACAGTTCTTTCTAATCTATCAACACTTACATTTCCTGTATGATCTTCTGGCTTATGATAGTATGGCTCTATAGCTGATCTTGGGTCATCTTTCTTTGCTGGATCTACATTTATAAATAATGCTGAAGGTATACCTTTTTTAGCAAATGGCACATGGTCTGAAGATCCCATAGGTCCATCATACTCTCCATTATATTCTACTTCATCATTTGATAAATAAGAAATTTTTTCTCCTGCTTTTTTCATATAGTCCGTTATAACATTTTCACCTTGATTATATGTATATACTGCAAGTTCCGTACATGGCTCGTATGCTGTAGCAACCATGTCTAAATTAAAATTCCCTTCACTTCTATTTATTTCATCTTCTGTCAAAGAATCTACATATGCATATGATCCTTTAAGTCCAACTTCTTCTGATCCACAAGCTACGAATCTTACTTCTTTGTCTATATCCATACTAGTCATTGATTTTGCTATTTCTAACATTGAAGCAACACCTGAAGCGTTATCATTTGCCCCTGGAGCTTTTGGAACGCTATCATAATGCGCTGTTAAATGTACAATTTTATTCGTATCATTTTTATCATTTTTTATACCTTTAACTCCAGGTTTCATAGTTGCAATTACATTCCATGAAGTTACTTCTTGTCCACCTCTAACAAATTTGAATTCTTGTATTTCTGTCTTATACCCCATTGATTTGAACTGTTTCTCTATGTATTTTGCTGCCTCGTATTCTTCTTTTGTTCCACTTACTCTAACCCCTATGTCTTCTGATAAAACTTCTATATGATTCATTGCTCTATTTTCGTTTACTCTGTTTAAAAATACCTTTTCTAATTTTTGCATATCTTTATTAGGTGTTGCAAATGAAGCTGTAGTCATCATTAATGTAGCTATTAGTATTGCTGGTAGTGCCTTTTTTCTTTTTATCATATTTCTATTCCCCCTTTTATTTTTCTGAATTTTCTGTATATCATTTCAGTTATATATAATAATAATATAACTTATATAATTTATCAATCTATATATCCATTATTTTCAATTATTTATTATTTCAATAAATAACAATATTTTTATACAAATGTTCCATTATTTTTACTTTATTCGTAGATTTTTTTCGTTTATTTTTTAAGTACGTTACCTATAGTATCATGTCTTTGTAGTAGCATTATTATTTGGTTTATGTTTTCTGCTCTTTCCTCTATTTCTATATTGACAGTTTTTGATTAAAGTTATAATATCAATTAGTATTGTAGTTTTTTATAGTACATATATAATTATGTTCATCTTAAAACTACTAATAAATATATTTTTATATTTGCATAATCATAAATTTAAAATAAAGGATGATAAAAAATGACAGAACAAAATTTAAACTTGATTAATGAGGTTAAAAGAAGAAGAACCTTCGCAATCATTTCACATCCCGATGCAGGAAAAACTACATTAACTGAAAAGTTTCTATTATATGGTGGAGCCATTCGTGAAGCCGGTTCAGTTAAATCAAGAAGATCTCAAAAACATGCAGTATCTGACTGGATGGAGATAGAGAAACAAAGAGGTATCTCTGTTGCATCAAGTGTTCTTCAATTTGAATATGATAACTTTTGTATAAATATTCTTGATACTCCTGGTCATCAAGATTTCAGTGAAGACACTTATAGAACTCTTATGGCTGCAGACTCTGCAGTAATGGTTATCGACTCTGCTAAAGGGGTTGAGGCACAAACAAAGAAATTATTCCATGTTTGTAAAATGAGAGGAATTCCAATATTCACATTTATAAATAAAATGGACCGTCAAGGTAAAGACCCATTTGAATTACTTGAAGATATTGAAAATGTTCTAGGAATTCGTTCTTGTCCAGTAAACTGGCCAATTGGTTCTGGTAAAGAATTCAAAGGTGTATTTAATCGTCATAAAAATCAAGTTGAAGTATTTGATGATGGTAACCATGGACAAGCTATTGCCAGCTGTATAACTGGTGATCCATCTGATGAGAAGTTCACTGATTTATTAGGTCATGACCTTCACGAAAAACTATTAGAAGATATTGAACTTTTAGATATTGCTGGGGATAATTTTGACTTAGAAACAATATTAAAGGGTGAATTAACACCAGTATTCTTCGGAAGTGCCCTTACTAACTTTGGTGTGGAGCCATTTTTGGAATCGTTCCTAGATATAACAACACCACCAACTGCTCGTAAAAGTAATTTAGGTGAAATTGACCCTACATCTGATAACTTCTCAGGATTTATATTTAAAATCCAAGCTAATATGGATAAAAATCACAGAGATAGAATCGCATTCCTTAGAATTTGCTCTGGTGAATTCGAAAAAGGTATGACAGTAAACCATGTTCAAAGAGGTAAAAAAATTAAACTTTCACAACCTCAACAGTTCGTGGCTCAAGACCGTGTAATGATTGATAAAGCATACCCAGGTGACATCATTGGTATACACGATCCAGGAATATTTAATATTGGTGATACATTAAGTGCAAAACAATCAAACTTACAATACACTGGTATACCACAATTTGCTCCTGAACACTTTATGAAAGTATCTACAAAAAATGCTCTTAAGAGAAAGCAATTTGTAAAAGGTGTTACTCAATTATCAGAAGAGGGTGCTATACAAGTATTCAAACAACCTAATGGTGGTATGGAAGAACTTATCGTTGGAGTTGTTGGTGTACTTCAGTTCGAAGTTTTAGAATATCGTCTAAAACAAGAATATGGTGTTGATGTAATGATGTATCCACTACCTTACGCCCATCTACGTTGGGTTGAAAATGATCTTTCTAAATTTGGTAAGCTTTCAATGCCAATGGATACATTACTAGTTGAAGATAAAAATAGAAATCCAGTAGTATTATTCGCAAATGAATGGTCTGTTAGAACTCTAGCTGAAAGAAATGAAGGTTTAGTTTTAAGAGAAACTTCTTTATAATAAATTTAATCCCCCTTACGTCTATTTTAAACGTAAGGGGGATTATTTTATATACTTACCAGCCCAAGTATTCTCCAACATAGAAAATTCCATATTTCGCCACTACCCAGTTTTCTAGTATTCCTTGAGTAGCTTCTTCTGTAGGTGGATTTGTCAAAGTATATATTTTTTCATTACTTTGCACATCTGCTTCATAAGGATGATCTGAAACTTGCAATGTAATTGCTTTTATGGGAAATCATGTTTTAAAAAGTGCAAGTCTAAGTGCCATCATTGGAGTCATTACAAGATATCCAATTATAACTACTATTGTTATTATCAGTATTAAACTTATTCTTTTTTCATTGTATATCCTCCATGAAGTTTATTTATATCTTGTTTATATAGTCTATTTGTTGTACATCATCTGGGTTATTCATATCTCTTCTTAAAATGGTTCCTCTAAATCCCGTTCCTGTAAGGGGATTGTATACATCACTCATTTTTGATATTCCTTTAATAGTTATAATATCATTTTGACTTTCACCTGCACCTATAGTAACTTGAGCATCCACTTTTTTTGTGTTTTTTCCTATAGTTAAATTATCCATAGATAAATGTAAATCTTTATCACTTTTGTTTTCCACTTTTACATAAACTTTTGCTTCATTATTCACTATTTTTATTTCATTTGCTGTAAATGTAACCTTGTCTTCTTGAATATATAGAAATTCTCTTCCTGAGTATTTTCTGAAAGAAATATATTTATCACTGTCTATTTTTATTGCTTTGTTATTATTTATTTCGTATGAAATTTCTTCTACTACCTCATTATTTTCATTAGTTTTTGTAAAATTTAAGACTTTAGTTGTTTTACTATAATCTGTTCTATAAATATATCTTTTTTTATTTTCTATAACTTCCCTAGTTCCAATATAATCAGGATATGTACCTACTTCTTTTAACTTCCATATGTTATCTAATGCAGATTCATCTATATTTTCTTTTTGTACATAATGATAAGTTACCTTTGATTTTCTGCCTAAACTTTCAACATATTTGGTTGCATCTTTGTTTATTTCTTCAAATAACTTTTCTGATCCCTTGGCACCATTTATAATATTCAAAGCTTTATAGGCTTCTTTTGTTGGAAACATATCTTTTATGGATTTTTCTAAATTGGCTCCATCACTTGCCATTTTCATATCTACATAGTAATATTTATCATTATCTTTTAATTTACTTCCTTCTTTTGAATTAGTTGTAAATGTTATTTTTAAAGGTATTTGTGAGCTAGCATGTACCAAATTAAATATATTATTTTGGAATTCATAATCTCCATAAGTTGCTATTAAGTAAATTTCTATTTTATTATTTTTAGTAGATTTACCTAAAATTTTATGAGCTTCTACTGATAATTCTCCCTCCCCGGAATATATTTTGGGATAGTTTTTTTCGTATTCTGATCCATATTCTTCTAAGATAACATTTGATATGGCCTTATCTAAGTCATCATCCACATTTATAGTTTTTCCATTTGTAAGTAGTACTCCACTCACTACAAGTAAACAAATTATACCTGTTACTGTAAATAACTTCTTTTTCTTAGAGAAATTCTTACTATTTTTTATTAGCTCTACTCTTTCTCTCATAGTTTTCTTATCATTAGCCATATTTAATCCAACTCTAACTTTAGGATTAAAACTAATTTTTTCTAAAACATTAAGCATTGTAATACCGTATTTATTATGTTCATCTTCATTCAAAACACTTAATACCCTTTCATCACAAGCTATTTCCATATCATTTCTCATTTTTTTGAAATAGTAATAAATAAGTGGATTGAACCAGTGTGCACATTGTAACACTCCAAGTAAATTATCTATGTAATTATCTTTATTTTTGTAATGACATAATTCATGTAAAAATATGTGAGTTAACTCTTTTTCACTTAAATTTATTAAGTTGCTTGGTAAAATAATTTTCACTTTAAACATTCCCACAAGTGATGGTGAGTTTATTGTATCATGTACTATTACTTGAATATTTTTCTTTATATTTAATTGTGATTTGCAGTTTTTTAATATTTTTTCTAGTCTTTCATATTTTAATTTAGAAGATTTTTTTAAGTCTTTTATAAAATAAATATGAATTACTATGTGACCAACTATTGCAAATATAAATCCACATAACCACACAACTGACAATATTGCTGAAAGTTTATCTTTATTTATACCTACTATTGGTGTTGAGGCAGTATTATCAATTACTTGGCTATTTTGTCCAAGATTTTCATTCTCCTCATTACCACTACTGTAATTGTATTGAGAGGTTGAGCCTGTGCTATTTGCTTCATTAGTTTTATTGTCTGTCTGTACATAGCTATTAGTTTGTGTAGCATTTGAATTACTATTTATATCATCTAAATTAGTACTATTACTTTCTAATTGATTTGTATTACTGCTCACTATGTTTTCCATATTAAAATTTATTGGTATGCTATTAAATAAACTTATATTACTTTCTGGTCCAAATGGAATAATCAGTTTTATTACTAATATAATCCAAAGTAAGTATGCATATCTTTTGTTAATTTTATTTTTCAGTAAGTTTTTTATTAGTAGTATTATAAAACCTGTGGCACTTCCAAAGACAGTAGCCCCAACTATATATCCCAAAATATTTTCCATAATTCACTTCCTTTTTTATTTACCATCTTAATATTTTAATTTATTTGTCAATACCATTTAATTTCTACTCGTCTTTTAACATGTCTTTTAACTCTTCTATTTCTGATTTTGATAATTTGTTACTTTTTACAAAGCTAAGTACCATTTTATTTATTGATCCACTATAAAGTTTTTCTAAAAATGACTTACTTGCATCATCTTTGTACTCATCTTCACTGACTGTTGGACTGTAGATATATGACTTTTTATTGCTTTTGTCTACTTGTACAACTTCCTTTGATACTAATCTTGTAATAAGTGTTTGAATTGTTTTTGGTTTCCAATCACTTTTATCTTTTAGTTCTTCTATTATTTCAGCACTTGTTGCTTCTTGTTTTTGCCATAATATTTTCATTACTTCTAATTCTGTTTCATTATTATCCCTCCTTAAACTTACAATTGTAATCTTTAATTAAATCTTACAACCGTAATCCAATAAAGTCAATAATTATTTACTAAGTAACTTTTTTGATGATTAATTATATAGCTTATCTACAAGTGTAAAAAAGTTGTAATATCCTAGCATATAAAAAATAATAGCCAAGTCATTCTAATGGTTTGACTTGATATTAAAATGTTGTAAAGTCTGTTAAGTTGTTATTAAATCGATAATTATTGTATAGCTCCTTTCATATTATGAAATAAAAGGAAGTAGATAGTATGACTACAATAGCTTGGGTATTTATGGGAGTTGCTTTCGTAATAATAACAAGTGCAGCAGTAGCATCATTATATACAATTTTAAAAAATAACAAATAAGAAATGATTTTTTTATATAATAACTCAAAATAGCCATTTATATTTATAATATATAGATAGCTATTTTTGTGTATTATTAAATTTATATAGATAATATTAATTCTATTTTGTTTATCTTTCTGACATTTCATCTACTATACTCTGAATGCCTCTAAAGTTACATTTTCCAAAAGATTAATATTCGAAACATTCGCTCTCCCCCAGGCATCATAGTCAAGGCATTTTGATGAATTGACTTTATAATAAAGAAATAAAATCTAGTCTTGCGACTAGATTCAATTTTCTAGCTATAACAAAAACGCTCTGGTCCTTTAAGGTTTCCAGAGCTCTAATTACTATAATATATTTAGTTATATTATAAATTATTTTCTTACTTAACTTTTATATATTTGATACTACTATACGAGCTATAAACTTTCTTTCCATTTATTGTTCTATAAGCTCTTACTTTATAGTAATATCCTTTTTTACTAGTTAAACCACTATTTATATAAGAAGTTGTAGAACTACCAGTTGTAGATTTTACCTTTAAGTAATTTCCAGTTTTCTTTGTTGCTCTATAAATTTCATAGCCACTAGCACCTGAAACTTTTTCCCACTTAACATAAGCTTTTTTAGTCCCTGCACTTAAAGTTACACTTGGTATAGAAAGTTTCGCGACGCAGACACTATATATGAGTAACTACTATATATTTTTTTCCCATTAACTAATCTATATGCTTTTACTTTATAATAATATGTTTTTCCTGTTATTAATCCTGTATTTGTATAACTTAAAGTACTTCCACTTGTAACAGTTTTTCTTAATGAATATGTTCCACCCTTACTTGTTGTTCTATATACTTCATAGCCATCTACATTTTCAATTGGTGACCAAGTTACTTTGTCTGAGCTATAGCTATTTGATTTAGATTGTATATTTAACACTGATTGTGGTACTATGTTTGATGTTATATTTCTGTCTTCTTTGTCTAATGCACTTACTTCTGACATCACATTAAATTTATCGCCTACTTTTAGTACAATATCTTTTGCTTGAATTTTAGGTATATTATTAATACTTCCATCAGGCAGTTTTGTACATTGATTTACATCAAATGTTTTTTCTATTGTATTTCCAAATACTGTTCTAAATGATAATGTCAACTTGTCTACATCACCTATGTAAAAGTCATCAATAATGAACTTCCCTTGAATTGAAGTATCTATTTTGCTTCCATTTACATATAAATCAACTACGTCTGGAATAGCTCCTTTTATATTTAAATATCCATCTACTATATTAATAGGATCATTATCTATTCTAACTGGAATATCAGTTACTGGATAAGCTGTGCAACTTATATTGTCAATTGAATTACTTCCTGACAATACAATTGTTCCATTATAATGTGAAGATGTAAATCCAAAATGCATTTCTCTTCCTTTAACAGTTTTGCATTTATGCTATTTGCTTTTAATGCTCCTAAAACATATATATCTCCATTAACTGTTACATTATTAAATGTAACTACTGATTCTGGTCCTATATATACATCTCCTTGTATTGTTTTATTGCTTATTGTCATATTTGTTTTATAGTAAGTAACATTTTCTATTGGAAATATGCCTATATATCTTTAGTCATCATATACAGCAAAATTACCTTTTGATAAGTCTTTAATCTCTCCATATTGGTATAACTCATCGTTATAGGTATACTTGAATATCCATTTAAGTCTTCAAAACAAATACTTTCTATTTTCCATACTCCTAGCTCACTTTTATCATTTATCTCACAAGTAGCTTCATATCGATTAGTTTCTTGATTATAACTCAAATCTACGTATTTATTTTGCCCTGATATTGGCATTCTATAAAACATGTGTGCACTCTTTATGCCTGTTTCGTCAGTTGCCTTCATGCTTATTTTTGCCACATTTCCAGCTATTAAATCTGATTTTTCAACTTGTATTGTAGTTTCATCTATTTCTGGTGCACTGGTGTCTACAGTAGTTCCACTAATAGTAAAATCACCCTTGGATAAATCCACACTATCACCATATGGATGTAATTCACTATTGTATATTCGATTTGAATATCCATCCAAATCTTCAAAGCATATACTTTCTATCTTCCATGTTCCTGGTTCACTTTTATCATTTACTTCATAGTTTGTCTCATATCTATCAGATTCTTCATTATAATTGAAATATATTATTTTTATTTAACCTGATATTGGCATTTTATAAACTATATAACCTTGACGTACTCCAACTTCAGATGTTGCTTTTATACTTATATTTATCCTATCTCCTACTGTTACATCTTTCTTGTCAATTTCTAATGTACTCACATCTATCTGTGGTCCATATTTACCTGTGTTAGCAAACGATTGCATCATTGTATTGAAGTATTTGTATCGACTTGCTTATATTCAACTCATCAAAAATTTACTTTTATACCGTGTATCTCTGCATTAGTAGCTTCATCTGTATTTGTCATTTTGATGGCATTTACTTCTTGATGTATGTCCAGTAATTTAAATATTCCTTATATATTTTCTATCTTATTCTTCCTCTAAGCTGTTAGTTTTTTCTATCTTATGCATATTTATCTCCCCTTACATATAATTTATTTAGTATAATTATATAGATAAATTATTTAAATTACTTTACTTTCTATAATTTTACTTTTATCAGGTATGCTATATATTTCTCTAACAGATTTGTCTGATGTATAAATTTTATGATTATTTTCAAATTCATCCTTCAATGATATGTAAAGTGTATTATTTTCATAAGTAACATGAGTAATAGTCATACTTTTTAACAATTGAAAAAATTTTCTTCTACTCTTTTCTGGATGGTATGTATATCCTCTATACCATGGAGTATTTTCATCAGCCTCTTGTCTTGTTCTTGTTGTAAAAGGTCTTCTATTCATGAAAAAATTCATTTGTTGACAGTCTATAACTATCCATTTGTACTCATTATTGTCTTTATATTGTATTCCAAAGTAACCCAAACCACCCATTCCATAAGATCCTATACAATCATCTACTGATTCTATTTGTTTATTTTTTAGTGTGGAAAAATCCTCAAATATCTCTATTTGTTTTTCCAAAATCATAGCTGAGTCAATATCTTCATCCCATATATATTTTTCTCTATTCTCAGATAAAATAAATCCCTTTTCTTCCCATTTTGATTTGTCTTTCTTCTCATCTTCATAAAGGGCTATATAATTATATATTAATACTGCTGATTGTTGATTATTCATGACTAACTTTTAATACTAACTCTTCTAGTACTTCCTCAGCTAATTTAATCATATCATCTAATTCTTCCCTAGTATTTATATCCCTTATTTCTGCAAAAGTCATATATAATCCATTTCCGAATTTAGGTTTCTTAATACGTTCATTACCAATATCTTTCAAGCAATTATATACATACCATCTAATATCACTTCTATAGTCTTTATGCCCACATTTTAATTTAAAAGCTATTCTTACTTTATTATTATCTTCATTATTAGGATTTGATTCTATTTGAAGATATAATTCATACTGAATTTGATTACTATTATTTGTATATTTTAAATCTTTCCAATTCCAGTAAAATCCTAAAAATCCACCTGATTTATTAGATACATAATCCCAACAAGGAGATTTTATTTGCTTCTTTTCTTGTAAATTACTATAATATCCTTTCCATGTAGACCAGCTCCATTTATTGATATTATTTTCTCCTTCATAAAGCTTTGTATAATACTCTTTTTCTTCTAAATACTCTATATAGTCTGTCAATAAATCATTGTCTAAATTACGGTATTTTCTTATAACATTCAATATATCTTCTCTATTTATTCTTTTATAACCAGCTTCTTCTACTCCATTATATAAACTTTCATTTTCAATTTTACAATATATATAATACTTGTTATAATTTTTATATTTTTTTTCATCATTTTCAACTGTTTCTTTATATCTTATTAACTGATTTGAATGATGAGAAGTGTTTATTTTATCTTCTATTACAATAACTTCTGAATCATTAACCTCCACTACTATATCCATATTTTTATATTGTTGCTTTATATTTATAGATTGAATTTCTATATCTTTATTTTCTGTAAATAGTCTTATCATGCCTTGTGATAAGCTTTTATACATTTGTTCATTACTATTCCCCCATGCTAATATCCAGCATATCATTGCATCATGTGTAAGTTCTTTTGTTGCGTAATTAAATATATTTGGCTTCACTTTCCTATCCCCCCTAATTTTCTTATTTAAAAATATTTACTTATCTCTTATTTATTTCACTAATTACCCACTTCATATACTCCTCTATAGAATCCTTATTATACTCCAAAGTTATATAACCTGATGAATCTTCATCTCTAACAACTGTAATGGTATAAGCAATACTTCTCCAACAATGGGCAAAGTTCTTACTTTCTTCAAAGATCCTAACATAATTCCATAGTTTATTCATATATCCACTAGATCCTGATTTTCCAACTTTTATAAGCCTACTTATATCTCTATTATCATAGAAAAATTTCATGTCACGAGGGTTTTTTTTATACAAATCAATAGAATCTCTAATGAAAGAAAGATTCCAAAATTCATCATAAGCCTTATCTTCATCTTTGCTTTTTATAGCTTCTTGTAGATTTTCTATAACATGAAACACCTGAGGTAGTTCTTTTAAGAAAATCTCATCTTGAGAATACTTTTTCAAATTCTCTATAGTCTGATTTATTTCTGAAAATATATCTCTGTTCTTTTTAGCATTTTTCTCATATTCATGGTAGTCAGATCTTATCCATCTACCTAGAACTTCCAAAGCAAATTTCACAGGACATTTCTTATCATTACCCATTTCTTTAGTCAATATAAATAGCCAGTCTTCACTATATAAATAATACCAAGCCTGGGCATATCCCTCTCTTACACATCTATTGTAAATATCCAGAATATCATCCATTTCTCTGTCAAAATCTTCTTCATTATTTATACATTCATATCTTCTCATTTCCTTTAAAGTAGTTTTTTTATTCTCACAGTACCATTTGATGTCTTCTCTTCTTTTTTCAAATAAATCTATAAATACTGATAAATAATACTCCTCCTCTGAGCATGGATGGAAAAATCTCTCTTCAAATAGAGTTTCATCATCTTCTAATATTTTTATCATTTCCTTGGCCTGTGGAACTTCCATTAGAAATAAGTCATCGTCTTTATATTTTTTTAACCCTTTATATATATATTCATAATCTAAATTAATTTTCACCATCTCCTTTTTTATAATTACTATAAAGGTAATATCCATATACTTTAACAATGAAAATATATTATTTAGTTTTAACATATTTAACAGTGCTATAAGAACCGTAAATTTTCTTATTGGAAGAGTCTATTTTATATACTCTAACTTTTATATAATAAGTTTTCTTCTTCTGCAAACTAGTCAAAGTTTTAGAAGTTGATATAGTTGATATTTTTTTAGTTGTACTTGATGAAAATTTAGAACTGGTTGAATAGACAATTTCATATCCTTTTGCATTACTTACAGATTTAGTATAAACTTTGATTTGTTTACTATCTGGTAGTGTAAGTTTAGAGATAGAGGCTTTACTTACAGAAACTTTCTCCCATCTAACATAAAGAGTTTTATTACTCATATAATAGTATCTTGTGGAAGATGTTATCTTACTTCCTCCAGTTTTTGATGTGTACCATCCTTTGAAATAATATCCTTGTCTTGTTGGATTTGGAAGTGTTCCTACTAATTTTCCTGTGGTAAATTTTTTTGTAGATGAAGTAGCTGGCAATTTTCCAGAGTTACTATTTAGAGTAAGTTTGTAGATATTATTACTTTTGTCTGTGCTGACTATTTCATAAGTGGAATTCCATTCTTTATTTACATATATTATAAAAAAATCTTTTTGTAAGTAATCCTGGGCAATAGAGTCCTTGGCACATTTGACATTTATTAAAAGACTGTAGGTAAGTTTGTTTTATACAGAACTATCTACAGTCCCAAATAGATTTCTTTTTAAGTTATATAGTTTATACTAATATATTCTAATTATCTTTAAATTCTACTTATATAAGTCATGTGCACTTCCGTAATAACTAGATGATAAATCGTTTTAAATTATCAATAGAAATAACTTCATCTAGGTACTTATTACCTATTTTTAAAACCTTATTAAACAAGAACTCACTTAAGCCAGTTTGAGGTAAATCCCAAGGTCTATTATAATGACTAATATTCCAATTTTGTAATAATGCTCTATCTCTGTAATTTTCACAATTAGTTATAACTGAATTTGCTGCTTGTTTTTTAGACACTCTTCTTTCCAAATAGTATTTACTAGCACTTCTAACTCCACTATGAATTATTGCAAAAACTTGAGATATTGAAAAATCATTTAATAATTCTTTCATTATAAGTAATGTTTTATCACCAGGATTAAATTCAAAATTCACTTTTTCCATTTGATAATTTAAATATTCTAAACATTCCTGTAATGCAATTTCCTTCCACATATTATATGCTTCCTCTATATCTATTTCTAAATTAGGATTTTTTATTTTATATAATGTATCACTTTTATCTTTATCATATTTGATATTCATATTATATTTTACTCTACTTAGATAAAATGTTTTTGGAAATTCGTCATTATCCTCAAAAGCTGTTATATCAGAGTATATATATGGAGATATAATTCTTTCACGAAATAAATATCTAGGTATTTCTACATCTAAGTCATTTGGCATAATATAAATATCAGTTTCATCTAATGAGTTTAAGTGCGAAGTATCTTCACTTAAGCAATATTTAACTAAAGTACCTAAGTATACTCTTTGCTTAAAACTTAAACTTTCTATATCTATTAGAGTATATCTACTTGGATTATATAAATCTATTATTTTTTCCCTTTTTTCTTCATTTATACGTTTTCTAATCATAATACAAGTATCACAGTTGCAGTTAGGTGTATTTTCATGACCACAAACAATACAGTAGGGTTTATTTAGATTATATCCATACAATGATTTTGACTCTCTTTTCTTAAACATATTACTTTCACAATGAACACAAAATTCATCCTCCAACTCTTCTGGTGGAAAATAGTTATAAAGAACTGATGGTGTAACATCTACATTATACTCTTTTACTAATTCCTTTACTGTTTTTTCCCCTTCATAATATGAATTAATTAAATCATCTAATTCTTCTTCATTTAAATGCTGTAATTTTTCATGTATTTTTAGCAACTTCCCCACTCCCCTTTATTAAGCCCTAATTATCTTTATTCTATTATCCCATTAGGTATATTTTAACATAAAAATAAGTACCTTTCGAATAGGTACTTATTTTTATTTTATAAATTTACATTAAAATCTACAATTCACTAAATTATATAAAGGAATAAGCCTCTTAGCCAAGCAGTTTCAATGGGTTGACTTGCTATCCTTTTAAAACTCTTCTATCGCTTCTCTTCTTATATTAATTTTTCTTTGGATATCTTCATATACTGATTTCAAACATTGGCTATCTATATCAGACAGTGAATGGTATTCAACATCAATATTCCACTGTATTTTTACACATTCACTAATATTTACACTGCTCGTAACTTCACAATATTTTTTTATATTAGCTCTAGTATCTATATCTAAAACTGAATTAAGTTCTAAACTTCTATTAATATTTGTTCTTTTTAATCCTTGTATAAATCTTTCATTGAATATAGTGTCACTTATAATGGAATTATCTGTGAAATACCATATTAACTTGTCTATAAAATCTGTATTTTTTAGACTTTCACTTAAGTCCATTTTTTCAAAAACACTCTCTATTTTATCTTCCTGTACGTTTACACCTTTTATATTGATATCATTATCACCATCAAATATTGATTTGAATTTAGCCTTTGCTGCTATCTTTTTATCTGTTGCAGTAGCTATTTTTCTTGTGCATGTAATTTTTTCAACTCCCAAAGCTTTTAATATCATTGTAGCTTCATTAAATATGCTATCCGTAATATATTTATCAAAATCATTTGCTGGAACTAAATGCTCTCCTATATTTCTATTTAACACATAAACTTCATTTCCATTAATCATTTTTCCTGTAATCAGTTGTGCATATATGTCGTTTCTCTTTCTAGAAGGTATATTCCATATAAATAAATTTTTCTTTTGAGTTCCAACAGTTTCATCTGTAGAAGTTTGTCCTTTTAATTTATATATAATTGTTTTATCACTTTTGCCTTTTTTATTATTTAATTCAGTCATATACTTTTCTATAGCTTTACCTAAAACTCCTACAGTAATCATAATTGCACCTGCATCGTCTACTAGTCCCAAAGCTGGGATTATATCTGGGATTATATCTGCTGGATTAAATACATATATTAAAGATGCTAAAGCTACTATCTTACTCTTCCACTCTGCTGTTGGATCTTTTAAGAGTTTATACATAGCTTCAATATACTTTACTACCTTTTCTAAAGGAGTTCCTTTTATCTTTTCATATATTTTGGATTCATTTTTTAATATATCTTCTAAATCATCTTCTGTATATTTATTGTCTTGTAAAGTATCTTTTATTTTTTTATATTCACTTTCTTTGATTATATGAGTATCACAATAGGGGCATGTTATTAAATCAGCCTTACTTATTTCAAACTTTTCATTACATCCTGGACATATATATTTCATTTTTACTCTCCCAATAAATAATTGCTATTATATTTTGCTTTTCTTATTTCTATTTAATGGTTATACCTTTATGTATATTTATATTAACAAACTTGACCAGATGTCAAGGTTCTTGACAGAATGCTCTAATAGGGCACTGTGTGCATTTAGGATTTGCTGTACATACTTCTCCATATCCTTCCGCACAATAATTCCATACCAATGAATCAATTAGAGCCATTGATAGCCCTGTATTTTTCGAGATCCTTAAAACCGTTTCATAAACCTCTCTCATAGATGCAGGAGAGTGGTTACCTTTTCCCATACGATTACCACCGAAAAAACGGCACAAATGAACATCCGGTTTTGCACCATCTATTCCAACATTACGTAGATATTCCCAAGCTAATGGTTCTCCCACATTATGTAACTTATATTTAGAATTATATGCCGATAAACTTTTTACGACTTCATAGACAGGTGCTGATGTAACAAACGCATCCATACTACCATAATCTTGCTCTATCTTTTCCATTGTTTCTATGTTCTTATTGATATTTCGCATCTGTGAGGCAATATTTCGATTTCCACATTTTATTCGACATATTTCATTTGCAAAAAAATCACCATCTGTTGATTTCACTCTATCCACATCGTAATTATAGAAAATAGAATCTATTTCTGAAAGATGTGGTACTATCCTACTCCAAGGGCGTTGATTACTCAATAAAGAATATATTAAACCTTGCAAGTGGTCTGATAACGAGTATTCCTTGCCCTTCTTTCGTGCTATAACATTTTCTTCAACAGTACTTTCATATATTTGCTTATTCGACAACCACTCTCTGATAATGTAAATCCACTCAAAATTTTCCTTTTCTTTAACTTCTCCTTGAACATAAACACAGTTATATGTTTTAGCTATTAATTCGCACAATCTAGCCAAATACTGAAGATTACACTGATACACTACATCTGGGGAAGGATGTACCATACACTCATCTCCCCAACGATCTTTATTTTTCTCAAATTCTCGAATTTCCTTAATTAAAGCGTCTCGTTCTCTTATTAGACCTTCATAACTTTTATCTTCCAAAGATTCCATATATGATTCTAGACTAATCATCATAAGCCTCCCCCCTCCCTTTTTACATATGTTAATTCTATATTGTTTTTAATCATATTCTACAAATAAATTCAACTCATCTAAACATTTTTTATAATTTGGAAACTTATTAGCCCTTAAAGCAAATTTTCTGTTATGTTCTCCAAAATCCTAATAAATAGTTTCATGATACACTACTGATGAAAAATTATACTCTGGACCTTTTTCAGAGTTTTAAGCAATTCTATTATTATCTTTCTTGATTATAATTATTATATCATAATGTTATCAAAGGGTAGATTTCTCTACATACTTATTCCATCATTTTAGTATATTTATACATTAACTTCGCAAAATAAATACTGAGGTGATTATATGAAAAAAATATTAAAAATCATTATGGTTTCACTCTGTATTCTTACAGTCAGCGCACCCAATATACTTGCATCAAGTAAGTCAAATGAGTTAAGCACAAAACAATACACTAAGACTTTGAAAACCTATATAAAAAAGGATAAATTTGATACTTTAGATAAATATCCAACTGTCTTAAATCCTATAAAATTACATAAAGCAGAAAAAGTTGGTGTAGACTATGGCTACATTGAACCAACTTTAAAAAAAATCAAGGAAAACAAGAAAAAAACTCAATCTCTTATTTCTTTTTTAGAAAATAACTCAACAAATAATAAAGAGATTAATATATTAGCCAAAGATATGTTGTCCATGTTAAATGATATGAACGATAATTTAGATAAAGCTTATAATGAATTTAAAAATCAGTATAAAAAAGATATTTCTGAATGTGATAAACTAGATAACCTTCAATCTAAACCTACTTATTTTGGTTTTAAAAATAAATTATGTGCTTATGACTATATAAATAAATACAACGACCGAGTTGATAAAGTAATGAAAATTTACAATCAAATAAAGAAAGTATCATAGTACTACAAAAAGCCTGGAGAATTGAACTCCAGGCTTTCATATTTATTTTCAAAATAAAATCACTATAATAATTGTGACTGTAGGTAAGTTTGTTTTACCCAAACCTCTCTACAACCATAAATTAAAGTTTCATTATCTATATCAAATCCCTATGATACTTCTTTCGTATTTGTATTACTAAATTCCGTATCTGTTTCTATATAATTTTCAAGTACTCTATATTTATCTAAAAAATCATCAGTTTTGGAACTATTTTTATCTGAGTATTCATTATAGTTTCCTGTTGGTTCAATTGCAAAATCATAAAAATTAGTATATGAATTATATGTATCACTTATTATATTTAGCACATCTGATAAATCTTCACTACCTTCAGGTATTGATTTTAATTTACTATATAACAATTGTATTTCTTCATCATAAGTTTTAGCTAGCTCAATCTCCTCGTTTTTATCCAAAACAGCCATTAAAATAGCTGAATCTATACTAGAGCCATGTTTGTCCTCAAAAATATTTTCATGCCAATATTTTTGAACTGTATCTGAAATATCTTCTAAATTTGCTCCTGCTAATAGTACTTCTTCTTGATATTCTTTTACTAACTGAATATATTCTATCCTTGCTTGTTGTTGTTCTTGTTTTTTATTATAATTATGAACCGAAACACCTATTATGCTAATACCTATTATGCATAGAATTATTATTAAGTACTTTTTGTTGAATTTAGGTGAAACTAGATTTTTTACTGGTTTATCTTTATCTACTTCATCTGCTTTCATACCACATTTAGGGCAGTAACACTGTCCGTCTTGTAATAACTGACCACAATTTGTACAGAATTTATTATCTTTTAATTCTGTTTCTTCACCTTGTGTTGAATTTTCATTTATGTTCGTTTCTTGATTATTTTCTTCTTCCAATTGTAAATCATTCATATTATCATGATTGCAAATTTTGCATAAACCATTGTTGTCTAATAAGCATTTTTTATGGTATATAGCATCGCAGTTTTTGCACAAAAATTTATCTTCCTCATCAACTTCTTCATCACAAAAAGTGCATATATTTTTATCCGTTTCATCCATACTAACCCTTCCCTCCACATTATATATTTTTTAAATTATATGATTTTATATGGGTATATATGTACTTTGAGTTGTAGTAGATAGACATACAGAAGTACCTATTTATGCTACATGCCATCCGGTTATAATTATAAGGCACACAATGGTTCATTTACTATATTCAAAATCATTTCTGCTTAATAAATTTTGATATTCTATTCTCTTAAATATACAGTATAATAAATCTATAAAATAATCTGAAGTTACATAATGAAAAAAAGTATAAAAGTAGTAGCAGCTATTATAGAAAATGAAAACAATGAGATATTATATGCTTTAAGATCTCCGAGTATGAGTCTACCAAATATGTAGGAATTTTCAGGTGGGAAAGTTGAAGAAGGTGAGTCTTTATGATCTGCAATTTAAAGTGAAATTAGAGAAGAATTAAATTGTGATGTAAGAGCTTTAGAAGTTTTCCATGATAATACTCATTAATATGAAAAAGCTATAATTCCTATTTTCTTGCAGAAATCATAAATTTCGTCTAGTACCCCTGATTGTGGAATATATAGAATCATTCCTTTTCTACTTCTTGTTAAAAGTACTCTATAGATATTTTCCATAATAAGTTCATGATTATTATATTCTTTATAGAAAATTCGCTTTGTACGCTGACCAAGTCACAAAGCTAGAAATAAAAAAATATCCCTTAAGTTTATGCTTTATAAACAAAAGGGATATTTTTTTATATATTTACATTGATTTTTTTTTAGTTAAATTTGATACCACTGTCTTTGTAATTATCCATAATATTAAAGTAACTATTATAGATATAGTTCCTATCTTCACATCATAAGCCATAGCTAAAATACCTGCCAATAAACAAAAAATCCAACTTATAGGGCTATATCTAAATTCTGAATATTTCATATCGTGAAGTTTATCATATGCATATACCCCTAATCCAAATAGTATAAATACTACTCCTATTACGGTTCTTACAATTTCAACTGTATCCATAATATCCTCCCCTTAATTCTTATATTTAATTACTTATTTAAATAGTATCATAATTATTTCAAATATCTACGGAGATTTTATTATTTATAAAATTATATTGTATATAAGATAAATATTCTTTTAAATATACTTTTAATTACATAGCTCTAACAGGAAATACTGCATCTAAAATTCCAATAACTATAGCCGCCAGTACTGCTCCTATAATACTTACACCCATATTAGGAACTAAAAATTGTGCTAAGTATATTATTATTGCTGCAATTATAAAACCTTTTATACCTTTTCCAAAAGGAGATGCATCAACTCCCATAAGCAATTCTGCTAAATAGTCTAATCCAGATATTACAACTGCAGCTATTAAAAATGACCACATTCCATTTATTGAAAATCCTGGAGTTAAAAATGATGTTATCATTAGAATAATTGCAACTAATATAAATCTTCCTATCCATCTTAATAAATTATTATCATTTCCTCTTTTTTCATTATTATCATGTGCCATATAAGCTACTCCTTTAATAAAATTTTATAATTACTTTTTACCATTAGATCATACAAATAAACCCTCAGTATTGATTAAATAATTTGCTTTTAAATAATAAATATTTATTATTTTTACATTATAGCTATATATTGACCAATATATTCAATATTATCCTCTATAATATTGAATATACTTACAATTCTTATTTTTATTATTATCTAGAATACTAAGTTTATATTAGAATATAGTATTTATAAAAATCAAAAGATGCTGCCATAGCCATTCCTTCCTGTATGAATAAAAAGTTTCCTATTTTTTATAAATTTATTAATATCATGACACTTTGGTCTAATAATCTTAGAATTATACTTAGTTATGTATTTTTTATTCTCTGTTTTAAATATGGATTTTATTTCGTCTATCGTAATTTCTACTTTTCTAAATTCTTCGTCAAAAAAAACGCATATAACGTATATTTAATATTTTGTTCTTTATTTGTACAATAATGTACCATCATTTGAAGTATTAGCTTAATTTAGTGTCTATTCTATAACTTGTTGATTTGTAACTTCTAAACTATTTACTTACAAATAATATTCCAATTACTTTTTATATTAATTTATGATGTAACCTTATTTTTTCCAGTCTTTTTAGATACATATAGTTTTTCATCTGCTTTCTTAAATGTATTACTTCCGTTATCATCTGAATGTGCTACCCCTATACTTAATGTAGTAACTATATCCTCTTTCCAATGTAAAAATTCAACTCTAGCTCTAATATTTTCAGCTAATTGTAATACCTCTTCTCTAGATTTATCTTGAGAAATTATTACAAACTCTTCGCCACCATATCTAAATAAAGAACTTTTTTCATCTAATAATTGTTGAATTACCTTGCAAATATTAATTAAAACAATATCTCCTATATCATGTCCAAAATTATCATTTATACTCTTAAAATTATCTAAATCTAAAATAATAATAGAAAATAACTTATCTTTGCTTAATAACCTTTTATAAGTTGTATCAAAATGTCTTCTATTATAGGCATTGACTAAAACATCTTGCTTACTTTTTACTTTTATATTTTTAATTTTATTAAATAATATTATAACAATTAATCCGCCCACTATTATTAAAAGTATAATTAATCTATAATGATTTGATATAGATTTATTTTTTTCTATTAGTTCATTTTCATTATTAATTTTATCTAAAATGTAAAATGTATAATTTCCATATCGCTCGTCTTCTTCTTTTTCTTTTAATTCTATTAACTGCTTATAATAATCACTTCTTTTAGTATCATCATCTTCTACATCTATTAAGGCTTCTAAAATTTGCTCTACTATATATATATTATTTTTATTTTCATCTAACATTGACTCATAAAGTTTAATTGCATCTTCATATTGATTGGTCTCTTCATAAAACTTTCCTAATGCTAATGAATAAGAAATCTCTTTTCCAATATAGTAATCCTCTTCATCAATTTCTTGCAAATACTTAGAGTTATCTAAATGTTCTTTTGCTAACTTTAAGTCATCTTCCATTATAGCAATTTTTGCATCCATATTAGCTTTTATTATTTCTATATCACGATAAGTATCAATCGGTATACTATCTTTATACTTAGGTATTTTCTCTGAAACTAGCTTGGCATTCTTATAGTCTCCTCTAGTCAGATATAACTCCCCAAGAGTTAATAAGCCATAAGTTTTTATATCTGCATTTTTAAATTCATCTTCTAAATCAATAGATAAAGATTTTTTTATTAACTCAATACCAGTTTCTATTCCTCCTAGCTTTTTAAACAATTGTGCTAATTCAATTAACCCTTCTGATGTTTCTTCATGTAAATTTTGCTGATTTGATATAATTATTGATTTAACTGATACTTCTGATGCCTTTGCATAATTATTAATATAAAGATATAAGTACCTTAACTCTTCATTTATTTTTAGCTTAATTCTATTTGTTGCATCTTTATTATCTAGTAAACTTTCTAATATTTCAATTGAAATAGATTTATCATCAGCTTCAGATGCTACCATTCCTAAGAAATAAGTTATTTCATCTTCATTATTCTCAAACTGCTTTCTTTTTATTTGATCAAATATATTTATAATTAGCTCTTTAGCTTTATTAGATTTATCATTTTCTAAATAATATTTATATAGAAGTTGACCTCCTAAGATTTTAGAATTTAAATATTTACTTTCTTGTATATTACTTTTTATATTTTCCTCTTCTTCTTGACTAATTATATTATCTGCATATTTAATATATGTATCTATAATAAACCGGTCCGACTTTTCTCCATTTTTATCTAAAAACTCTTCATATTCAGATAAAGATTCAGAGCTTATTTTTTCAGTGGATTCATAATCCTTTTTAAACTCTTTTATAATTTCTGTATAGCTAAGATCTGTATTACTAAAAAGAATCTCTTTTGAAATTATAAAACTTAATATAATAAAAATAACAATCAAACATTTCTTTAACATAAAATTCTCCTTTTATTATAATTTTTTCAAAATAGGCCGTGAAGTCTATAT
>NZ_JWHR01000026.1 GCF_000808015.1 Terrisporobacter othiniensis | reverse complement strand
GTAATAGCGCTTTTGATACCATATAGATAAACGGGAATTTATGGAGGTTATTTAATAAATAATTTGAGTCAGTATATGAAAATACTCAAAAATATACTACATAAGCAATGTATACACACAAATGTGTATGCCTTTTTATTTATATTTGCGATACTATTAAATTGTAAATAGTGATATCATTATTTGCAATATAGAGGGGGGATAGAAGGTTATGAAAAAGTTTAATTTATTAACAGCTATACTTCTAGTAGTGACATTTACTATTTTGGGTTGTTCTAAAGAAGAAGTTTATGTATTGGAACAAGGAAAGACCTTTGAAGTTGGAGCTGACATACCAGAGGGAACTTATAAAGTGGTATCAGAGGAAACTTCTAAAGTGGACGCTTCAGAAGAAATATCTGAAGATGATAGCTACACTACAGTAATTGGAGATGAAGATAATCCAAATGTAATATTTAAAACTATAACTGATATGGGCGTAAAAGAAGTTGATCTAAAAAAAGGGGAAATTGTCAATTCAAATGGGACGATTAAACTAATACTAACAAAGGGGATAAAATAGTAAATATTAATAAAATAAAAAATAATATCTATATTTATGATACTTAGCATTATAGGGTGTTTATCACTATCAAATTTATTAGTAAATGTGTATGCTAATGAAGCAGAGGATATAAATTATGGTGCTAATACCCCTTTATTAAATATTAGATAAATTTATTAGGTACATATTATTAATATATTACGAATGAAGGAGCATCAAGATAAGATGTTCCTTTTTATTATTAAAATATATAATTTATTTTGTATACTTTAGTAGAACTATTAACAATGATACAATGATTGTAAATTGTATATATAAGAACTGTCATACTTATAAAAGGTATAATAAGCTGGTGAAATTGAGATTGGTTACAGTTTAGGTAAAGAATTTGAGCACAACGGATATATGACAGAAGCTGTAAAAGCAATCTGTTAGTGGGCATTTAAACAAAATGGTGTTAAAAGTATTATTGCTGAAACTGATTTAGACAGCCTGGCATCTCAAAGAATCCTAGAGAGATGTGGATTTAAAAATTACAAGCAAGAAGAAACTATTTGGTGGAAATTATAAATATAAATTTATACATATGAATTTAAAATAGATATAACCTAGTAATTTCAATGGATATAGTTAAGAAAAAATGATAATTGTTATCAATTTTATATAATCGTTGAATATAAAATTTTATTCAAATATAATGAAATTAGGTTCCGGAGCCTAATATAAAAATAGGAGAATAAAATTATGTATCATGGAAGATTTAAAGGAACCCACTATGAAGCAGGATATAAGTGGGGTGCTTTGCTAAATAAAAATGGAAAAAAACTAAATAGCTGTCCTACTTATGAAGTGGATGAAGTAAAAATTCAATTTGGAAGAGACTGCAAAAATATATTTGAAAAATATTATCCTGAAATAGTTGAAGAAGTAAAAGGAATAGCTCATGGAAATGAAACTTCATTTGAATACTTATGTGGAATGTTGTTTTCTATGTATTGTTTTGAATTTGATAATAAATGTACTTGTTTTGCTATAAATAACAAAGATCAAATTTTATTTGGTAGAAACAGTGATTTTTTAGTAAGTCTAGAAAAACTATATATGAACTGTCTTTATAACTTAGATAATGTTTACTCTTTTAATGGGAATACAACAGCCTTTGTTCAAATGGAAGATGGTGTAAATGAAGAAGGTTTAGCAATAGGTTTAACTTTTATATATCCAAAATTAAGAAAACCAGGATTTAATGCAGGAATATTAGTTAGATATATTCTTGAAAAATGTAAAACTACTGAAGAGGCAATTGCAGCCATAAAAACTTTGCCAATAGCCTCACAACAAACTATTACCCTTGCTGATAAAAATGGTCATATAGCCGTAGTTGAATGTAACTGTGAAAAAGTAGTAGTCATAACACCAAAAGCTGGAGAAGATTTCGTATCAACAGCTAATAATTTTAATACAACTGAAATGGAATGCTATAAAAACACTGAAATAGATGATTGGCGTTCTTGTGATAGATATGAAACAACTAAAAATGCCTTAGCTAATAATAAAGATAAGTATAGTCTAGATTTTGCCATGAATTTACTTGGTGGTAAGTATGGATTTATGTGCCAATATGATAGAAAAACTAATGCTGATACTGTATGGTCAGTAGTTTATGACTTGAAAAATAATCAAATTTGGAGAGTTGAAGGCAACCCTGGTCGCAAGAAGTTTAAGGAAGATATCCGTTTTAAAATAAAATAGTTTAATAAAGTTAACTAACAAAACAAAATGTCCAAGGGGGTATCTCAAAAAGATATATCCTTGGACATTTAAATTATAGTTAGTATTACTTAAATTATTAGAATTGTGATTTGAGTTTATTTATAAACCTATTTCTCCTTATACAATATAAAGTTGAATGAATTGTGTTAAACAAAATACTTTGTAACTTATTAGCAATTTATAGAAATATTTAATATGGTAAAATCTTAATATACTAAAAAATTAGGGGGAGAATATGAAATTAAGCAAAAATAGAAAAGTAACAATTGCCTTAGCTATAATAATAGGGCTTTTGTTAGGTCTTATTTTTGATGAAGGGCTAGATATAGTTATAACAATAATGTGTATAATTATAATTCATAAATATATATATAATTGTGAAAAGACCGATAAAATTTTTAATCAAGAAATGGTGTTTATTGACAAAGAAAAGTATTACAAGGGTTTGAAAATAGGAGTTATAGTTATAGATATTTATTTAATAATCAAGTTAATAATTATTATAAAAACTGAAGTTTTTGGTCTTATTGGAATGGACATTATTTTACTAAGTCAGTTGCTTGCAATCTATGCTAGTAATTTAGCTAAAAAATATGTAAAGACTATAAATGGAGAAGAGGTAAATAGATCTGTTAACTTTATTAATAACAAGACTCTTACAATTATAGTATTGGTAGTATTTTTAGGGTTTTCATTTAATTATTTTAGTAAAATAAATATAAGTGAAAATGAAATCAGTACACCTAGCTATATGTGGAAAGTTGATAATGAAAAAGAACCTAAAGTTGTTGAAATTAAAGTAAAAGATAATCTTTATCAAAGGGCAGACTATAGCAAGGGAAATAGTAAATACTTAGAGAAATACTCAAAAGATGCAAAGATAATAACTATATTAAATGTTGTTAAAGGGTATTCAATGATGTCTACAATATTTATGTTTATTCTTTGTTTTACACAAATTAATTTTAAAGATAGGAAAATAACATCAAAAATAGTAGATGTATTTTTAATTGCGGCTATATTATTCGCAATGGTTGCACTTAGTGATACAATCCATTTAGAAACCAACTTAACTAATTATTATGTGACATATATAGAAGGGAAGTAGGCTCACTAAATAGCATATAATTAAAATGTATTATATTTTAATTATATGCTATTCTTAATTATAAGGAAGTTTCTATTTAATATAAGTCACAGCGTGGGGCTATGTAATTTTGAGCCACAGTGTGGGCGAGATGAAATTTTAATTATAGAAATAATAAATACACTTTAAAAAGGGGAAATATAATATGAAGTTGAGATTTGTAACAGTAAAGGATTGCCAATCGTTGCTAAAAATTTATTCACAGTACATAGACACACCGATCACATTTGAAACTACTCTTCCAAATGAAATTGAATTTGCAAGTCGTATAAAAAATATTACTAGTTTTTACCCATATATTGTTTGTGAAGATAAAGGAAAAATAATAGGCTATGCTTATGCACATAGATATAAGGAACGTGATGCTTATCAATGGAATGCTGAACTGTCAATTTATATTGACAAAGAATTTACCATGAGTGGATTAGGTAAAAAAATGTATGGCGTTCTCTTAGAAATGTTAAAACTACAAGGAATAAAGACAGTTTATGGTTGTGTTACTTTGCCAAATATAAAAAGTGAAAACCTTCATAAATCATTGGGGTTCAATGAGGTGGGCATATATAAGAATACAGGATATAAATGTGGAAAGTGGTACGATGTAGCATGGTTTGAGAAAGCAATAGCCTCCTATGATATAGAACCAAAACCTATAATATCTATAAATGAAATAAGCAAGGGACAACTAGATCTTATTATGTAAAAGTTTATTTAATTAAATTTAAATATATTTAATAAAAAAATATATATAAAAATTATGACGAAATATGAACAATTTTGTCGAATGCGTATATATTATATCAAGAGTTTCTTTAAGGGACTCTCTCAATATAATATATAGGAGTGATATTTAATGAAATTTAAAAGCTATAGAGGCATAGGTTATGGAGAAAATTATAATTACTATGAAGAAGATTACAATGAATATAGATACAGAAAAGACAAAGATTTAGAATGTGAATGCAGATGTAGAAAGCATGATGACGATGATTGTAGATGTAAGAAATATGATGATGACGAAGATGAATGCAGATGTAAAAAACATGATTATGATTATAGATACAAAAAATATGATGATGATTATAGATATGGAAAAGAGTATTGGTAAACACTTTTATTTAGCATGTTAAAAAATTACTTGTGCTGATGACTATTTTCATAGATTGAATTTTATTATTAAGATTCAATCGTCTTTAGCATAGATTTAATTAAAACACACAAAAATTTATTGTGATTAAAAATTCAATTGTATAAAAAATAATAATTAAATTTACGGAGGGCTATAAAACAAATTTTATAGTCCTCTTTGTATATATTCTATATTTTTGGGATCAAGTTAACTATGGTATAATTAAGATACAAAAAGTTTGAGCAATGATAAGATAGTAAATTTTGAAATTGATTGTTAAAATTCAATTTGTAGGTTATATTCAATGAACAATAGATTTAAGTATAACATGATTGAAATATATAAATAGGAGTTGGTTTTATGATGAAAATAGATAGAGAAAAATGTATAGGTTGTGGGTTATGTATTAAGGATTGTTTTGTTAGAGATATAGAAATGCAGGATAAAAAAGCTAATATAAAAAATGAAACTTGTATGAAATGTGGTCATTGCATTGCTATATGCCCTAAAAATGCAGTATATACAGATGAATACAATATGGATGATGTAAAAAATTATAACAAAGAAGAATTTGAAATAGATGCAAATAATCTTCTTAATTTTATAAAATTTAGAAGAACAATAAGACAGTTTAAAGACAAAGATGTTGAGCGCGAAAAACTTGCCCAAATAATTGAAGCAGGAAGATTTACTCAAACAGGAGGAAACCTTCAAAATGTTTCATACATAGTAGTAAAAGAAAATATAGATGAGTTAAAATCTATGGTAATAGATACATTAAAAAATTTAGGAGACTACATACTTGCAAACAAAACTCCAGAAAATATGCAAGTACAAAAATACGCAAAGATATGGTTACAAATGTATGATGCTTATAAAAAAGACCCTAAGAAAAATGACATGCTATTTTTCAATGCTCCTGCAGTAATACTTGTAGTATCAGATTCTGATGTAAATGGAGCTCTTGCATCTTCTAACATGGAATTAATGACTAATGCCCTAGGACTTGGAACATTTTTTAGTGGTTTTTTAGTTAGAGCATCTCAGTCAAACAAAGAAATCATGGAGTATCTTGGTATAGAAGATGGCAAAAAGATTGTAACTTGTATGATTGTTGGCTATCCTGATGTAAAATATTCAAGAACTGTACCTAGAAAAGATGCAGATATAACATGGAAATAAATATATCATTAAATCAATATATTTACAATTTTTACAAATTATGCTAAAATATTTACAACAAAGAGAAATTTAATAAAAATACCTCATCTAATAAAAAGATTGAGGTAGAGGTTGCATTTACTAAGAGTAATATTGAAGAGGTCGGAAGCCAATGAATCAATATAAAAGGAGTAAGTGCCGAAGTTCTAGTGTCCAAAGCTAGTGCTGGGACTGTATTTAATAAGTACAGGACTGTCATCAAAATTATCCCAAGTTTTGATGGAGAGCTATCTTAAGTAAGATAAAGGGAAGATGTAGGTATGTTGTATTTAGCATATTAAGCTCAACATGTATACATGTTGGGCTTTTTTTATACTTCTTCAAACTAAGATAGAAAAAATAAAGGGATAATAAAATATTTTAACTTACAAAATGGGGGAGTAAAAAAATGAGCACTTTAAGAAGACAAAAATTTACTATGCCAAGCACACTTACTATAATATTTTTACTAATAGTAGTAATGGCAGTTCTTACTTGGATAGTACCAAGTGGAAGTTTTGAAAGACAAGAAATACAAGATAAAATGGTTGTTGTAGCTGGAACTTACGAAAAAGTAGCATCAAACCCACAGGGAATTACTGATGTATTTACAGCACCTATAAATGGATTTATAGATGCAGCCGAAGTAGTTGGGTTTGTTTTAATAGTTGGAGGAGCTTTTGGAATAGTTAACAAAACAGGAGCCATAGAAGCAGCTATAGCTCATATAGTAAATAGAATGAAAAAATTCCAATTTTTAATAATACCAATCTCCATGATTTTATTTGGACTAGGTGGAACAACATTTGGAATGAGTGAAGAAACACTACCTTTTTATATGATATTTATTCCGCTTATGACTAGTATGGGATATGATTCATTAACAGCAGTGGCAACAGTATTTATAGGAGCAACAACTGGATTTGCAGCAGCGACTACCAATCCTTTCTCTGTGGGAATAGCACAAGCACTTTCACACATAGCACCAGGTTCTGGGATAGAGTATAGAGTTATTATGTTTATAATATTTATGAGCATAAGTATAGGATTTGTTATGATGTATGCGAACAAAGTTAAAAAAGATCCTACAAAGTCTTTAGTTAAGGATATATCACTAAATCAAGAAATAATAGATAGTAGTGATACAAATATAAAAGCATTTACAACAAAGGAAGCTATGGTAATAGCAATTTTCGCAATAGGTATGGCAACTATGGTATATGGAGTTTTAACACAAGGCTGGTATATAGGTGAAATTGCAATGGTATTTACAGCTATAGGTGTAATATCAGGACTAGCATCAGGACTAAAACAAGATGAAATAGTTAACTCATTTACAAGTGGAGCAAAAGATTTAATGTCAGCAGGATTATGCATAGCATTTGCACGTGGAATAGTAATAATAGCAGAAAATGGATACATAATAGATACAATCTTAAATTCAGCAGCAAGTGTATTAAATGGTTTACCAAAAGCCATATTTGTAAATTTAACATTCTTAATAGAAGGTTTAATCGCATTTTTAATACCATCAGCATCAGGACTTGCATCGCTTACAGTACCTGTTCTTGCACCACTTGGAGATTTAGTAGATGTATCTAGACAAATGATAGTTACAGCTTATCAATTTGGTATAGGTGTAACTAACTTAATAACACCAACATCAGGAGTTTTAATGGGGGCACTGGCACTAGCTAATATTCCTTGGTCGAGATGGATTAGATTTATAATGCCTTTAATGGTCATATTAATAATTACTACAATGGCATTTTTAACAACAGGACTATATATAGGGTTCTAATATAGGGGGTAAATTATGATAGAAAATATAAAGAAAAGAGCTTATGATATAGAAAATGAACTAGGAAGAGAAATAGAAGAAGTATGTGATTTTATATTTAATAATCCAGAACTAGGGGAAGAAGAATACATATCATCTAAATATTTAGTAGATAAAATGAAGGAATATGGATTTGATACAACTTATCCATACTGCAACCTAGATACGGCTTTTAGGGCAGAACTGGGAGATAATGATGGTCCAACTATAGCATTTTTAGCAGAATATGATGCATTACCTGGATACGGAGAAAACAAAGAAGCAGGTCATGCTTGTGGTCATAACTGGATTGCAGCATCAACATTAGGAGCTTGTATAGTACTTAGTAAACTAAAAGAAGATTTTAAAGGGAAAATTGTACTAATAGGAACACCAGCTGAAGAAACTACAGGGGGAAAATGTGATTTAGTTAAATCAGGAGCTTTTGATGATATTGATGTATGTTATCAAATGCATATAGAAGCTTTTAATAATATAAACTGTAGAGCTTTGGCAATAGATTCATTAGAATTTAGTTTTGAAGGAGTAGCAGCACATGCAGCCAGCCATCCTCACATGGGAGTCAATGCATTAGATGCAGTACAACTTACATTTGCAGGAATAAATGCACTAAGACAACATGTAAAATCAGATGTTAGAATACATGGAATAGTTTCAAATGGAGGAGAAGCTCCAAACATAGTTCCAGAAAAAGCAGCTTGTAAGTTTTATATAAGAGCTGGTGAAAGAAGCTATTTAGATGAAGTAACTAAAAAGGTTATAAACTGTGCAAAAGGTGCAGAATTAATGACAGGTGCAAAACTAACTTACAGATACTTTGAAAATTCTTTTGATAATATAGTAAACAATAAAATACTTCAAGATATAACAAAGAATAATTTAATTGATGTAGGTATAACTGATATATTAGAAGGAAAAGATGGTCCAGTAGGTTCAACAGATATAGGAAACGTAAGTCAAGTTTGCCCTACTATGTATACTGAAATAGCTTTAGATATAGAGCCTATGGTATATGTTCATGAGAAAGAGTTTTTAAATTATGCAAATTCTAAAGAAGCTTATGATAAACTCCATAAATCAGTAAAGGCTATGGTAGGGTGTGCATTGGAGATTTACTTGCAAGATGGACTGCTTGATGAGATTAAGAAAAATCATTTAAAATAGATTTTAGTATAAAAAATAAAACAAAAAGTATTACCGCAAACTGGTAATACTTTTTATAATTATATGTTGATTCACCATCAAAGGTTATATGAATTAAGAATAAAAGAAAATTTTATCACATAACATATTATTTTGTCACAGGGTAATGATGAAATATGAACTTTTCATAAGAGAACTACTAGATCTTACAGAAGAGGAATTGATTGATACTGCAAATGACTTTACTCATGAATTCAAATGTTTAAGAAAAGAAGTTTTGGCTATTACAGATCAACAATAGATTGTGTTGCAGATGAGACTCTAATTCAGATTATACAGCTTTTGTGATATTATATAATAGATTTTTATCGCCTTAGGTATTGATATAAATTGCCTAAGGCGATTTTTGAACAATTGTTTATTTTAAGTAATATCTTTCTTTAGTCTGTGTTTTATTTTTATATTCAATAGCCTTAGTAGGACAGCCACAAATGCACGCCATGCAATGAGTGCATTTATTTCCCCAGCGTGGTTGTTTATCCTTTAAACTAATATTGTTTAGAGGACATAGATCAACACATTTTCCACATCCAATACATTGCTTAGTAGAATAAAAACCTTTGGCATGAACAATAAACTTATAAAATGCTATATTTGTTATTCCACTTTTTATTGTTCCACCAAAACCACTAGGTTCAACAATCTCAAAATCTTTTTCATCACGTATATCCGAAGCAATTTTATAAATTAGATGAGAAGATTCTTCAATTATTTTATTTGATGTTTCTTTATCAGGTACATCAAATAAAGCTATATAATTTTCTGGCATTATTACTTCTGCCATACCTTTTAGCTGCCAGTCCTTATCATTACATAGTTTTTGAATATAGTTTATTGCTTTTGATGTATCTTCTCCACAAGTCATTATAAAGTATGCCTTATTATTTCCAGAAAATTTCGTTTTTCTAATAAAGTCTGTAACTACTCTTGGCAATCTCCATGCATAAGTGGGGCATACAAATATAAATGGTCTATCCGTAGATATTAGTTCTTCTGTACTTTCATGTTTTATAAGTTCATTTATTGAGATTATTTCATCATTTATTTCCTCGGCAATTTTACGAGCTACATACCTGCTATTGCCTGTTCCTGTAAAATATAAAATCATAATCATATCTCCTTAATTGTATATTAAAAATTTTAACCCTTAATTAATTATAATGAACATCTGCTGATTTAAATTCATATGTTCATTATAATTTATAATAGTCATTAATTCCAGTTGAGATACTTTCTGAAGTATTCACTATTTGTAAAATTTCAGATTCATTTTATCACATCTTGCTTAAACTTTAATCTATTTTTAGACTATAATAAACTAAATTGGGAATTTATGTTGAATAGATATGAAATAGAGGGAAGAGAGTTGGACTCTGTAGAACTTAAAGCACTTGTTGTAAGTAGGGGACTTAAAATTGCCAAATTAGTATATCAAAAATTAGGAAAAGACTATAGAATTTATCCAAATGCAAAGACAACATTAGGCACGACTTTTATGGGCAATGTAGTTATGCAAGGATGTAACTGGGTGGCTTTTCAATGTCTGTATGGAAAAGGATATATGGAACTGGGCTAGTAATATAAATACTCTACATAAAAATGATATAATGAAACCTTAAACTGAGGTACTACATGAAAAATAAAAAACAACACAATCTAACACTTATTAGTGTTAGTGCCAAATTTAGATAAATAGGAATTTGTGAAAATGATGAAAATAGCATGGTGAGAATTAAAGATGGATAATTAGTTCATAGCCTAAAGATTTTATAGGCCACTATATACTGAAAAATAAAAGGAGGTGGTACTATGAAGATATATGTCAGATATATTAAAATATAGCTTGATTAAAAAATACAGAGGAGGAAATAATGTGAATTCATTAATAAGTAGTGACAATACATGGATGTTATGGACATTCTTAGTAGTTTGGTCTGCTATAAGTATAGTATTAGAACAAAAATACAAATGGGCATCTAAAGTAACGGGAGCAATTATAGCATTATTAGGAGCAATTATATTTGCAAATTTAAAAATAATACCGACAGAGAGTGCTGTATATGATTCAGTTTGGTCATATGTAGTACCAGTTGCAATACCGCTTTTATTATTAAAAGCAGATATCAAGAAAGTTAAAAATGAAAGTGGAAAAATGTTAGGTGCATTTCATATATCAGCCCTAGGAACAGTAGTAGGTACATTTATATCAGCATTTTTATTAAGTTCGATAATACCACATGTAGCTGAGATAGCTGGAATGATGACAGGTTCATATATTGGAGGAGGAGCTAACTTTGTTGCTATGACGAATGCTTTTAAAACTCCAGAAAATATAACTAATGCAACAATAGTAGCTGATAATTTAGTTATGGCTGTGTATTTCTTTGCAACTATGTCGATACCTTCTATATTATTTTTCAAAAATAAGTGGGGTATGGCTACAGAAGGTGAAGAAAATATAAGTGGAAGTTCTACATATTGGACAAAAAAAGAGATATCATTAAAGGATATAGCTATATGTTTAGCAATTGCTTTTTCAGTAGCAAGTTTATCTAATTTATTGTCTGAGTTTATATCATCAGTGATACCAACTTCAAATATATTATTAAAAATGGCTAATTCTATTTTCGGAAATATGTATTTAATAATGACAACTTTAATGTTGATAGTAGCTACAGTATTCTCTAAACAATTAGAAGAAATCAATGGAGCCGAGGAAATAGGTACATTTTTAATTTATTTATTCTTTGTAGTTCTTGGAGTGCCAGCGTCAATATCAGAAATAATAAAAAATGGTGCGTTTATATTAGTTTTCTGCATATTAGCAGTGTCTATACATTTAATTGTAACTTTAGGTGTAGGCAAGCTGTTTAAGTTTAAATTAGATGAATTATTACTTGCATCAAATGCTTGTATAGGAGGACCAACTACTGCTGTAGCTATGGCTATAGCTAAGGGATGGAATAGTTTAATAGTTCCTACAATGATAGCTGGTGTATGGGGATATGTTTTAGGAAATTACGCTGGAATAATTGTTGGGAATATACTTCAAGTTATTTTGTAGAGAAAGATAAAAAATGAGCTTAAATTTATTTAAGAGGGTTTGCAATTATAGATTACAAGTTATTAATAAAAGCTAATAATTAAGCTTTTATGCTAACAAACCAAAATGTCCAAGGGTGTATCTTTTTTGATACACTCTTGGACATTTAAATCATAATTAGTATTATTTAAATTTATTTTTTCACTTTAAAGGAGAACAACTTAAAAATATTATGCCCTTATATTACTTAAAATATTTCTATCAATACCTCCATAGTTCCGCCACATACCATACCAACAGATTCAGCTACTTCGCCAGTCATATCCACATGTTCAATTGAATAAGAAGAACCATCGCTCATCATTTTTCTAGCTTTATTTAAGATTTCAGCCTCACTACATCCTCCGCCTATACTACCAAGTGTTCTACCATCCAGATAAGCAATCATTTTAGCTCCAGCTTTTCTTGGAACAGATCCTTTAGAAGAAATGATTGTTAATATGGCTTTAGGCATAGGGTCTTCATTATTTATTTTAGAGATAACATCTTTGTCAAACTCAGGATAAGAGTGTTTTATAGCTTTATTATTTACAACACGTCTGTTTTTAAATGAAATAAGTTCTCCAACTATGGATATGGCAATTTCATCAGGAGTTACTGCAAAAATATCCATTCCAATAGGGGAACAAATATTTTCTAATGCTTCTTTTGAAAAACCTTCTGAAATTAATTCTTCTTTCAAACCTTTAACTCTACGTTTTGAGCCTATCATACCAATATATCTTAGATCATGATTTATTACATTTCTCAAAACTAAGCCATCATGTCTGTGTCCTCTTGTAACAATAACAACAAAGTCACTTTGTCTAAATTCAATATTTTCAAAGGATTTCTTAAAATCTTCACAAATTACTTCTTTAGCTTCAGGGAAGCGAAGAGTATTAGCAAAGTAAGGTCTATCGTCTACAACAGTAACTAAAAAACCAACTCGATTAGCAAATTCGCACAAAGGCTTTGCTATATGACCACCACCAAATATTATTAGCCTTGGTTTTGGAAAATATGGCTCGACTAACACAGTTTCATTATTTTCAAGGTTAACTGTATGAATTTGTTCTAGAGAAATTGCCTTGTCAATTCCTTCATATATAGCTTTATGTATAGGATGTGCTTTATTATCTATATCACTTTTAGTTAATAAAATCTTTTCTTTTATAGAAGGGTTTGTCTCATTATTATTTAAAAAAGTAAGCATGACACATTGATTTCCTTCATTAACTTTTTTAAGTAAATCATTATATAAATTATTGTACATTATGTTCAGCTCCAAGTTTTATATTTTATATTTAATATTATAACTTAAAATTTTCCAAATAGCATATTTTTCATATATATACTATCTAAGAAGTTGAGTATATAAGCTTTTGCAAACTAAATAAGACATATATTTAGAAAATTATTAACCTTTAATCTCATGTATATTATTACTTTTAAACAGTTCATTTAGCAAACTCACTTGAGATGAGCTGACTTTAATAGGAGCTCTATCAGCAGAAATTAAAGGTGATTTTACTAAGAAGGATGTTTTTTTAGTTGCAAATTCAAGACTATAACAAGGCTTTCCTTTAATAACTTCCTTAGTCCACATATATCCACTAATACTACTGTATGGTACAAATGAATTAAACATAAGAATACCTTCATTATATGTAATTGCATTTTTTCTCTTAGGATTAAATAAAGATGTATTCATAACCAGAAGTAAAACAAAACTTAAGCTGTTTATTGTCATCAATGAAGAAGAGAAGACTTCCATTGATTTTATATTACTAAATTTATTTATAAGAGAAATAAAAAGTACAAGACAGATAAGTAAGTAAAATATTTGAACATATTTTAATGCTTTTTCATCCCAAATAGATTGTTTATAAGACTGAATATAAAAAAGAGGTTCTTCTTTAGATAATTCATTATCCTTTTTTACTATTCTTATAAGTTCTACAACATCGCTAACACATTGTGCAAAAATTATTATTGTAAGTATTATTGAAAGAAAACCTTCTAAAGTTATGTAATTATTAATAGAGAAATAAACAAAATCACTAAAAATAAATATTAATGTAAGTAATATAATTGAAACAATTCTAAATGATTTACTATGTTTATAAATTTTATCTCTAAAAGATTTACTTAAAATATCAGGATCACCAATTTGCTTTAGAGCCATAGTTGTAGCAGCATCAGTGCTCATACCATCTTTACTATATTCTTCAATGTAACTATAAATATGGTCTCTAAGTTCATCTTGCAAATCCTTCGCTTTTTCTTCTGTGGAAATAAACCTACATGCAGATTGTAGAAAGTTTTCAATAGTATTATTTTTTGTACTCATTAGTATTGTTCCCCCAATACGAGATTCATTGTTTTGCTAAAAACATTCCATTCATTTTCTCGTTTACTTAATTCAGCAAGACCTTTCTTTGTGACTTTGTAGTATTTTCTACGTCTACCATTTTCACTGCTCCAAAAGGATTCGATAAATTTGTTTTTTTCCAAATCATGTAAAATAGGGTATAGAGTTCCTTCCTTAAAGAGGAATACTCCGCCAGATTTGTTCTCGATTTCTTTAATCATTCCATATCCATACATGGGTTCTTTTTTTAATGCATTTAAAATTAATGTTACTGTACTACCTTTAATAAGTTCTTTATTCAAAATTAACACCTCGGATTCCTATGTATTATAAAAATGATAATAGTTTACTTTTTCCGTAAAGTCAAGTGATATATTTTAAATTTGAATATCATATTTATACAAAATGGTACTAAAATTTTATCTTATTATATTATGAATTAAGAGTTTAAAAGGAGGAAGGAGGCTGGATTTACTAGAAAGACCATTAATTTCTCCACAAATTGAAAATGTTTTTTATAAGGATGATAAGTTAAACATAAGTATCAAATTATATTCAACGTATAATATTTATTG
>NZ_JWHR01000025.1 GCF_000808015.1 Terrisporobacter othiniensis | reverse complement strand
CCACTATATATATTATTGTTAAAAAATATTCTAAAATTTTTTAGTATGCAACAGGAGGAATTATGAGTTATAAATTAATTGCATTAGATATTGATGGAACTTTAATCAATAGTTCACACCAGCTTACAGAAGGTGTAAAAAAAGCTATAAAAGAAGCAAAAGAAAAAGGTGTCAAAGTAGTTCTATGCACTGGTAGACCATTAAAAGGTGTCGAACAATTCTTAGAAGAGTTAAACCTTAAAGAAGAAGGTGACTATGCTGCTACTTTCAATGGTGCTTTAGTTCAAGATACATTTACTAAAAGCCCTGTATCTCACTTAACACTTAAGTATGAAGACTTAGTTGATTTGTATAATTTAAGCCTTGAAGTTGGGTCTAGAAGTCATTTCTATGATACAAAAACCCTTTATACTTTTAATAAAGATATCAGTGATTATACAGTATTAGAGTGTAACTTAACTGGAGTTCATTTAAATGTTACTACATTAGATGAAGTTCCTAAAGATATTGCCATGTCTAAATTCATGATGATAGACCATCCCGAAATATTAGATGAATGTATAAAAAAAATTCCTAAAGAATACTACGAAAAATATACCATAGTAAGAAGTACGCCTTCATTTTTAGAGTTTTTAAATGTAGGTGCAAATAAAGGTAGTGGTATATCTCTTCTGGCTAAAGAACTTGGTATAGATAAAGATGAAATAATCTGTGTTGGTGATGCAGAAAATGATAAGCACATGATAGAATATGCTGGTCTTGGGGTTGCCATGGGAAATGCTACTACAGAAATAAAGGATTTGGCTGATTATATTACTCTTTCTAATAATGAAGATGGAGTTGCTCATGTTATAAACAAATTTATACTAGAAGAAAGATAATGAAAAAGGAATTGCTTAATATAACCTAAGTAATTCCTTTTTCTATGCGCTTATAGACATAAACATTGAATAATTGTAAAATACTCCTTGTCGTAATTTATAAAAAATATATTTAAAAAGAGTACCTATTATGGAGAGTACTAATTCTATAGACATATATAAATTATTTTTGGAAAATATACCTTATCCTGTATGGATACAAGGTATTAATAGAAAAATAATCTTTATAAATGATCATTATGAGAATCTATATAATGTAAATGCCAGCGATATAATCGGAAAGAAAACTATTGATGCAGTATCTAAGGGAAAAGCTAATATTTATAATGAACAACTAAAAAAACCTTAATTACAAAAAATTGACTATGTCTGAAGCTCTTATCAAAGATTCATATTTTAGATCATATGTATTTCCTATTCTTGATAAAAATCAAGAGGTACAAGGTGTTGCAGGTATAGTTATTGATATAAATGAGAAAAAACAAAAACAACTAGAATTGATACACTTCCTTAGTCAATCTTCTACAAAGACGAAATTTCCATATACCTTGGCTATAATAAAGCATTTTCAGATAACTTTAAAAATCTACATAAATACGATTTGTTAGCTGATAATAGTATATTAAAAAAACAGACTTAGATTTAATGTCCGAAAAACATAAAGTTATGAATTTCTACAGGCAAGATAAAGAGGTTTTGAAAACTAAAAAAATAATTAGCTTTGAAAAAACTGCTATAAGCACCCTGATGGTCATATAGTAATTGAAGAAAGTGTAAAAACACCAATAATAGATGACCATGGGAATATAAGTGGCATAGTTGGAATTTCAAGAGATATCACTCAACATAAAGTATTAGAAGAAAAATTAAGGTATTTGAGCGAGATAGATGTACTTACAGATCTTTATAATATAAATAGCTTGGAAGAAAAAAACTTAGAAACTAAGGAACTTGCTCAAAGAGTAACTAAATATGCCCTGGATTTAGAAGAAAAACTAAACTTTAAGATTTCCGAATTAGATGAATTAATTTTAGTAGCTACCCTACATGATATTGATAAAATAGGTATTTGTGAAGATATATTACTAAAATCTAGTTCTCTTACTAATAAGAATTTGAAATAATGAAAACTCACCCAGAAAAGAGATATCGTATTATAAACGCTTCTAATGAGCTGTATACTGTAGCAAAAGGAGTGATTACACATCATGAAAGATGGGATGATAATGGCTATCCACTTGGATTAAAAAAAAAAGAAATACCTTTAGTATCTAGAATAATTAATATTGCAGACTCTTTCGATGTTATGACTAATAATAGGCCTTATAAAAGCGCTATGAGTAAAAATAAAGCAATAAAAGAACTTGAGAAATGTGCTGGAACACAATTTGATCCTACCTTATTTCAATCTTTTATAGAATATATTAATGATATAGGAGAATAATTCCCCTATATCATTAATATATTTATGCTAATTCTGCTTTTTCAATATCCTTTTTAATTATGGACTTTTTATAGTAAGTTCTAAATAAAGAAGAAACAACTATAACGCCAAGAGCTATAGATCCACTAGCAAATAATACATTTGCGCCTGTTGTGAAAGCTTGTTGGAAGTCTCCTTCTATAACATAAGACATTGTATTATATAATCCAAGACCTGGAATTAAAGTTATTATACCCGGAACAACAAATAAAATAGTTGGTTTTTTCATTTTCCTTGCCAATACCTCACATAACAAAGCTGCTATAGATGACGCAATAAAGTTCGAACTCATCATATCAAACCCTATTCTCATTAAAAGTACATATATAATCCAAGATGTCATTCCAATAGCTCCAGATATATATAATGTCTTTTGGGGAGAGTTTAAAAATACAGCAAAGCCAACTGCTGCTAAATATGAAAATATTATGTGTATATAAAGTGGCATCCAAATCATTATAATAATCCTCCCCATTTCACATATGAGTTCATAGAAATACCTACACCAACCGCTATGGCTGTAGCAATTATTCCTGCATCAATTGCTCTACCAACTCCAGACATTAGTTCTCCTGATACTAAATCTCTTATAGCTTTTATAAATGGTACTCCTGGCAAAAGTGGCATTATGGAACCAACTATCAACATTTTCGGTGTATCTAGGATTCCAACTTCAACTAAGCCTATACCACAAATTCCTATTATTATAGATGCAACTAATGTTGCAAATACAGGTATATTACTTACTTTTTTCACTTTTTCAAAAGTAATCATTGCAATTACAGATGTGATAAGCGTCAACATAAATGTAAGTACATTGTCCCCACCTACTAATACGGCAAAACTGGAAGATCCTATAGCAGTCCAAATATTCACTGCTTTTTGGGTATGAGGTGGCTTGAATTCTAAATTCTTTAATTCATATATTGCTTCTTCAACAGGCATATCTACATTGCTAACGAATTTCCTAGAGAAATCATTTAGTACATCAATTACATTTAAATTAATACATCTACTTTCTATTACCTTCATAAAAGTATATCCATCAAATCTATCATCAGATACTATGATTGTGTTAGGTGCCATAAATACATTTATATGAGAAAATCCCCTTGATTTACAAATCCTTTTCACAGTATCTTCAACTCTAAATGTTTCTGCCCCGTTTGCAAGCATTAATTGTCCTATAAATGTGGCTAATCTTAGCACATCTTTTTTATATTTGTGATTATTTTTTTCTATCATAAACATACTCCTCATGTCTATTATAATTCTACTAGAAATAGATTATATCATTTCATTTTCAATATATAAAGAGAAGATGTATTTATTTAAATGTAATAATTTTATAC
>NZ_JWHR01000024.1 GCF_000808015.1 Terrisporobacter othiniensis | reverse complement strand
CATCAATCATATATATTAAATAAGTTAATTTGTATAACTAAATAATAAGGAGGGGTAGATGTTGAGTGAGGGTGATGAAGTAAAGAAAGAATTGAATATACAAGATTTACTTCAAGTTATGGTGAGTATGAAAAGTGACTTAAAAACAATTAATAAAAATAGTAAGAAAAGCATAATGTCTATTGAGTCCTTAAAAGAAGATTTGGATAGAAATAGTAAGGAAAATTTTAAACTAAAAAAGGAAATAGAAGAAAAAAAGGCAAATGAAATAAAAATTTATAGGAAAATAATCTTAATTTTAGACCAAATAGATAGCTTTCATAAGTTTATACTTACTTTAGATAATGAGGAATTTTCACATAACTTGGAAATAATGAAAAAAGTAATCAGGAAGGAAATTAGCGAAATCAATTTAGTTGAGATTAAATCCATGGGAGAGTTATTTAATCCAGAGCTACATAAATGTATTGCAGTGGAAGAAGACCAGTCAAGAGAAAGTAAGGAAATTATTAGTGTTATTGAAAAGGGATATATGTTTAGAGGTAGAGTTATTAGACCTGCCTCAGTAATTATTGCAAGGTAGCTTAAAATTATATTATAAGGAGAGGATGAAATGGGAAAAATAATTGGAATCGATTTGGGGACAACTACTTCAGAAATAGCTTATATAGAAAATGATGAACCTAAGATTATTCCAGACTGTTTTGGAAATAGGATTGTTCCATCAGTAGTTGGGAAAAAGGAAGATAATACTATTATTGTTGGTCAGGTAGCTTATAATCAGCTAATACCTTCCCCTGATAGAACTGTGGCAGAAGTAAAAAGACTTATGGGTTCAGATACGAAAATTTCCATGGGAGACAAGGAATACATGCCCCATGAAATATCAAGTATGATTTTAAAAGAGTTGAAAAAATATGCAGAAGATTATTTGGGGGAAGAGGTAACAGAAGCTGTTATTACTGTGCCAGCAAATTTTAACAATTCTCAAAGAAAAGTAACAAAGCTGGCTGGAGAAATGGCAGGGTTAAAGGTAGAGAGAATTATCAATGAGCCAACAGCAGCAGCCATGGCATATGGTATAAATAATTTAGATAAAGAAGAAAAAATTCTTGTTTATGATCTTGGAGGAGGAACTTTTGACGTATCCATTTTGGAAATGTTTGAAGGTATATTAGATGTAAAATCAAGTAGAGGTAATGATAGATTAGGTGGAAAGGACTTTGATAGTAGAATAGAAAAATACATAGAAAAGGAATTTGAAAGAATCTACAAGCAAAACTTATACAATGGTATAGATGTACAAAATAAATTAAGTATAAAATTAAGAGTAAAAGAAGCTGCTATAAGTGCAAAAAAAGAATTATCAAATCAACCTTCAACTACTATAAACATACCTTTTATTACTGTTATTGATAATAAGCCTGTATCCATAAGTATTGAACTAAAAAGAGATAAATTTAATGAACTGACAAAGGATTTAGTAGAGAAAACTACAGAAAAAATTGATGAAGCATTAAAGGCAGCAAGTTTAAAAGCAAAAGATATTGATACTGTACTTTTAGTAGGAGGTTCAAGTAGAATACCTGCTGTAAGAGAGTTGGTGGAAAGCAAGTTTAAGGGGAAAATTATCTCAGGAATAAATCCAGATGAAGCTGTTTCCATGGGAGCTGCAATTCAAGCAGGTATAAAAAGTAATCAAATTACTTGTGAAGAAAATCTTATTATAACTGATAAATGTAGTTACAACTTAGGCACAAGCATAATAAAAATAGGTGATGGAAAAGTAATAAACGGTGCTTTTGACTGTATAATTCCAATAGATAGTAGTATCCCTTGTTCTAAAAAGAAAGTCTATTATACAGCAGTAGATAACCAAGAAGAGGTTAGAGTAGAAGTATATGAGGGAAATGAAGAGTTGGCAGAAGATAATGAGAAGATAGGAGATTTTCTATTAAAAGGTGTGCCAAAGGGTAAAGCAGGAGAACAGAGCATAGAGGTTCAGTTTGATTATGATTTAAATGGAATTTTGGAAGTTAGAGCTACCATAGTTAGCACAGGTGATTCAATTAATAAAATCATAGATAACTTTAAATTAATTAAACTGCCACAAGACGCTTTGGTAGATGAGAATTTATATGAAAGATTTAAAATAGATGAATGGGAAAATTACAATTTGGCAGGAAGTGTAAAGGGTACAATAGAATTAGCAGAAAAGAAAATTAGTAATCCAGCAATAAAAGAAGATGAGAAACGATGTGAAAAAATAGAAAAACTTTTGGAAGAATTAAAATTAGCAGTAATTTATGATAATGAAGAGCTGGTAGAAAAGTATGATGAAGAGTTAACTGATATATTATTTGAAGAATAAATATTAGGTGTATGAGTTTAATATATAATTAATATGACTAAAAAGAAGTAATAGCCTTAGAAGGTTATTACTTTTTACGTGGAAGTAAAATATATAAATATATGTAAAGTAGAGAAGAGTTATAAATTCTTCTCTATTTATGTGT
>NZ_JWHR01000023.1 GCF_000808015.1 Terrisporobacter othiniensis | reverse complement strand
ATTGAATGATCCTTTTGATTTATCACCAATTTATTATGATAAAAATGAAATATCGAAGATGAAATTATGCAATGTAAATGAAATTGATAATATATTAGAAAATGCAGCTAATAATATGGGAATACTTTCTTTAAGCACAACTCCATTAAATATGCATCTATGGGCTCATTACGCAGATAATCATAAAGGTATATGTGTAGAATATGATATAGAATCAATTAAAGATTTAGATACATATTTTAAGTATAGAATTTTAAAGGTTCATTATATAAGTGAAAGACTAGATGTAACAAATATTTTGAAGAAATTATTTGAATATATAAAAAATAATGATGAGTATAATCAAATTAGAATGGCTAAGTGCTTTTATATGAGTATGACATTAAAACATAAAGATTGGTCTTATGAAGATGAATGGAGAATATTTATGCCACTCGAAGAGTGTAATAGTAGTAGTCAAATAGGAAGGTACAAAAATCCTTTAAGAATAAGTGCTATATATATTGGGAAAGATTGTATATGTAGTGATATTGATAAGATTAAGTTAATTTCACAGAAATTGAAATGTAAAGTTTATAAAATGGGATATCCATGTAGTAGTAATAATTTTTCATTAGTTCCTAAAGAGATATAATTTTTAAGTAAGTTTTGATGAATAATTTTAATATATTACAAACTAGTTAACATCAAATCTAACAAAAAATTGTATCCTATAACTACTAAGATACAGTTTTTTCATATTCAAAAAAATTCTCAAACAAGGGGTTCGACACCCCTTGTTTTTTTGCATATAAATGAAGGCAAACACAAAAAGGAGGTAACAAAATGAAAATTGCAATAGGCAACAGCCGTAGGGAAAAACTATGGAAAAATCAAGACATATCTTGGGAAGAGTTTTGCAATCGTGTAAAACAAACCATATACACAGCAGAAAGTGTAGAGGAGTACAAAAGGCTACCAAAGATAGAACAAGACAACATCAAAGATGTGGGAGGTTTTGTAGGAGGTTATTTAAAAGAAGGGAGAAGGAAAAAGGGCAACGTGCTTAGTCGCTGTATAATCACCCTGGATATGGACTATGGAAAAGAAAATATAATAAAAGAAATAAAAAAGAAGTGTGATTTTAAATGGTGCATCTACTCCACACACAAGCACACAAAAGAAAACCCACGCCTTCGTTTGATTATTCCACTAAAAAATGAAGTCAGTGAAGATGAGTATCCACCACTGTCACGCATGATAGCAAAAGAAATTGACCTGGATTTGTTTGACGATAGTACATACGAAGCTAGTAGGTTAATGTATTGGCCATCCACATCTAGGGATGGGGAGTTTGTATATGAAGAAAATGATGGCAACTTTCTTGATGCCAATTACTTCCTGGAAAAATATGAAAACTGGAGAGATACAACTACCTGGCCTGTATCTTCCAGACAAGCACAAATTTTCACAAAAGAATTGAAAAATCAAGCAGATCCACTTACTAAGGAGGGAGTGGTTGGAGTTTTTTGTCGTACTTATTCAATGGAAGAAGCTATGGATAAGTTCCTAACTCATGTGTACTCGCCATCTGCTGTTGATGGTAGATACGATTTTTCCAGTGCAGACTCTGCTGCTGGTGTGGTGATTTATGATAATAAATTTGCCTACAGTCACCACAGTACAGACCCAGCCAGTGGCAAATTGCTAAATGCTTTTGACATGGTTCGTATTCATAAGTTTGGGAATTTGGATGAAGGTATGTCACCAGATATACCAATGAACAGACGATTATCATATACTGCCATGAATGAATTTGCTATAAATGATGATTTGGTTAAATCAAATCTTGTTAAAGAACGTATGGAAAAATTAAACAAGGAATTTAGTGTGGAAAATGAAAATAATAGTGATTGGCAAAGTCTACTGGAACTAGATAAGAGGGGAAATATAAAAGAAACTTTAGATAACATGGTACTTATACTTGATAATGATGAAAATTTAAAAAACATTGTTTTTAACTCCCATAGAAACAACATAGATGTGAGAGGAAAACTTCCTTGGGAGCAGGTGAAAAAGGGGTGGAATGATTCTGACATGGCATCACTGAAAGTTTATATAAGCAAAATTTATGGCATATACTCACCAACCAAGACAAAAGATGCAATCACAGCAGTTGCAGCAAAGAGAGCTTATCACCCAATTAAAGAATACTTGGAAGGTTTACCACAGTGGGATGGGAAGTGTCGTGTTGACAACTTACTTATTGATTACTTTGGTGCAGAAAATTCACCCTATACAAAATCAGTAATAAGAAAGACCATGGTGGCAGCCGTAGCTAGGATTTATAATCCAGGGACAAAATTTGATCACGTACTTATTTTAAATGGACCTCAGGGAATTGGTAAGTCAACATTTTTCTATAAATTAGCAGGACAGTGGTTTTCTGACAGTTTGACTATTACAGATATGAAGGATAAGAGTGGAGCTGAAAAATTACAAGGATACTGGATATTGGAGCTGGGAGAACTGGCAGGTATGCGAAAAACTGAAGTGGAAACAGTAAAATCATTTATCTCACGTGAGGATGACAAGTATCGTGTTAGTTACGGTGTTTGTGTGGAAAATCATCCTCGCCAATGTATAATTGTAGGATCTACCAATGCAGAAAATGGATTTTTGAGAGATATTACAGGAAATCGTAGATTTTGGCCAGTGAGAATTAGAGGAAATTCCAAAAAGAAAGCATGGAATATAAGTAAAGAAGAAGTAAATCAAATTTGGGCAGAATCACTTATGCTTTATAAAAATGGTGAAAAACTTTACCTGGAAAATGAAGAGGAAAGCATGGCAATAAAAGAACAAATAAATGCAATGGAAAATGATGATAGAGAAGGTATTGTAAGAACTTATCTGGATACTTTATTACCAGAAACATGGGATAAGATGACCCTTTTTGAGCGTAGAAATTTCTTAAGAGGAAATGAATTTGCAGGAAGTAAACTTGAAGGTAGTGTAAAACGTAATATTGTTTGTAATATGGAAATTTGGTGCGAGTGTTTTGGCAATGAGGCATCCATGCTAAAAGCCATAGATTCATACGGGATTACTACTATTATGAAAAAAATAGAAAACTGGGATAAACTAAGAAAAAATAAAACAGGCTCAATTATTTTACCTATATATGGTAATCAAAGGTGCTATGAAAGAATAACAGAATAAACAAGAATAACAAAATAAAAAAGAATAATAGAATAAACAAGTCATAAACAAGATTTTGTGTTGTTTATAATCTTGTTTATAGATACAAATGGCTATATATACACAAAAATCAACACTTGAAAAACAAGAAAACAAGAAATTACCTATTGGGCATTGAAAAATAGGTAATAAATAAGCGCATGTGCCTATATGCACGCGCGCATAGGAAAAAGCTGTTTTCTTGTTTATCTTGTTTATTTATGTGAGAAGAGGAGGTTTCATGAAATATATTCCCCATAAGTATCAATCCTATGCAACAGACTTTATACTAAATAATCCTATTTCAGCATTATTTCTTCATATGGGACTGGGAAAAAGTGTAATTACCCTAAACGCATTATTTGATTTGCTGTTAGATAGTTTTCAAGTTAGAAAAGTGCTAGTAATAGCACCCCTTCCTGTGGTAAGAGATACTTGGCCATCAGAAATAGAAAAGTGGGATCATCTAAAAAATCTTGACTATGAACTTGTAATTGGCACAGAAAAAGAGAGAATTTTTGCCCTTAAAAAGCAATCTAGCATTTACCTTATAAACAGGGAAAATATCAATTGGCTAATAAATAAAAGCAATATAAATTTTGATTTTGACATGATAGTAATAGACGAACTTAGTTCTTTTAAATCACACAAATCAAAAAGATTTAGAAGTTTGCTTACAGTAAGACCAAAAGTGAAACGTATAGTAGGTCTAACAGGTACACCTACTTCCAACGGACTCATGGATTTGTGGGCTCAGTTTAGACTTCTCGACTTTGGTCAGCGACTAGAAAGAAATATAAAAAATTATCGCAAAAGGTTTTTCATGCCAGACAAAACATATGGACAAAAGGTATTTTCTTATAAACCAAAACCAGGGGCAAAGGATATGATATACGAACTAATCTCAGACATTACTATCTCCATGAAATCCATAGACTATCTGGAGATGACTCCTTGTATTTACGATGAAGTTCCAGTTTATTTATCCAAAGAAGAAAATATAATATATGACCAGTTAAAAGAAGACATGATAGTGTCCCTTACAACAAAGAATAAAGAAGCTGACAAAAGTAATGAGCTTATCAAAGAAGATAATGAGTTAAATAAAGAAAACAATGAGCTTATCAAAGAAGATAATGAGTTAAATAAAGAAAATAATGAGCTTATCAAAGATGATAATGATTTTATTAAAAAAGATAGGGAACTTATTAAAATAGATGCAGTTAATGCAGCAGTGTTGTCAGGAAAACTTCTGCAAATTGCCAACGGAGCTGTCTATGATGATAATAAGAAAGTAACAATTATACATGATAGAAAATTAGATGCTCTAGAAAAATTAATAAAAGAAACAGGTGACAAACCACTATTAATTGCTTATTGGTTTAATCATGATTTACTTCGCATAAAAAAGAGATTTCAAGTTATAGAAATTAAAACATCACAAGATGTGATTAATTGGAATAATGGAAAAATAAAAGTGGCAGCAATTCATCCAGCATCTGCAGGACATGGACTAAATTTGCAAATGGGAGGCTGCGAAATCGTCTGGTTTGCCCTTACATGGTCACTGGAACTATATCAGCAGACAAATGCAAGACTACACAGACAAGGTCAAAGTCAGACAGTGAAAATACACCATATCATTACAAAAGGAACGATTGATGAAGATGTGATAAAAGCAATATCACAAAAGGAAAAGACACAATCAAACTTGATAGATGCAGTAAAGGCAAACCTAAATATTACAAATAATAAATATGGAGGAGATACTTATGACTATTAAAAAAGAGGATATACCTTATGATTTACATACTATGGTAGACATAATAGGATGGGAAAATTTTTTAGATATTTGCAAAATGTACGGAGGAACATTGGTATACATACCAGTTTATAGGAAGGTGGTCATGGGGCAGAGGAATAGGGACATTGCTAAGGAGTATAATGGAAAAAATCTTGATAAATTGAGAATTAAATATGGAATTAGTAAGACCCAACTGAAACAATTATTGAAAGATGTTAAGAGATAGATTACACCTGACTATATAAATAGAAAGAAATAGTATGGCCATTGATATAAAATCAGTGGCTTAAAGCCATAGCGAAGTCATCTCGTTGGCGACATGAAGTATCTTGGGGGAATAAGTCTTTAAGAGACAATAAATAAGAATATTAGAAGATTAAATCCTTCAAGAAATAAAAATAATATTATATTGAATAGAATAACCCATTTGTAATGTTGATAATTTAAATTAATTCCTGTTTTTTAATTATTATTTTCATATAACTTTAATTATAGTATATTAAATATACATGGTAAAATATTAAAAATTAAAGGTGGTATATATGTCAAAAAAGCAATTAAAAAAGGACAAAAAGAAATTCATTAAATTAAAACAAAAAGAAATTACCGCTAGAAATAAAGCGTTAAAGAAAGACGTTCAAAATAAAATAGAGCTGTTGAGTCTTGATAAAAGCGAACTACCAGATTTGGAAGATAAGATAGAAAGAAGCGGACCTAGAGGATATGTTTTAAAGATTTTAAAAGATATTATAGATGACATTAATCTAGGTTGTACCGATGACAAAGAAATAATACCTGTAGCACAACTTTTAATAAAATTTGCAGAAAAACCTAGTGAAGTATATAGTGAATTATTAGACCTTGCTAACATAAACTTATCTAAACAGCAAAAAAAATTGATGAATAAGAGTAATGTTAGTCTAAATCTTACAGAAAGAGTTTTGCTAAAAAATAGAATGCAAGGAATACTAATGGAATATCAATTTAAGGATCTAAGCACAGCAAATATAGATTATAGTGGTATTCGAGTTTTCTTTGAAACTGCATACAGATTGATTTTAGTTGGGCTAGAAGATAGAAAAATTCTTGGAATAGATATTTACTTGGGGTATGGAGATATAATCTTTGATTTAATTGTAGAGTATGATGGTGAGAATCACTCTAAGTACAACATAAACCATAACACGTTCATATATATTGGTTGGAAACCTCTTGATAATTTATACAATACATATACTATTTATAAGAATAAATTCAAAAACTTCAGCGAAGGTAGTGTGCAATCATTAGCTACTGCAACTGATATGGGTAAAGAATATGAGTCAAGAAACAATGGTAAAGAATTAATATCTTACAGTGGGGTTGTGCTTAACTATATATGTCCATTCGAATCTGAATTAAAGAATCTAATTTCAAAAAAGTTCAATTTAGATAAAGATAATCTTAAGCTAGTAAAGGCTATTAATTATCTTAAAAAAATTAATAATCAATTATTATCTGATGAAAAAACAATAGATACTTTACATAAAGTTAGGTCATTAAGAAACAAAGTTGCTCATGGTAAGCCAGCGACATATGATGAATATAGGTATATCTATAATTCACTACTATTAAGTGGTATTTTAGAATGTTTAAATAAAGAGCTTGCAAATATCAATAATAACATAGATGATTCAGTTTCTACTTATAGAGAAGATGTATGTTTTAAAAATCATGATATTAAACCAGGTTACGAAGTAGTATTCAATTCGCTTACTATAGCTGCTCATAAAGGTGACTCTGAATCTCAGACTACTTTAGGAGCCCTGTACATGGATGGAGATATAGTAAAACAAGATTTTCAAGAGTCAGCTAAGTGGCTTACTAAAGCAGCTAATAAAGGTCGAGCAGATGCTCAAACTCTTTTGGCAGGTATGTATTTATTTGGTCAAGGTTTTAAACAAGATGATGAGAAAGCTGCTAAATGGTATTCAAAGGCTGCTGAACAAGGTAATGCAGTAGCACAAGGTTACTTAGGAAACATGTACTGTCTTGGTCGTGGCGTTAAGCAAGACACAAAAAAAGGTATTGAATTATTAATTAATTCTGCCAACCAAGGGAATGAAGAAGCTCAACACGCATTAGGAGAGATGTATTCCTCTGGTCAGGGTGTTAAACAAGATATCAAAGAAGCTGTCAAGTGGTACTTAAAAGCCGCTACAAAAGGATATGCTAAGTCTCAATACACACTAGGAGAGATATATTCCTCTGGCGAGGGTGTTAAGCAAGATATCAAAGAAGCTGTCAAGTGGTACTCAAAGGCTGCTGAACAAGGTGATGAAGACGCTCAACTTTCCTTAGGAGCTTTATATTACAATGGTGATGGAGTTAAGGCAGATACTAAAAAGGGTATTCGATTATTTAAAAAAGCTGCTGATCAAGGTAATTTAAACGCTCAATACCTATTAGGAGATATATATTCCTCTGGTCAGGGTGTTAAGCAAGATATCAAAGAAGCTGTCAAGTGGTACTCAAAGGCTGCTGAACAAGGTGATGAAGATGCTCAAAATCGTCTAGATGAGCTAAAAAAACAAAATATGCTTAGTTATCAATACTAAACTTTATTTATAGAAAAATAAGTTGCAACTAAAAAATTAACGGGTTTACTCTTGGGGTGAAAATTTTTAAATTACAATTAAAATAGGCTAGTATATATTACTAGTCTATTATTACATTCAATTCATCTTTTATACTTAATTTACCTAACATCCAAGGTAAGTAATTATTAAATATATAACCTAAAGAAGTTAAACTTCTAAATAATACAGTTAAAATTACATGATTTGAATTGAATATAAATGGCATTATAAACAATAAGCTTACTAGTATAAATTTAGAAAATTTATTACCTATATACTTATGAATTAATATAAATATAACTTCACTTATAAATAATGATGGCAAAAATCATGTTGTACCTATTCCAAACAGTGTTATGGTTTGTATTACAGTCCACTTTATTGTCTCTATTGAAGGACTTAAAAATATTTCAAATACTATATTTACTAAACAAAACATTAAATATGGTATTAATATGGACTTTATTCTTCTTAAAAGTAAGCTAAAAAAACTTTATTTATACTATCTTTATAATACAATAAAGCGCCTGATATTATAAAGAATAATGGTACATGAAATGAATATATCCAATTAATAAAAGCATTATTACTTTCGTAGATATGACCAATTACTACACCTAAAAGTGCAAATCCTCTTGCATTATCTAAATAATACAACCTGTTTTTATTATTCAAGATATCACCTCTACAAT
>NZ_JWHR01000022.1 GCF_000808015.1 Terrisporobacter othiniensis | reverse complement strand
CCTTTTAGTAAGTATTATATTTTATTTTCTGAGCAAAATATATTTAAATATTAAATACAAGGAGAATTTAAATGAATAGTCATCATGATACTCTCAACATGGAAAATAATTTTCAACCCATAAGAGGCAAATATAAATCTTCAATTAATTTTAATTTATCTAACAAAAGAAAAAGGTTTACTGAATTACAAAGATCTATTGGAGAAGTAAGTCATAAAGTACTTAGTGAAAAATTAAAAGAACTTGAAAAGGATAATTTAATTAATAAAGAGTACTTTTATGAATATCCTCCAAGAGTAGAATACTTCTTAACATCAAAGGGATATGAATATGCAAAACTTATAAAGCAATTTGAATTATTATAATATTCATTTTGCTTGAGCGACTGTATTGGCCAAATTCTTTATTCTACATTTAAGAATTCTACTTTCCTTCATATATATTATTTATATTAATTAAAAGCCAAGAATTAACTTCTTGGCTTTTATCTTATAAACTTATTTTATATTATTTCTATAAAAATCTCTTATTTCTTTATATGCATCTTCCAACTTTCCATTGGAATATTGAAAGTTTACATTATAACTGAAAAAATAATATTAAAGTCATTTTACTTTTTATTCATACCTATAATTAATTGACCAAGATATAAGTTCGCATCATTGCAAGGCAGGATTTTATGAGTTAAAACTTGAAAATTACTATTGTTTAATTTTTCATACAGTTTAGTAAAAATTATTTCATTTTCAAATACTTCCCCACTTAAGGCAACTATATTTAAATTATATAATTTTCTTAAGTATAGACATATTCTAAAGGAAAATTCTACAACAGTATTATGAAATTTCATAGATATATAACATGGATTTACATTATTTATTACATCACCAAAAACTTCTTCTACTATATAATCTGTGTCTACTATAAATTGATTATTTTCATAATTTATTTCAAATCTATAATAATCTTTAGTATCGTCAGATTTTTTTGCCAAGTTCTCAAGTTCTTTTATTGCTTCTCCTTCATAAGAAATTTTATTTTGAAAATTTAGAAATGCACTTATACCATCGAACAATCTTCCCATAGATGAAGTAATTGGCGTATTTATATCATTTTTAATCATATACATAATTGTGTGATAATTTTTATGCTTTATATAACTAAAAAGATTATTTATACTTAAATTATTTATTAATTCCTCCACAGGTAAATTCAGCTTGTTACTTGACCATGACTGCAACAAACTTACTGCCATCTTCCAAGGTTCTTTTATAGCGTTGTCTCCCCCTGGCATTTTCATACTTTTCAAATATGCAACTCTTTTAAATTTTTTGTTATCACAGATTAAAAATTCACTTCCTCTTAAGTTTTCATCTTCACAATATCTAACTCCATCAAAAGATAATCCTATAACTTTTTCATTTATATTATTTTCAAACATACAGCTTACTATATGAGCATGATGATGATTTATAGGTGAACTTACTGATCTTGAATTTCTTATTACCCTTTCTTCATTTAAAAGTACTCTTATAACAGACGGTTCTTCTGGCATAAAAATTTCCTTTTCATGAATTAAAAAATAATCTGCAATATCTTTTAATTTTTCTAAGGCTTCTTCATTTTTATATATCATGGGGCAATTATTTAAATTACCACTAGTAGTTACTAATATTTTTAACTCCTCATCAAACAACATATAATGAAGACTTGTTGATGGTAACATTATTCCTAAAGAGTCATTATTAAATGAAATATTATTTGGTAATTTATTATTCTTCTTTTTTAATATTACTATAGGTTTTTTAATTCTATTTAATATGCTTTTTTCTTTTTCACTAATATAACAGTAATTTTTTACTTCATTTATATCTTTCATCATCAATGCCAATGGCTTTGTTTTTATATTTTTCTTTTTTCTTAAATTTGATATTGCTTTGTAATTTGTTCCATCACAAATTAAATTGAATCCTGTAAGATCTTTTATTGCTATTATTTTTCCTTCTTTTAATATTTTTTTTACTACACCTATTAAATTTTTATCTAAATTGTATTCTTTGTTATATTTATCTATTAATTTAAACTTTAAATCACAATCTATACTATTAGATGATTCAATGCCTGACCGTATACCTAAGGAGTTTAGAAATTCTTCACTTATATTCATATATAACCTCCTGTTTATTAAATTCCTTCTATAATAATAAATATTCTTATTTACCTTTTAAAATACATATTTGCTTTATTTTTAAATTATCTGCATAATAGTTTAATCTTCATATTTATCACTCTTAAACAACTCATTAATGCATCATATTTATTATTTTTTTATATTTAAAATATACTGTATATATGTTTGTAAAAAAGTATTGTATTTTTTATATAATAATGTTATTATAATCTTAACAAATGTTTATCTTTATAAACAAATATTAATTTTAGGTGATTAAATGACTTATAGAGAAAAAGAAATTTTACAAATCCTAAAAAGTAATCCTATGATATCTCAACAAGAGTTAGCCGATATGCTTAATATATCTCGAACTTCTGTAGCTGTTCATATAACAAATTTAATGAAAAAAGGGCAGATATTAGGAAAAGGTTACATTTTAAGAAAAGAAAATTACGTTACAGTTATTGGTGGATCAAATATGGATATTCAAGGATTTCCAAACAATCCTCTAGTAATGTATGACTCTAACCCTGGCGGTGTAGACATATCCATGGGTGGAGTTGGTAGAAATATAGCAGAAAATTTAAGTAGACTTAGTGTAAACACTAAACTTATTTCAGCTATAGGAAATGACTTATATGGGAATACTATTCTTTCTGAGTGTAAAAATTTAAATATAGATGTAAATGATTGTTTTGTATCAGATGAATACTCTACTTCAATTTATGTTTCTATATTAAATGATTCAAAAGATATGCAACTTGCCATAAGTCATATGGACATTATTGAAAAGCTGGATGAATCTTTTATTCATTCAAAATACAAGTCAATAAATGACTCTAAAGCTATAGTTATAGATACTAACTTATCTATGGAAACTATAGACTTTATTACAAGAAATCACAGCCATTTACCAATTTTCGTAGATACTGTTTCTACTGCTAAATGTGTAAAAATAAAAGATATACTTAATAGGTTTGAAGGTATCAAACTAAACAAGTATGAAGCAGAAACTTTATCTGGAATAAAAATAGAAAATTTAGATGATGCTAAGAAATCTTGTGATTACTTTATAGAAAAAGGTGTAAAGAGTGTATTTATAACACTTAGCAGTGATGGTGTATATTGTGCAAACAAAGAACAAACACTACATATACCTGGTGTTAAAATTGATATAGTAAATGCTACAGGAGCTGGAGATGCTTTTATGTCAGGAATTATTTATGGATTTATGAATGATCTTAATATAGAAGAAACTGCAAAGTTCTCTGTTGGAGCTTCGATTTTAGCCCTATCTCATAAAAATACAATCAATCCTAATTTAAGTGAGGATTTAATAAATAAAACAATAAAGGAGTTAATATAATGTTAAAAAAATACTTACAAATACATCCAGAAGTTGAAGCAGCAGTAAAAGAAGGAAGACCAGTAGTTGCTTTAGAATCTACAATAATATCTCATGGTATGCCATACCCTCAAAATGTTGAAATGGCAAGTACTGTTGAAAATATAATAAGAGAAAATGGTGCAGTTCCTGCTACTATAGCTATAATAGATGGAGTTTTAAAAGTTGGTTTAACTAAAGAAGAAATAGAATTCTTAGCTACAAGCAAAAACGTAGTTAAAGCTTCAAGAAGAGACTTACCTTTTATAATATCTAAAAAATTAACTGGAGCTACTACAGTTGCTACTACTATGATATTAGCTGATTTAGCAGGTGTTAAAGTATTTGCTACAGGTGGTATAGGTGGAGTTCATAGAGGTGCTGAAACTACTATGGATATATCTGCTGACTTAGAAGAATTAGCTAACACTGATGTTGCTGTTATATGTGCTGGAGCTAAATCAATATTAGATATAGGTTTAACACTAGAATACTTAGAAACTCATGGTGTTCCAGTTGTTGGATTTGGAACTGAAGAAATGCCTGCTTTCTACACTAGAAAATCAGGATTTGGTGTTGACTACAGAGTTGACTCTTCATTAGAAGTTGCTGAGGCTTTAAAAGCTAAGTGGGACTTAAACTTAAAAGGTGGTATGGTTATAGCTAACCCTATTCCAGAAGAGTTCGAAATGGATTACGATACTATAACTAACGCTATAGAATCTGCTTTAAAAGAAGCTGAAGAAAAGCACATAGGCGGAAAACAAGTTACTCCATTCTTATTAGACAAAGTTAAAACTATAACTGAAGGAAAATCTCTTGCTTCTAATATAGAACTTGTTTACAACAATGCTAAAGTTGCTGCTAACATTGCTAAAGACTTAGCTGAATTAAATAAATAATAAATAACCTTATACAAAAATAGTACTTGTTTTATTGATTAGAAAATCATTAAAACAAGTACTATTTTACTTACAAGGATATTATATTCACTTTAAATCTGCGGAAAACTTCTAGACCAAAGTAACATTAATGCATCCAATAAGTAGTAAAAAATTAAATTTTGAGCAACGAAGTTGCCTAAAATTTCATATCGCCCACGCTGTGGCTTAAAGTGGTAACGAGGATATATCGTTGACGATATGCTTCTCAATTTTGGCGACATGAGCGAAGCGAATTTTTTAATTTATATCTTAAGTATATTAACATCATAAGTTTTTGGTTTTTCTTTATTAACAAGTTTTATTAACTCCTCAAAATTTTTAGTATTTCTCACCTTTTCATCATTTCTCAATAATCTAAATTCTCCCAATTTTGTTTTAGCATTATTATCTTTAATTATTAAATTAAAAAAGTTTTCTTCTGTTGTTCTTAAAAAGTTGATTAAAGCTGACTGAGTGTCATGTTCAATAATTTCTCTTTCCTTTAAAATAAGAATATACTCTCCTCTACATTCTTTTATACCCTTAAAAATCATATCCTTTCCATCATTGCTATTAATATTTATTGTTTTTGCTCCAAAGTTATTAATAATATCCTTATCAATAATAGAAGAATTAGGAATAGAAACAATTACTTCACTAGAAATTTCATTTATACTTTTTATACTTAGTAACAAAGTATCATCATAAGAACCTCCCACTATTAATACACTTAGTAAATACTCTGGTGTAGGAATAGATGCTTTTCTCAATTGTCTAAGAATAGTTCCCATATTATATGAATCCTCAAAATTATTGTCAGGATACATATACATTGAATATTCACAGTTTAAATATTCTAATAAAGCATCTTTTGCTTTTGTTGTTTTTCCTATTTCTATATAATATAAACATTGTAGAAAATATAAGTCTCTAAAATTGGGGTATTTGTTTTTGAATTCTGATAATATATTTATTGCTTCATCATATTTTTTTTGACTAGCTAAACTTTTTGATATGTTAAGAATTAAATAAGGTAAATAACTTGGAAGTTTATCAGGATAATTATTTCTTGCAAATCCTAGACCTTTATAATACATCTCCAGTGATTTGTTAATATCATTGGCTCGTGAATATTCATTCCCTATGGAATAATAAAAATATCCATCTCTATCTTCCTCTGGATAACTTTCTAATATTTTTAAATTTCTTTTTTGTTTATCCACCATATTATATATTTTAGGATCATAGCCATAATGTAATATTTTTAAATTTGTTGCTTGAATTTTGTCTTTTCCACCATTTTCTTCTATGGAAAAGATTACTTGCTCGTGCATTTTATTTCTAAATCTATAAAGCTTATTATTTCTAAATACTCTAAGCACTACAGCATCGCCTAAGCTTTTATTATCAACTATATTTTCTAATCGTAAATATAATGCTTCCATAGATGTAGCATTAATAATATTTTTTAATTTTTTACCATCCTCTTTTGGTAATACTTCATCACCATCTAATACTATTATCCAATCCTTTGTAGCCTTTTCTAAAGAAATATTTCTAGCTTCACTGAAATCATCATTCCACTTATAACTAAAAACTTTAGCACCATAAGATTTTGCTATTTCAATTGTTCTATCCGTGCTACCTGTATCAACAATTATTATTTCATCTGCAATGTTTACCATGCTATCTAAACATGCTTTTATATTTTTTTCTTCATTTTTAGTAATCATACATAAACTAAGAGTTTGCATAATATACCCCCATAATAAAATTTTATTAAAGATGGCACCTAGTATAGATGCCATCCCCTTATCATTAGTTAATAAAATTTATTATTCACATTCTTCACTGTCAATTTCAACAGATTGTAGTTTACATAAAGAATATATGCTAATATCTCCATTAGGTTCTTCTGATATTAGTAAGCCATTACCAGCTCTTGCTGAAACAGGAGATATACCTTCTCTAGAATTTCCTGCTAGTACATTAGCATTTTCACCATCAATACTTTCTACAACATCTACTGTAGAGATTTCAAGCTCAACATTAGTAACTACTGTTGCATTTTCTGTATCTAATTCTACAGCATCTACAACATCTACCCTAGAAATAGTTCCTACAGATACTACTGTTCCAGTAGAGATTGTATTTATTGTAGTAACAGTTTGAGTTACTGGTCTTACATTTGTTACAACAGTTGTTAGATTAGTATTATCTAATCTAGTTACATTAGTTGATCTTGGATTTACATCATAAACTGCTTGTACTCCTGAAACTCCGATACCACTTACTACATTTGCGCTACCTAAAGTTAAATTAGAAACTACTGAAATATTAGAAGGAGTCACATTAGTTAAGAATCTTTGATCTCTAGTTACTAAATCTGATACACCTTCTTCAGTTTCATAAAATACATTTCTAACTACAGTTACAGCATTTGGAGTTATATCTCTTAGCACAGTCTGAGGACTTGTTGTAATACTATTTACATAAACTGCAGTAATAGCATTTACAGAAGATACTACAGCAGTAGTTCCAGAAGTGATATCTGTAACTATTCTAGCAGTATCAGTATCAAGTTCAGATACGAAAGCATCTGTGGAAGTAGTAATAGAAGAAACTACTTCTACTGGGTTTACTAAGCTTACACTATTAACAAAGTTACTTCTTTGTGGATTAATATTTCTAACAACATCTGCTGTAGTAAAGTTTAGCAATTGGTTAACAACTTGAGTATTAAAGTCTACATCATTAACTACATCTGTATTAGTAAAAGTTATACTATTTACTGCATTCATAGTTGTATAAGTTACACTATTAACTACATCAGCAAATGATACATTTAAATCTCCTACTATATTTTCGTGCTCATCTTCACTAAATCCAGCCAATACACCATCTGCCAAATAACCTTCATTCACATTATGAAGATAATTATCTGTACTTTCATCAAATACTGAAATATCAACACAACTTGATACTACTGGCTCTCCATTTATAGTAACATCTGCATTTAAATCAAAATAAACATCTTCTAGTAAGTCACAAACTTTAAAGTATGGTATAGAAGGGCAACGATGCTTCTTATCTTTACATTTGTCTCTATATATTTCTTTCTCCTCATAGCAGTTATACTTGTCATATCTATCTTTCTTACAATCACATTTATCATAACAATTACACTTATCATGGCAATCATCGTCATATTTATCATCACAGCAACATTTTTTTAATATCTCATTTATATCTTTTATCATACAGTTTAATTTATTTGTTAAATTAGTAGTAAAATTAACTATTGAAACAGGTACATTTTCAGCTATAACTTCAAGAGCACCTTCGCCTAAACAATTTCCAACAGAAACTGATCTTGGCTCTTGTGTATTAGTATCCACATCAAGATTATTCAAAACATTATCTATCGCAAAATGATTTTCAGAATGTAACAATACATCAGTAGCATCAAATGTAACTGAACTTACAACTGATATGGTAGTAGAATCTACATCATCTACAAGAGGAGTTGTTGTAAATGACAAATCCTCCACAGCTTCACCAGCAAATACAGTCATACCATCAACTATTTGTATTCTGTTAGTTGTAATACCATTTACAACATTTATAGGTGTGTAAGGAACATCAGTTACAACTGGTGCTGTAGATATTGAAATATCTTGATTTATTGTAATAGTATTAGTATCAATTTCAGTTATTGCATCAGCAAAAGAAGGATCAGAAGCAATTATTACTGTTTCTCTAACTGGAGTTACACTATTTATAACATTTTTAGTAGCATAAGTTACACCTGATACTCCAAGTAATGTTGTTGAAGATACTGAACCAATTACATTGACAGGAAACTCATCTATACTTTGTACTACCTGTACTTCGCTAGTAGTTATTTCATTTACAAGCTGAGCTGTATCATAATCCACAATATTAGTAACAACTTCACTAGCTTTTGTAATACTTCTTACAACTTGATCTGTAGAATAGTTATTTACAACACTTATATTATTACCATTTGTAGTTACGCTTTGCACTACAAATGTAGTAAAAGGAGAAACACTAGCCACAACATTAACATCATCAGCAAATGATGCAGTAAGAATTCTTTCCGTAGTTTGTTGTATATCTCTAGCTACTTGTTGATTATTTGTAGTTATATTTTTTACTATACCTGTGCTTATTGTGTTTACATCAGCCACAACATTTACAAAAGAAGCATTAACTTCAGCAGTTTCTAATACTTGTTCAGTATCTAAAATTGGCTCTACATTATTTACAACAAGAGTAGTATTTACCTCACTTACAGCAAATATTGGTCTAGTATCTCCAATACGGCCTACTCCAGATAGTTCATCAACATTGTTTACAACATAATCTCCTAAAGTATTGTCACATTTACAGTTACATTTTTCTTTTTTACATCTTGGACAATAACTTTCATCATCTAAGTCATATGCTAAATAAGGATTTTCACAACTTTCAGCCAAAGCGTACAATTTATTTAAAAGTCTATTTCTAAAATTTTCAGATAAAGAACTAGTTAATATTTCTATTTTTGATATGCTATTTAAAGCTATAGCTACACAGTTGTATATAATAGCATCATCTGTTATTTCTACTGAACACTTATTTCTAGTAAAAGTTATAGTAAAAGTGCTTCCATCAGTTGTATATATTACCACATCTAATGTTGCAGAGTTTCCTAAAGAACGTGCAGCTTCTCTTATAATTTTAAGAGCTTGTCTTATAGTTTCTGTACAACAATCTGATGGAAATGAATCTGATTTTTTACATTTTTTATCATTGTCACAGCATTTATCATCTGGATATTTATCTTTACAGCAATAATTATCACAGTATATGTCTTTTGGATATTTGTCTGTGTAGTAATAATCATCTTTATATTTATTACCACAATGTTTGTCATCGTATTTTTCCTTATAATAATTTTCATCGTAAGAGAATGATTTATTACATTTTTTGTCAGACTCTATATAATGTTTTTTGGTACTTTTGTAATTACCCAAGCTTATCCACTCCTAGCTTATATTAAGATATTTTTATCTCAATATAATATTATGAAAATAGTATTAATTTGTTACTTTTTAAATTAAAATGTTTAATTTTAGTTATTGTATTTTTTTAGCGCCTAACAAATATAATACATTTTACAAAATTTATGACAAATAGGTATTGGCTTGAATAAAAGCATCCAAATTTTATTTTATTATTTTTCTATACAATAATTAAAAAGCCTTAGGTTTCACTTATATGAAACTACTAAGGCTTTTTAATTATTTTTTATTATCTATAATATTTTGTAATACTGCTTTACATCTACCGCATCCAGTACCTGCTTTAGTTTCCGCCATAACTTTCTCGATAGTATCTGCACCATTTTTAACTGCTTCTACAACTTCGTTTACTGATACATTTTGACACTTACAAGCATTTTGTAATACTCTATCTATCTCGCTATATTCATCATCATTTTCTATAACTATATCAGTCATATCCTTAACTTCTTTAACAGTTCTAGCTCCTTGAGCTTGTACTGCTCTAACTTTTAAATATTTTTCTTTGTCTAAAATCATATGTATTCTCCTTGTATAAAAATTCACATTATTAAAAATGAATATTAAGTATATTTCATATAATCATAAAATTACTTAATATCATTTTTTAAGTTTATTATTCCACTTAAATATAGGATTATACTATTTCATATCTAAATCCACTTTCTTTCATTAAATCTAGATATGGAATTGGATCAAAATATTCTGGTGAAAATACTCCTTCTCCTTTCCAAATTCCTCTACCTATAAGTTCTATACTAAGAGCTGCACCAAATCCTGTTTGAGCTACTACTGCTTGCATCCCCCATCTTCTTATTGATTCTTTATTATCAAAAGGCTGATACATAAATATTTCTTTTTTCTTTTTATCTTTTATACCTATACAGTGAACACCAACAAGCATCATACCTGTCATTTCATTACCAATATCTTTTGGTTGTGGTGCACAAGCTGCAACTACATCTCTTGGAACTACATTTACTCCACCTACATCTACTGGATGTATACTTCTAAGCCCCAAAGAATCAATTACTTTTAATGCATTTATTAAAGATGGATCTAATGCTATTTTGAAAGTAACTTTCTTAAGCCCATATTTACTTAAATATCTTTGCATAGTAACAACTTCTTCATGTTCTACTTTTACCAAAGTATTTTCTCCAACACCTTCAGGCATGATAAATTTTTCTTCTCCACAAAAAGCATCTTCTACTATAAATCCACCTTTCTCTTTATCATACTCCACATTTGGATTCATAACCTCATCTAAAATAGTCCATACATTAAATCCAAAGGTTATGTCATTTTCTTTAGCTCCTGGTATTTCTAAGTTACCCCCATCTTTTACGTGTATCTCATGCAACTCATCAAATTCATATTCTGCAGCGTATTTAGCAAATACATTAACAACACCTGGGTCTATTCCCATACATATACAAGCCATCTGATTTTTCTTTTTCCACTCTTCATGTCTATCAAAATTATACTTAGTCATAGGTTCTATATAACTATTTTCTATACCAAGACCAAATTTAGGATTATCCATAGGCACCGACCAAGTTCCCATACTTCCGTAATTTGCGCCACCCTCATAAGCAGCATCAAAAATTATGTTACTTACAAATGGTGCGGCTGAATCCATTACAAAATCTATACTGTATTCTTTTATTAATTCAATCATTTCATCTTTATTTCTAGCATCAACTTGAACTGCTTTATAATTTTCTTTTTCTTTTAAATTTTCTATTACTTCATTGGCTCTTTGTAAATCGTAATCAGCTACTAAAACAAATTCTAACCATTCATTATGATTTTTTCTACTTTCTAGTATCCTTAATATTGATTCTCCTACTGCTCCTGATCCTACTAACATCATTCTCATAAATAATTTTTTCTCCTCTTATATGAATTTTTAAAATGTATATTCGTAGATAAATATGATTTTTAATTTGAGAGTTATGCTTTGTATTCAATTTATATTTTTTAACAAAAAAAGACAGAGTAATAAGCATGCTAAATAAGCATCTTATTACTCTGTCCTTTTGCCAGTTGGTTATAGCCACGTAGGCGACGGTATCCGTTCTCTCCAAAGCTTCGTCAAACAATCTTCCTTTTGCCTGTCAGTTTCAAAAAAGATTAAGATAAAATCTTTTTTTTGCTTCTTCGGCCTTACATCTAAGTAATGTCTAAGATTATTTTCATCCGATCATATTTATTTTACTACTCTATTTTATAACATATAATTTTTTTGTCAATAAAAAATTTAAATGATTCAAATATAATACTTGTTCAAAATAATTATTAAAATTGTATATTTAATTTTTCAATAAAAATTTGATACCATAAAGCAAACATAAATATAGTCCATACTTTTCTGGAATTATCTTTTTTATCACATATATGTTCATCTAAAAGTTTTATAGCATAATCCTTATTAATAAATTCATCAATATTTGAATCTAATATAGTTTTTCTTACTACATCACCTAATTCTTCTTTTAACCAAACTCTTATTGGTGTTGGAAATCCTAGCTTTTTCTTTTCAACTACGTGTTTTGGAACTATATCTTTAAATGCTTCTCTAAGTAATACTTTAGATTGGTTCTTTGTAACCTTTTGATCTAAACTTAACTTAGAAGATAATTCAAGAACTTCTTTATCTAAAAATGGAACTCTAAGTTCTATAGATGCACCCATCGACATTCTATCTCCTTTTAATAAAATATCTCCTAGTAGCCATGTATTCATATCTATATATTGCATAGTAGTTACATAATCATATCCTCTTTTTTCTGCTTCATCATAAATAGATTTAGTTGAATTTTGATAAATGAAATTATCACTATAATTATTTAAAACTTCTTTTAATTCCTTATTTTCAAATATTTTTGCATTACCTATATATCTATCTCTTAAGGGTGTAGTTGATCTAATCAAATAACTTTTACCTCTTACTTCTGGCATAATATTAGCTATTTTATTTACTGTATCATTAAGTTTATTAGGCATATTTAATAAAGGTTTTATACTAAAATATTCTTTATAGATATTATACCCTCCAAATAATTCATCTGCTCCTTCTCCAGATAAGACAACTTTGACATGTTTTCTCGCTTCCTTAGATAAAAAATATATTCCAAGAGCTGATGGATCAGCTAGCGGATCATCTAGTAGTTTAACAACTTCTGGCAAAGATTTTATATATTCTTTTTGACTCACCTTAATTTGTATATTTTCTATTCCTAATTCATCAGCAGTTTTTTTAGCTATATCTAACTCATTGTATCCATCTATTCCAAAACCTACTGAAAATGATTTTATATTAGGGTTAATTTTAGAAGCTAAGGTTGCTATTATGGATGAATCAATACCTCCAGATAAAAATGTTCCTACTTCAACATCAGATATTAAATGTTTTTTAACAGATTCATTAATCACATTATAAACATCTTCTTTGCTTATATCATTTCTTGTTTTGTAATCAATATCATAATAATTTTTTATAGTAAGTATATCATCTCTTATAGTAAAGTAATGATGTGGTGGTATTTTTTTTATTTCTTTTAACATGGTACCTTCACCATTTGTATATTGAAATGATAGATATTGTTGTAAAACCTCTTCATCAATACTTCTTTCATTGAATAAAAGTAATAAAGATTTGTACTCTGATGAGAAAGCTATAAAATCTTCATTTTCAAAGTAATACAAAGGTTTAATACCAAATATGTCTCTTGCTCCAAATAAAATTTGATTTTCTTCATCCCATATTAAAAAAGCATACATTCCCCTTAATTTTTCAACACATTTTTCTTTCATTTCAATATAAGATGTTAAAAGTACTTCAGTATCTGAATTAGTAGTAAATTTATGATTTTTTTCTTCTAATTTTTTTCTTAATTCTTCATGGTTATATATTTCACCATTAAAAATTATCACATTATTGTCTTTTTCAAAGGGCTGATGGCCACTTTCTATGTCTATTATACTTAGTCTTCTAAATCCAAAACTTATCTTATCATTTTCATAATATCCTTCATCATCTGGTCCTCTATGATATATTTCTTTATTTGCATCTCTTATAGCTTTTTGTCTTGCTAAATCAGGTTGTGCTGTTTTATAATATATTGCCACATGTCCGCACATATTTTGCCTCCTAAGTTGCGATTAGTCTATGATTAAATGTTAGATATATATTTGGTTAAATATATATCCTTATAAAAATACTTATTTCTCTATCAACTTTTAGATATATTGTTAAATTTGTTAAAAAATATGTAATTTATGTATGTCTACATAAAAGTCATATATTTAACTTTATTTTACATAAAAAAAAGAGCCCTTGGCTCTTTTTATATAACTTCTGAATTTGGTGCTAATATATTAACACTGTCTATTCCATCTAAGGAACGTAAACTTTCTATAATTTTATTATCCTCATCTTTTGCTATTTTTAGCTCGTATACCAACTCAAATGAATCACTCAATATATTTTTTGCTTTGATTTTACTAGTTCCTTTTGCTTCATTTACTATATCTTGTATCAATTTTATATCTGTATTTTCTCCTCTAACAACTAGTAGTAATGATTCACTGTTTTTTGGTTCTTTGCTTGTCACTAACATTAATATAGACATTATAACTGAACTTATTATTCCAGTAGTATAATTATTTGTTGCAGATGTTATTCCTATACATAATGCCCAAAATATATATCCTGCATCTCTAGTATCTTTTATATTTGTTCTGAATCTTACTATAGATAGTGCACCTAGCATCCCTACAGACAACATCAAATTAGTTTTTATAATAAGCATAAATACTGTTGATAAAAACGCCACCATAGCCAGTGTTACACTGAATTTTTTATTATATGTCAATGTTGTATTTGAAAACTTATATGTTGTACATAATATTACTGATAATATCATTGAGAAAGATAATATTACTAATATTTCTTTCAGACTTATAACTTGCAAACTATTTTCTAATACTGTTTCTAAATTTATTAATTCACCCATATTAACCTTCCTTTATTTAATAATAATATTGTTTTAATAATTGCCTTGATGTTTCATATTTACTTGGTGGTTTTCCTAATAAATCACAGTTTGATAATATATCTTGGATTTGTGCAAACAAAAATCTATCATATTTAACTTCTAGTATAGTTTTATCTTTGTCTAGTGCTTGTTTAAAATTCACATTATCACTAAACAAATCATAATCAAAATCTGTGTACCTTAAGTTATTATCTAGTGTTATTCTGGTATTAAAACACTTATGAGTATATGCACGTCTATCATATTCAACAAGTGAAACTGGTCTGTAATGATTTGTAGTCATTAAATTATAAGCATACTCAGAAATATCTGTATCATATTTTAATAACACTTCATAATTCCCATTTATAATTTCTATGGCATCTGCTTTAGTTACTTTTTCTATATAATCAATATTTGATATACTATCAAAATATAAACTTCTAACTGAATATCCATTATACCCACCATAAGCATCTGGTGTTAATAATTTATCTAAGCAACTTAATAAATATAATCTATCCTTAAGGGATACTAAATACTTAATTTCCTTTCTAGATACGGCTATTGTAGATTTAGATTCTTTTTTATTTTCCATATGGTGATTTTCTATTTGTGTCATTTTTTAACTTCCTCCTTAGTTTAGTTTTATATTTTTTTTAAAATATATTCTAAATAATAAATAAGTTAGATGATTAATAGTAGAGATTTGATGTACAGAGAAAAAGTAGAGATAATACGAAATTCGCTTCGCTCATATGGCCAAAATTGAGAAGCATATAGTCAACGATATATCCTCGTTACCACTTCATACAACTTAGTTACTTAAAAACAACTTTTTTATATCTCAATATTTGTTGGTATTACTTAGCTTCATGAGTTCTTCCCAGATTTGAGAGCAATGTAATTTCCTTATATGTAAAAAAGAGTATAAATTTGATCTTTCAATTTATACTCTTTTAAAATTTTTAAATAAATTATAAAATTATTCTTGCAAAGTTTGTCGAATTTTGTTATTATAAATATACAGTTATTTCCCCAATAACTGATTACTCCCCAAAAAAATATATTCCCTAATAAACCCCTTTTTATAATATATTTTGGAATCCTTGCTTGATCGGTAAAGCAAGGATTTTTTTATTTTAATTAATTTATCAAATTAAATTTTTATAAATTAGAACAACTTACTTCACTATTTGTTCTAGAATCTTTATATACTAAATCTTTCTCAATTTTATTTGATTTTTTATTATATTTTAAAAGTAATGCTGAATTTATAATAACAAGAACTGAACCTGCATTATGAACAAGTGCTCCAACAACTGGACCTAAAACTCCTGTCATGGCAAGAATTACAGCTATAAAGTTTAGCCCTAAAGAAAAAGCAATATTTATTTTAATGATTTTCATCATATGTTTCGATAAATTTAATAAGTGAGGTAAGTTGTCTATATCGTCTCTAACAAGTACTATATCAGCTGCATCTACAGCTATATCACTACCTATTCCCCCCATTGCGATTCCAACATAAGCTTTTTTAAGGGCTGGAGCATCATTAATTCCATCCCCAACCATACAAACCATTTTATTTTCATTTTCTTGATACTTATCTATTAATTCAAGTTTGTCCTGAGGAAAACATTCTGATTTTACTTCTTCTATATTCACTTGAGATGCAATACTTTCTGATACGTACTTATTGTCTCCTGTTAAAAGTACTGGACTTATACCCAAACTTTTTATACTTTCCACCATAGACTTTGATTCTTTTCTTAAAGTATCACTAAGTATTACATATCCACCTACTTTATTATCTATTCCAATATAAATTATTGATTTACCTTGATTCTTATGTTTTTCTCTTATAAATCTAATTTCTTCTCTTTTAAATTTTTCATCTAAAAGTAAATGTTTATTTCCTGCTATTATTTTTTTATTATTTACTTTGGCAATTACACCTCTGCCTGGAATTATTTTAAATTCCTGTGGCGGATTCACTTCCACTTTGTGATTTTCTTTAAAAGAAGATACTATGGCTCTTCCAAGAGGATGTTCTGAATATAGTTCGCATGAGGCTACCATTTCATAAAGTTCTTCATTACTTAAGTCATGCATAACACTAACAACTTCTTCCACACTTGGTTTTCCATAAGTTAATGTACCAGTTTTATCAAAGGTAATTTTGTTCACCTTTGAAAGTCGCTCTAGTGCATCTCCTTCTTTGACTAAAATACCATGTTTTGAAACATTTCCTATGGCTGCTACTATGGCTGTTGGTGTGGCAAGTACTAAAGCACAAGGACAAAATACAACTAAAATTGTAACTGCTCTTATTATTTCTCCTGTAATTAACCAAGTTAAAATAGCACTAGAAAATGCAGCAACAACTATATAAGTTGCCCATTTATCTGCCAAACCTACTATTTTTGCTTTGCTAGCATCAGCACTTTGAACAAGTTTTATCATTCTTTGTATAGAACTATCTTCTCCCACCTTTGTTGCCTTCATTTCAAAAGATCCAAATTGATTAACTGCTCCAGAACATACACTGTCTCCTTCACTTAAATCCACAGGTATAGATTCTCCACTCATTACAGAATTGTCTATGGAAGTTTTTCCTTTTGTAATCACGCCATCTACTGCTATAGTTTCTCCTGGATTAACTCTAAGTAAATCTCCCACCTTAACGTCCTTGGCATTTATGGATTTTTCTTCATTATTCACTACTAACCTTGCCAAAGTAGGTGTTAAATGAACTAATTTTTCAATTCCCTTTCTTGATTTTCTAACTGTAAATTCTTCAAGGAAAGCCCCTATTTGCATTATAAATGCCACTTCACCTGCTGCAAAGATTTCTCCAATTATTACTGAGGCAATAAGCGCCATGGATACAAGTACATCAGCTTTTATATCAAACTCTGTTACAAGACCTTCTATACCTTCTTTTATAATAGGTAGTCCACAAAATATAACAGCAATCCAAGCCAAATCCACGTTGAATAATTTTACATGGCTAAAGCTAAGTATAAGTGCAATTCCTGATATTACTAAAAATAAAATATCTCTTTTTATTTCATCTTTTAATAAATTTTTCATATTACAATTACTCCTCCCTTTTAGATATACCCCCCTAGTTATACTTAAATTATACCTAGGGGGGTATGGTTTCGCAACAAAAATAAAAAACTATTCTGATATATGTCAAAAAACATCTTATCAAAATAGTTTCTATAATAATCTTTTTAAAATAAAGTCATACTAATCCTTCTTTTATCTCATTTCATATAATTTAAAGCAAAAGAAAAAGCACTATCTTGGGGATTATAGTCTCCAAATCAGTGCTTTTTCCAGGACAAAAGCTTTCACTTAGCCCTTACCTCAAGTCATCAAACATAGTTTGCAAGCTAGTTACATTTTCAAACCTTGGGTATTGAATCATAACTATCTGCACGATAGTAGATGAGGAATCTAGTATCTTCATTATATTCGACGGATATTAAAAAATATCAAATATACTTAAACTCCCAAGGAAATCATAAACACACATATTCATGATTAGATTAAGTTAGATTGATTTGCATCAACCATTACTTATATATTAACCTATTTAAGCTTAAATATTCATTTTTTAAAATTTACTAATAGCCCAATAATTGGATGCCATCTTTAATACATTCTATCTCTAAAGGAAAATCTGGACCCTTCTCTCCATCAATATCTGTAATTAAATTATCTTTACAATCAATTTTCAATTTATCTGTTTTAAAGTATAATATTTCATCCTTATTGTACCCTTCAAGGTGTTCACCTTTTAATACGCTTATAAGTAAAGGTAACATATTTGGAAGTAAAACTTCTTTTACTATAATAACATCTAACAATCCATCATCTACCTTGGCTTTATAAGCAAGATTAATATTACCAGCAGTTTTTCCATTGAAAATTAGCATTAGATACATGTCGCCCTTATATTCCATCTCTTTTGATTCTACTTCAATACTAAATTTTCTCATATATAATGCTTCTTCAATACCTTTTAAATAATAAGATACTTTTCCTATGGAATTCTTAAAATCAGGATTAATTTTTTGGGATACATCTGTAAACATTCCTGCACTTGCCACATTTATAAAGTATTTATCATTAATTTTTCCAATATCAATTTTTTTAGGTTTTGAATTAACAATTCTTTCAATAGAATCCTTTGGATTAAATGGAAGATTGACCGCCTTTGCAAAATCGTTCGCCGTTCCGCATGGTAAAATGCCTATAGGAATATCAATATTTAACACTTTCATAGCATTTAAAATTAAATCTACCGTCCCATCTCCACCAGAAATTAATATATGATCATAATTAGTATCTATATCAAAAAAAGCATCTTCTACTGGTCTATTTTTACTAAGCCTAAAAGGCACTACAATATAGTCGTATTGTTGATATATCTTTATTATCTTATCAAGTTCATGAGAAATTCTTCTTTCTCCTGAATTTGGGTTGTAAATAAACTTAACTTTTTTCATATTTCCTCCAGTTAAAATCCTAAAACATCATTAATAAATATAACATTCATTCTATTTGCTGTTCTTTGTCTTTTTATAACTGTATATTCACAGCATATTCTGTCATCACTTTTACAGTCCATGCAATAGCCTACCTTTGCACAAGGAGTGGCTGCATTCAGCCTTTTTGCATTTGCTGGACCACTTAAAACTTTATTACGCTTAACTGCTTCGTCTATATTTTTAACTATTTTGTTTACTCCAACTACTAATATAACTTTATCTGGACCATATAACATGGCTGCTACTCTATTACCATTTCCATCAACATTAAAAATTTCTCCTTCTTCTGTAATAGCATTTACAGATGAAAAATATGTGTCTGCACAGAAAGTTTTTCTGTAAAGCGCTTTCATATCAGCTGGTGTAAGGTTTTCTTCATATCTGTCTAAAAAATTATATCTTCCACTCCTAAGCAAATCTATTACATTAGTTTCAAATAAAGTACTAGATCCTCCAACAGATACCATTTCACCTTCTTTTGCTATATCTTTAATTATATTTATAAGTTCATCATTACTTTTTGCATAATAACCTTTAATGTTATTTTTTTCTAAATTATTTATAGTTTTTTCTATCCTTTTTTCATTTACCCATTTTACATTTTCATTCATATCATACAATCTCCCTAAACTTTTTTCATTATTATTTTAACATAAATTATTACACTTATATCACACAATTTAAAAAATACTTTATTGAGTTTAATAAAGTATTTTTTCTATTAATATCTTATGAGCTATTTATACTTATCTTGCTTAAATGTAAAACCTTTTTTTGGGGTAAATGAATATTTTTTATTATATCCATACTCATTATTATAATCATCATTAATCGGTATACTATCATCATTAATTACAATTTCATCATTATTCCACTCATTATTATCAAAATTATTTTCATAGTTATTCATCAAATAATAATCAGATTTGTGATTTAAATTAAACATATTATTATTCATATCATCACCTCAAGTTTATATTGTTAAAAATATATAACTTTATTTTCTCCAATACTAAAGTAAATTATTTAATATATAATCAATATCTTCCTATTAAAATATGTTTAAATTGAAATAAGCATTTATTCTTAGATAAATGCTTATTAAAAGTCGCTATTTTACTATGCTTTCTACATATTTAGATTCTGTTAAAATAGAAGGCATTTTCGTATTTCTAAGTACATATAAACTAAATCCTGAAATATCTGTATCTTTTCTCACACCAAAATTTTTACAGTTATGATCTTTATGAAGCTTCAACAACTCCTCATGCACATTTTTAGCTAGTTCTTTTGATTTACTTGATGAGTTATAATGTATTATAGTCACAAGACCTTTAACCTTACTTTGACACTTTCCTCCCACAGCATTATAGTGTTTACTTATATATGCATCTGCATCTGCTAAATTAGCTCTTCTTACCCTTGTTTGCAACGGTATATCACTATCTCCTGATGCAACTTATAATACATCAAATCCTCATCTTTTTAAAGATATTTCTAAATACTTACATACAGCCTCATTAAACTCATTCTCTTTAATAACTTCACATTTTTTCTTACTAACTTTCCATCCATATATAGATCTTTTGGAAGTGGAGGAGTTCTTTTGCCTGTAGTCTCCATTACATGACCAGCATCAAGGGCAATAAGATATTTTCTACCCATTAACAACACCTCCTATTAGTAATATATAAAATATTACTTATTTTGACACTTTTATCCATATTTTACGAAAAAATTCCTTACCATAATATAAGTAAGGAATTTAAAATCTATTTATTTTTCTATATAGTATATATTTTCATCTGGTACTTTTCCACCTAAAACTTTAGGATTAAATGAGAACAAACTATTATAATAATTTGTATAATCATCTTTGCAGTTATCTATAGCTATAAACTTTAAGTTAGTTCTATCTATAGCTTTTACTAATAAAGGCGCCTTCACATTTACACCAAATTTAACAGCAAATTCTCCTGCTTCTTTTGGATTTTCATTTGTATATTTTATATTTTCATCTAAAGTTTTAATAAAACTTTTTACAAATTCAGAATTTTCTTTTGCAAAAGACGATTTAACAATTAAAGTTGACTGCGGATATCCATTTTCATTTTTGAATACATCTTTCCAAGTATCATTTACACCACATATCACTTTTAAGTCAGGATTTTTTGTAAGTAATCCACTAAGAGCTGGCTCTGGTACTATACCTGTAGTTATCTTTTTTGTTGCTAATAGTGATACTAAATCACTAGCTTCATTTGAATAATTAAATTTAATAGATGATGAATCAACATTTTGTTCCTTTAATAAAGCTTGCACTGTTATATCAGGAGTTAATCCCTTTCCTATATTCCCAACTTCTTTTCCTTGTAATGATGAGTCTAACCCTGTTACATCTTCATCACTACTTACTAAGTAAAAAGATCCCATACCTACAGTTCCTGCAATTTGATAATTTGAGGTTTTATTATAGGCAATTGCTGCCATATTTGATGGTACTATAGCAATATCTAAACTTTCCTTCATTACATCTGTAGATAAAGCATCAGAAGTTGCTTCAAGAGTATACTTCACCTTATAGCCTTCTTTTACCTCAGGATTTTCTTGCTCTAATTTTGCAATTGCTATGGCTGGTAATCCATCTGGAGCTCCTACATTTACTGAAATTGGTTCTGTAACCTTTTCCTCTTCTTTCTTATCACTAGAATTACATCCTACTACAAGGCTTGATGTAATTAATAATGACATAAGTACTGTAAAAATTTTTTTCATAAAATTTGCCCCCCAATAATATTTATTCAGCTGATAAATATTCATATTTCTTATATGTAATTTCACAAGAAAATACTTAAGAAATCAGAGAGATTAAGTATTAATCCCTTTCCCCTTAGACCATGTCTTTAGGGTCAGCTTATAAGTAAATGTTATCATATATGTATTTATTTATCAATTTCCATATTCATATATTGTGTATAAAAAAATTTGCTTCGATACGTATATATTTTGTTGCTACATTAAATAAAGACAATTACTTATATTATTATAAATAATTGTCTTTATTTTAATTAAAATTCTATACTTAAAAGTGGTGCATGTTGCTGAGCCCCATATACATCTGTTTCGCCTAAGTCACCTGAAGCTATAGGTCTCTTTATTGTTATTTTTATTGCATTAGCTGGCTTAAATTCTATAATATTAATAATATCTTCTTTTTTTATCTTATATAATTCACAAATTAACTCTTCATTAATTATTTTTTTATTACATACCTTTTCAAAATCTTCTATGGATTTAAACATTATATCCATAGTCAATTCATATGGCCCTGAATTTTTACTACGAATAATATTTGTAATATCAACTAACTTCGTCATTAATAATCATCTCCATTTTTTATAATTCTTCATAATCAATTGTAAATAAATCATTTCCATTATCAACTTCCATAATATGATAAATACTAAAATTATATACTTTACCTGCATGAAAGTCGCTTGGAGAGTATGGAAAAGCCAAATTTCCTGCTGTAGCTTTTCTGCCCTCATATCCAAAATGAAGCATGGATGAGCGAGCAAAGGCACATATTGTATCAGCTTTTTTTTGATCATTAGCGACTGCTTCAATCACCACTCCAATTTCATGAGAGTTTTTTGTAGTTGGTGTAGGCTCTATATTTCCCATCACAGCATTTTTGCCATATACTGAAATATTAAGATAATAATCCCACTTTTGAGATTTAAAATTATCTTCAACTCTTTCTTTTACACCATCGATTATTTCATCTATTTTTTCAATCATAATAGGATCTCTAGCCCCAGCTATAGACACAGTTCTATAGCCTATTAATTTAGCTCCCTCTAATTTTATAGTATATTTAGGAGATTCAACAAACTTACTTCCTGAAACTTTTACAATATTTTCACTATCTTGTGTGAATTCACACTTTGTTAAATCTAAATGTCCACCTGGTCCAGGTAAAATATATGGATTTGTTTTTTCATATAATGTATGTGCCGCCACAGATACTGTGGTACATTTCCTTATGGAATTTAATGGTTCTAATCTAAAGTAGTCTTCTCCTAAATATCCAAACATACAATCGGAACCACTTCCTGGGGTTGAACATATGGCTGCACACTCTAAAATTTTACCAAGATGAAGAGCAAGGCCCTTATCATAACCTGCCTTTATTGCTGGAGCAGCAAAAACAGATGGGTCATAAGTTCGACCTGCTAAAATTATATTTGCACCTTCGTTTAATGCTTCTATAAACGGTTCTACTCCCATTTGACCTACAATTCTTGTTGTTTCTTCTATATCAGCTTCACTTAATTGAGGAACTGGGCCAAGAGGCGAAATTTTATCATTGTGAAGCGCTTCTTTTACTTTATCTTTAGAAATTTCTGCATGTATTAAAGCTAATTTAAAATTATAGTTGTTTTCTTTTGCTATTTCATAAATTATTTCCTTACACCAGTTTAAGTGAATTTCTGCACCACTACCTCCTGCTGTTCCAATAATCACTGGAATTTCATTTGATAATCCACTTTTAATCATTATTTCTAAATCTCTCTTTACAGCGTCTCTATCTGTAAAAGATTCTCCTGCCCCTAGATAATAAGGTCCTGGATCTGTGGAGCCTGCATCTACTGCAATAACATGTGGTTTTCTTTTCATACCTTCTATAAAAGATTTTTCAGGAAACCCATAACCAAGTATGGCTGTAGAAGATAATATTCTAAATTCTTCTTTCATCTTATTATCATCCCCCTATTTATTTATCACTTTATTTAAAGCTAAAATTCTTTGCATTTCATTGTAAACTATCATATATCCTTCATCTACACCCATTCCAGGTTTCGCTAAAATTTGGTCAGGTCCTGTTGCCATGGCAATATGAGCGCAAATTTGAGCTGAACGATCTGTTTCATTACACGTTCCACCTTGATAAGCACCTATATTTTTTTCTTTACAGTATAAAACTGCTTCAACTATATTATTTATTCCACCTAAATCTGGAGTTTTTATTTGAATAATATGACCTGCTTTATTATCAGCAAAATATTTAATATCTTCCAGTGTATTACACCATTCATCTGCCACAATCTCCACATTTATATTTTTTTCATCTATTAATTTTCTTATTTCTTTCAAAGCTAACATTTGCTTTTCTCTATCTTCCACATCAACTGGACCTTCGATGCGAAGCTTAAATGGTTTTGCAATTTCACATAATTTTTCCATATAGCTAACTATTTTTTCGTAATTATCATTTCCAAAAGCAACTCCTAAAGTTCCGTACACATCTATATGAATAATAGGGTTGTAAGAGTTCTCATCTCTTAAATTAATTATCCTATCTCTAAGCCAAGCTACATATCTTTCTAATTTTTCACCACTTTGGCCTAATTTTTCACTTACATTGTTAATTAATCCATGAGGAAGTACCCCTGCTCCTTTTATAATCATTTTATCTACATTTTCATAACGGCTATCTCCACTTTGCGTGAATATTGGCACAATTTCACCTAATATACTAGTGTTATATTCTTTAGATATTACCTGACACATTAAACAGTTGTTAGCTTTTGCCACAGCGTCTAGTAATGCTTGTGTTACCCCGTATCTGATAGCTGTATGAAGTTTTTTATTATCAACTCTTATATTTTCTACTAAGTTACTAAGCTCTTTAAAACTTGTAATTTCTCTTCCAATTAATTTTGGTGCTACTTCTTTTTCTATGATTGGAATAAAATCCTCAGCTAAAAATAATGGATCACGACCTCCAGCTCCACTATATTGCACAGCTGCACAATCTCCAAAAGCAATTTGGTTATCTTCTAATATAATCATTACTGAAATAGACTCTCCACTTTGTCTAACCCTGCTAAACCCTTCTGTTACAGGTTCACCTATATAAGTTGCTCCATCACTAATTGCTCCACTTTTTATTGCACGTTGATCATCAAAATAAAAACCAGTACGACCTGCAGAGCAAACTACATTTTTTATTTTCATCTAAAAATTCCCCCTCATTTTACTTTTGCAGACTTATTTATTTCTAGGACGCCCAATAAGAGTACCTTTACTTATAGCATAAACATCATCAATCACCATTTGAAAAGATTTTTCTCTATTTTCATATTTAGCACGCTCTTCTATTTTATTATTATTAAATTCCAATAATTCCGGTGTAAAAGGTAATTTCCCAGGATTAAGAATTCGAATAGCTCCATTATTATCTCTAGCTGGTAACAATTTTCCTAAAGTATGAATAGATGGTGCAAAAGGAATATCTAAAATTCCACTCTTAAAAGCTCGAATAGTACCTATTGCAATATCTTTATCTCCTATTTCAAAACATTTGTCTATTATGCAGCGTGTTTCTCTTTTTATAACCTCTTTTTCAATATTAACTTCATTAGTTTTAAACTCTTGATCTTTTAACATGGATAAAATTTGTTTTGTACAAAGTAAACCTTGAGCATTTGCTTCCATTGTTGGTACTCCTAAAGCTTCATGTGGCGTTTTTACAATAACTTTAGTTGCTTTAGAAAGAGAAGCTAGTGTACTTCCTAAAGCTATTACACTAAATGCTTTTGCTTCATCTTGTGGGAAGCTTCCCATCCATTGATGTAATACAGTAGTTACTACAACATCTTCATATCCTTCTTTTATTAAGTATTCATTAGTAAGTTCTTCTAAAGCTCTAATAGCGGCAATATCTTGAATAAAATTACCACATTGACCATAGCCTACAGAAATATTTTTAACCCCTTGCTCTGCAGCCAATAAACTTTCTATAATAGCTACTGAATGAGATATACATGGAGGCACTAAAGTTCCAGTTAATGGTCCATAAGGTTCACGATTTATAGATATTCCCTCTTCTTCGTATAAACCTGTAAGTCTATCTACATACTGCCAATCCCTAATAGTTTTTTCCAAGGAAACATTTTTTGCGTAAGGTATGTTATAAGAAATTCCACCACCTTCAAAACTTGTAAATCCACTTGAGTAAGTTATTTCACTTAACAATCTTGCATCTGGAGTCCCATGTCTTACTTGTATTGGTGCGTCTAGAGCATTTATAATTCTACGACAACTTTCAACTCCATGATTAACAGCTGGAAATCCATTTAACATTGATTTATTATTTTTAATAGATTCAATAATTCCTTTTTGCGCATCTTCATAACAGTTTTGTCTAGTATAACTATCTATAGTAGTAGGTAATAAATCAGCCTGACCTACATCTTGCAAATAAGTTAATAATTTAATTTGATCATCAACAAGAGCAACTCCAGCCCTTGGCTGAATTAAAGTAGTTCCTTCTTCTTTTGCTTTTATAAGTTTAGCCGAGAAAATCTTTTTTGCTGGTAGAGATTTATGAAATTCAAATGATTCTTCTAAATTAATATCTTTGCCTGTTGGCCATAAGGAAAGAACCTCTTCTCTAATATGATTAAAGTCTTCCTTAGAAATCTTTTTATTTCTAATTTCTATCATATTTTAACTCCTTTTTCATAATTCGAATTGCAATCTTTGGATATGATTTTGATAATAGGCCCATTGCTTGTAATATATATTTTTTATCTACTAAAATTTCAGCATTTTTAGGCCTCATAGATTCTTGTCTTTTTTCATTGAAACATGCATACTCCAATATATTATTTATGCAAGGTAAGTTAATCAGCGATCCCCCAGTTAATATGATTTTTTTAACATGAGTTAAATCCTTACCTTTTTGCAAATATGCTATTCCATTAGATGTATATATTTTTTCTTTTGTTCCGCAATGTCTAATTGTTGCTATCTCAACTGCTTTTGCTGATAATGCAAAATCTAGTTTTTCAATATCTTTTTCATTGGGTAATATATCTGGATTAATTTGTAAATATTCTATTATTTCATTTGCCCTTTCCATTGTCAAGTTAGCTACTGAGGCAATATTATCAACTCCCACTTCATCAATAATTCCTCCAATGCTATATCTCATGCCAATATCACCCTCTACAGTTCTTTTTATATAAGGTTCTTCTATTCCTTTATATATAACATTAGGTTCTTTTGGAGTTCCTTCTCCAACAGAGTATACATCTGTAGTTGCTCCTCCTAAGTCAATTGCCATCAGTTCACCTATTCCATTTTCATTTTCATAACCATCTGCCAAAAGTTTTATTGCATTCATTAGTGCTGATGGAGTAGGCATTATTATTTCTGATATTAATTCACTTGTTTTTGTTATGCCCTTGGCATAAATAATTCTTTGTAAAAATACTTTTCTTATTTTATTTTGTGCTGGCTCTATATTTAACTCACCAAATGTAGGCATTACATTTTCTACAATATATGTTTCTTTATCTTTTAATATTTTTTTACATTTATTACTTACTTCGTTATTTCCCCCTATGATTATAGGAAACTCTACCTTGCAAGTTGATAACATTTTTGCATTATGTAATATGCATTTTTTATCTCCACCGTTAGTTCCTCCAGCAAGTAAAAATATCTCTGGCTTGATTTTTTCTATTTCTTCTATATCTTCTTCAGTCATTTCAAATGAATATACCTTTATAACCTTAGCACCTGCTCCTAAGCAAGCTTCTTTTGCTGCAGTAGTTGTAACACCAGGAACTAAACCACTAGCTATCATCTTTAATCCCCCAGCCGCAGAAGAACAAGCAAGGTATTCATCATATTTTAACTTACCAGTTTGTTTTTCTAAAGTTTCTATAGCTCTATGCAATCCTTCATTTATATCTGTATTTATAGTTGTAAAACTTGATGCTGTTCCTACAATAACTTCTTTTTCCAAATCAACAGCAGTTATCTTCGTATAAGTGCTACCAAAATCAATTAGTAAAATTATCTTCATTTTCTTCACCAATTTTCAAATCTTTCTTTAAGAAGTCTATCGTAATTTCAGGGTCTGTTCCTGGTGGAAATACTCTATCAAATCCCATTTGTTTAAATCGTTTTTCTACTTCATTAAAGGGTTGCTTTCCTACTACAATATTTCCTCCTACATATAACAATATATTTCTCAAACCCCATTCTTCACATCTCTCTCTAAGACCCCTGCAATCGATTTCCCCGTGACCATATAAAGAAGAAACTAAAATTGCATCTGCATTAGATTCCATAGCAGCTTCAACATACTCCTCCTGAGAAACCATCACTCCAAGATTAATCACATCAAATCCAGCCTCAACGAAGCAATGATATAGAATTTTATTACCTATAGCATGCACATCAGCTCCTATAACACCAATAACTAATGTTTTCTTCCCCATATCAAATCTCCTTTTTAAATTTTATTTAAATCCTTATAGCTTTGATCCATACTATCACCCACAAGTCCTACTAGCATATATACTTTTTTTGTTGAATCATAGTAAAACTCTGGTAATAATTTAAAGTTTTCAATTTTAGCTGTACTTTCCACATGTATTCTTGGTCCACTACAAGGATGTATATATTCTCCTATTTTCACATGCTTTTCATCATAATATTGAATTGGTATGTCTTTTTCTATCATTTTATTAACTTCTTCTTCTAGTATTTTGATATCAAGATTTGGCTTTGAGTGAAATAATATTAGAAAACCATTTAAAACATCTCCATGCTCACAATTAAAACTAATGTCTTCAGGTAAAAAATGTTCAACTAAATCTTCTGCTGAATGAGCCATTTTTCTTATATTTATGGAATGAAATACTCTTTTTGCAATATCCCCAGGTTCTGGACCAAAAACTGTAGGCCTTGTAACAATAATCTCTCCTCCCACACCAATTAATAAATCTGCATTTTTATTCATTAAAGGATAAATTAGTTCAAAGTGTTCAACTATAACTCTTCTTCCATACTCAATAGCTTTATTTATTGCATTTACTAATTCATACATTTGATAAAATGCAGATTCAAATCTTATGTCAATATGATATGTATGCGGTGAGAAGAAGCTACCTTCATCTAAATCCATAATAGGTAGAGGCCTTATATTTAATCCCTCATCATCATTAGTTAGCTCTAAACCTGGAAACATACCTCTAATCAACATACTTTTTCCTGACCCCGGCTCTCCTATTACTCCAATCAATCTATCTGTAGGAGTTAAGTATTGTTGTGCTATCTTAATGCCTATTTCATACATTCTAACTCTACCTCTAGGGGCAAAAAAAACACTATAAAAATGATTTCTAACTACATAATCTACGGGCATATCAAACCTCCTTTCATATTTGTCATTAATTATTTTTAAAACTAATAATTATCTTTTTAAGTCAATATTTTTTTAATTTAATTTGTTATATTTAAATTATATGTTCATTAAAATCTAATAGTCAACACTTTTCTTTCAACTTTTTTTATTTTTGCAAGTTTTGCTTCATTGTTTATAAATTATATGTACCTCAAAATATTATTATTACCTCAATAGAATATGTTCTAATTAATCTAATAATAAAAAAATCACCTTGCATGCAAGGTGATTTTTTTATTATTAATTATACCTTCTTAACATTTATAGCTGAAGGACCTCGATCTGCCTTAGCTATATCATATGTAACACTCTCACCCTCATGTAAATCTTTGTTATGTCCCTCTTCTTTTACATTAGAGAAATGTACAAACACGTCTTCTCCATTCTCACCACTAATAAAACCATATCCTTTTTCCACGTTAAACCATTTAACAGTTCCTGAATAATTTGCCATTTAGTAATTCTCCTTTTATAAATAATTAACCTTTTTTATATTATTACAATTAATAATTTCTTTAATACTAGATTTTTATCATATTATTACAATAACATATATTTATTCTAATAACCAAATTCTATATGGTATAATTTATATAAACTGTTATCGAAAGGAAATATTTATTAATATGAAAGATGAATCATTAAACTTTAAAAGCAATATTATACTTTTGGTTAGCTTAGTAATTATAGGATGTGTTTCCATGGCTTTTGTTGATGGAGTCCTTTCTCCAAATTACATGATAAAATCTATTTTCAAGTTAATTATTTTTTTACTACTTCCATGTATATATTATTTTAAAAGTAATTCTATAATAAGTTTAAAAAACTTATTTAAAATAAATAAAGAGCATATAATAAAATCAATTTTCCTAGGTGTAGGAGTATATATTTTAATTTTACTTACTTATTTTACACTTGGTTGTTTATTTGATTTTTCTAGTGTTACAAACTCCTTGGAAAATAATATTGGGGTAAATAGTAGAAATTTTATATTTGTTGCCTTATACATATCTTTTATAAACTCACTATTGGAAGAGATATTTTTTAGAGGCTTTGCTTTTATAACATTAAAAAATATTTCAAGCAAAAAGGTTGCCTATATCTTTAGCTCTTTTACTTTTTCTATTTATCATGTTGCTATGATGACTACTTGGTTTTATTCTATTTGGAATAATATAAAATCACAAAAAAATGATAAAAATCGGAATAATATCTGATATTTATCATTTTACTTAGACTTCTTTTTGTTTTTCTTATTCTTACCCTTATAAGCTTTATGATATCCATCTACCAAACTAGTTATTGTACTTTCATCCACATCAACTTCAAAATCTTCTCCACTACCTTCTTCACATCGTCCTCTAACGGCCGCTGCTAGTGATAACTCTTCACCTAAAGCTATTAAAAACTCTGAAAATATCTCCAATTCATCTGCATCATCAAATTGCTGATTAATAATTGCTGCATATATAGTAACTAATGTTAAATATTGATCAGCTAAACCTTTACAACTACATTTATATTTTTTCCTACCCACAACTCCTCCTTTTATTACTTATTCTCTTATAACTATATGCAACTTATTACATTTCACATAACTATTTAAAGAATATTTAAAAGTAGAGTTGCCATTCTTTAAGAAAAATCCAATGATATTTCTTAAAGAAAACTCCAAAATACCAATACTACTAAAATTTATCTTTTTTATAAATTAAAATATATCTCTTATTTTTTCTAAATCATCACCGAATTTTTGCTTCATTTCATTTGGTAATGTTACAGCACTCTTGTAGAAGTAAACATCATGTCTAACATATTCACCTGCTAACATAACCATTGGTTTGCTTTCTGTCCATATAACCTCAGCAATAGACTTACTAATAATTTGTCCAAATATAACTTCTTTAAAGTCAGAAACAAGAGTAATCCATCTTCCACCCATTTCTTTCTTTTTTTCTTGTCCCATTCCATGGAAATATAAATTTTTCAATTCTGGTATATCCATATCCTTAGGAGCTCCAAATACAACAACTGCTATATTTTTACTTTTCTTTTGAAATTCAATTATCTCATCTAAAATATTATTCAAATCTTCATACCATATTTGAATTAGAATCTCTTTAGTACTATTTTTTATAATTTCTCTACATTTTTCAAAAATATTATCATAATTTTTTATATGCCATATGTTATCCATATTTGTTTTCAAGGGAAAAATCCTAAAACTTTCTTCTAGTTTCTCTAAGTTATTTGACATTTCCTTTTTAATTTTACTCGATATTTCGCTCATAGGTACAGCCACATATCTATTGTTACTTTCATATTGAGTAAATAATACGAATCCTTTATCTATTAATGATTGTAGTATATTATATATTTTTGATCTAGGAACATTTGCTATCTTACTAGCCTCATAACCTGTTAAGCTTCCATTTTGAGATAAAGTTAAATATACCTTTGCTTCAGCATCTGTTAGTCCTATTTTATTTAATAAATTTAATTCATTATCCATTGTAAATCCCTTCTATATAAATATTATAAAAACTTTACTTCCATGTTTTTGATATTTCGTATTTTATCATAAACATATTTAATTGTAAATCATAAGCCTATACATGAACTTAGCAGCCTATATTCACGAAAAAATGCAAAGGAAAATCCTTTGCACTTAATACTTACTATTATGATATTACCAAGGTTGCATTGCTCCACCTTCTTCTGCTGGTCTACAGTTTTTAGCAAATATATTTAAACATCCCTTAGCTTCTTTTAAAGGTGGTTGTACCCATTTATCTAGTCTATCCTTTATCACTTCATCATCAACTAATAGAGATACTTCTCCATTTGGTATATCTATAACTATTTCATCTCCATTTTCTACAACTGCTATAACTCCACCATCATAAGCTTCTGGAGAAACATGACCTACAATAGCTCCAAAGTTAAATCCGGAAAATCTTGCATCAGATATTAGTCCAACACTCTTATGTAATCCAAGTCCTATTAATGCATCTATACTTAACATTAATTCCTTCATACCAGGAGCGCCTTTACACCCTTCGTATCTAATTACAATAATATCTCCAGGAACTATCTCTCCTGCCATTATTGCATTAAATGCATCTCTATCTGTTTCATAAACTTTAGCTTTACCCTTCATGTATTTAACTTCTTCAGGTACAGCTGTTGGTCTAACTATAGCCCCTTTAGGAGATAAGTTCCCTTTTAATATTTTTAAACCTGGTTCATTGAATAAAGGCTTATCTAATGAATGAATAACTTCATTTTCACTTGGTGTAACAGCTTTTAAATATTCTCCCCATGTTTTTCCTGTCATCATTGGTGCATCTAAGAACAATTTACTCTCTAACATTTTCATAACATTTGGTACTCCACCTGCATAGTGGAAATCTACTACTGTGAATGGTCCACTTGGTATAACTGCGTTTATACATGGTATTTCATTTGCATATTTTTCAAAGTCTTCAATTGTAATACCAAGACCTAGTTCATATGACATTGCTAAAATATGAAGTACAGCATTTGTTGAACCAGCAACAGCCATATCAAACATTATAGAGTTTAAAAGGACTTCTTTTGTTATTACATCTGAAGGTTTTCTTCCTGATTTAGTTAACTCTACTGCATATTTTCCTGCAATACGAGCTTCTCTCATTCTTGTTGAATCTGATGCCGGAACTGTTGATGTACCAGGTAATACTAAGTTAAATATTTCACCAAGCATTTGCATTGTATTTGCTGTACCCATTGATGGACACGCTCCACATGTTGGACATACACAACCTTCCATATAATCTAGTTCATCTTCTCCTGCTCCAGAAAATCTTGCTGCATCTAAATCAGCTTCTACAACTGTATTTCCTTTATAATGTCCAGCTTGCATTGATCCCCCTGTCACAACAAGTGAAGGTATATCAACTCTTGCAGCTGCTAAATAACAACCTGCTATTATATTGTCACATGATGCAACCATAACTAAACCATCAAAATTATGAACTTTTGTAACAAATTCAACAGACATAGCAACTATATCTCTTCCTACTTGTTCATATTTTAATTCTTCTGCACCATTTGCAATATTACCACAAGTAGCAGGTATTCCAAATTCCACGGGAACACCACCAGCTGCCCATATACCTTGTTTTACCATTTCAGTAACTTGTCTTAAATGTGCAGTTCCTGGAGAACCCTCCATAAATGAATTTGCTACACCTATATGTGGTTTATTTTTTATATCCTCATCTGAATAACCAGCTGCTTTCATCATAACTCTTCTATGTGCAGCATCTTTTCCATTCCAATAACTTTTACTCATTTTACTCCTCCTATGCCCCCTAAAAATTTGGTCTTTCGTAAAGTTCTTCGTCTTTTATTTTATCCATTACTTCAGATTGCCAGTTTTCTTTATCTATATCTTCAACAGAAACAGATATAAATTTTTCATCCATTTCTAATTCTTTAACCATAAATTCTTTAGTGTGTTTAGCTAATTTAGCTTTTACTTCTTCACTTCTGCCTGGATACATTTTAATATTTATATGTGGCATTTTTCATTCCCCCATTTTATAGTTATTTTATTCCCAATTAGTTCCTACTTCTGCTTCTATAGCTTTTAAATATATAGCTCTTGCTGTCATCAAATCTAAAACACCTATGCCAACGTTTTCATATACAATAATTTCATCATCATTTTCACGCCCAACAACTTTTCCAAGTAATACATCACCTATATCACCTGTAAAATCATCTTTTGTTATTATTCCTTCTTCTAAAGGTATTAATATATCTCCTGATTCTGATAAAACTGCTTCCTCTGAATCAAAGTATATTTTTGATGCCCTTGGTAATATAGCAGGGTCCATTTCTTGCATATGATGTTGATATGCTCCTACACAACTTACTGTTGCACCTTTTTTAACTTTTGTTCCATCAAATACAGGTTTGCTTGAAGGTGTTACAGTGACGATTATATCTGCATTTTCTATAGCATCATCTGAAGATACAGCTTCTACTATTTTAGTATTATAACATTTAAGTTCTTCTTGCATTCTATTTACAAAAGCTTGTCTTCTATTTGGATCTAAGTCAAATACTCTAACCTCATCTAATTCTCTAACAACCATCATAGCTTCTAGTTGCGTAGCTGCTTGTCCACCAGTTCCTATTAAAGCACCTATTTTAGCATCTTTTACTGCAAATAAATCAAATGCTGCTCCTGAAGATGCCCCTGTACGTAATTGTGTAACATATGTTCCATCTAATATAGAGCTTACTATTCCTGTTTTTCCATCTATTAATAATACCTGTGCTGGAGCTGTAGGTAAATTTTCCTTAGCATTTTCAGGGAATATATTAACTACCTTTAACCCTGCTACATCTAATTCTTCCACATAAGATGGCATAAATAAAAATACACCATTATGATTTGGTGCTTGTATAGTTGTTCTTAAAGGTACCTCACTCTTCCCCTCAGAAAATATTTTAAAACATTCTTTATTAGTTTCAATAGCATCTTTCATTGTAAAAACTTTCTTTATATCTTCTCTTGATAATAATAACATCTTATACCTCCACTTTTATGATTTTTAAAACTCCTTTTAGCAGCTCCCTTTAGTAACTATTATATTTAGTCGTTATTATTTTGTCAATATAATTAGTAATTTTTTCATATTTTTATTTCTATTTAAACTTTTAGAACTTGCTTTACCTCTATTACTTTTTATTGACATGTAAGTTGTAACGTATTACGGTGTACTTATTACATACTTTTTGTGGAAATTAATTCCTACAACTATTCTTACTTGGATTGTATCTTTAGTGTTAGTTTATATGTCATTGAATTTTGCTAAAACAGCTATAAATGAAAAAATAAGCTTATTGAAAATGAAACTTTAATAAATTAATTTTATATACATATATAT
>NZ_JWHR01000021.1 GCF_000808015.1 Terrisporobacter othiniensis | reverse complement strand
AATTATAGAGGTTATGAAATAAATCAAGATGGAGAAGAAGAATTAAGAAAATCCATAGTAGATCTTTCTAATATATCTGATCTTAGTGTAAAAAATGCACTGATGATTACAAAATTTTTAGATAAAGTGGTGAGAATACAAAGTATAAGAGTTTATAATGATAAAATCATAGGCAAAAACATAAATCTTATTAATGAAATAGATATAAGAAAAAGCAAAGAACAATTTGTAAAAGAAAATCTTATGAAGGAATCTGTTCATAATATAAAATATGATGATAATAATGTTTTTGATGAAACATCATATAGTGAGAGTAAATTATATTATAAAAGAAATATCAATAGCATAGATGAACTATTAAAATTGAAAAATTTACTGGATTTGAAATTAATTAATAAAGATGAATTTAATCTTTTAAAAGAAGATCTTTTAAAGAATTAATTATAAAAATTAATTATGAAAGATTGACTATAAGATAAATAAAAAATTCGCTTTACTCATGTGGGCTATGCAGTGGCCTAAGGTGATAACAAAATGTTTTGTTAACAGTTTGTTCAAGAGAAAGCGGATTTTTTATTATAAAGAATTACTATTTATTTTTGTAGCTTTTTATGTATGATTATTAATAACAAGTTTTACAGGCTATGTATCCATTTTTCTTTGCAGTACTTTCGCTCATTTTTATGGCATCCTTCATTCCATGGGCAGTGGCGCTTTTATGATATTTGTTTGAAGAAGAAGATCCTCCATTAGCATATACATATTTAGTAGCTGAACCAGAAGAACTACCATTAGAAGAACTACCAGAAGAAGTTGAGCCACTTCCAGGTTTTGTAGCAGTTACTTTTTGAGATGAATATTTATTAGTTTTTACCCACCATTTCTTTCCGTTTGCGTTAATTTTAATATTTCCATTTCTATCAGTTCTATAAACATCTATATTTTTGTCATAACTTATATATCTTTTTAAAGCATTTGCAGAAGGATGGCCATATTTTTTACCATCAGTACTTATGATTATTTTTTCTGGATCAAATCTTTTTATAAAAGAAGAAGATGAAGATCCAGCAGAGCCATGATGTGGCATTTGAAGAATATCCACATTATATTTTTTTGCTGCACTTTCTGCACCCTTTTCTGCGTCACCAGTTAATAAAACTTCTAAATTTCCATAGTCAATATAAGTCATTACAGAGTCTTCATTGTCTGATGAGTAATTTTTGATACTATGTACAAATTCAAATTTAGCTCCACCACTACTTAATTTTGTTCCACTTTTAGCATCATAAATTTTACATCCTGATTCTTTTTTAGCTAAACTTAAAACTTCTTTTGCAGTTTTAGTACTATATGATGTATCTTTTGGATAATAGAATTTTTTTACCTTCATATTTTGGAAAACATATTTTAGACCACCTACATGATCTGCATCTGGATGAGTAGATATAACGTATTCTAAGTCCATGGATTTTTCTTGGCTTTTAAGATAATTTACTACCTTTTTGCCATTGCCAGCTGTTCCAGCATCTATTAATATATCATCACCACTTGGTGTTTCAATATATATGGCATCTCCAGCTCCCACATTAATAAATTCGATTGTCATATCTTGTTTTTTTGCAGGATATGAGTTTACATAAGTTCCAGCAGTCATAAGAACAGCCAGTCCTAAGGATAATAATTTTTTACTTAATTTCATTTTGATTCCCCCTCACATTTCTAGTAATATTATACATTTTCAAACGACATTTTTAAATGATTTTCAGTGAATTATTACAATAATATTGGTTAATTTATATAATTATACAAATATTTTCAACAACATGATTTCATATTTAATTCATTGACAAATGTTATTTAAAGAAGTATTCTGTTAGTATCCTAACAGAAAAGAGGTGTTTCAAATCAACAAAGAAAAAATGGTTGGCTTCGAAATTAAAACTGTACATAATCTTTTAAAACGAAACTTTGAATCTTCACCCGTTCATAAAAAACTGGAAAATTTGACAGGAATGCAAAGATGGGTAATAGGTTATTTAAGTGAGCATGAAGGAAAAGATATTTTCCAACGTGATTTAGAAGAGGAGTTTTCTGTTCGACGCTCAACTGCTACGGGGATTTTACAGTTGATGGAGAAAAATGATTTAATTACTAGGGAAGCAGTTCCTCATGATGCTAGACTAAAAAAATTAGTTCTAACACCTAAAGCCATTGAAATAGGGAAAATGATAACTGAAGGAATAATAGAGCATGAAAAAATGCTTTGTGAGGGGATTTCTCAGGAAGATTTAGATGTATTTTTTAAAGTAATGAAACAAGTTAAAACAAATTTGGAAAAATAAGCTGCTACTTTTAGCAGCTTTAATTTAAGTAATATTGTTAGGGAGCTTACAAAAATAAATAATTACTTACTTATAAGGGGGAGATATTATGCTTAAAACTTTAAGTGCTCAAGTAAAAGAGTATAAAAAAACATCCATATTAACACCAATCTTTGTTATATGTGAAGTTATAATGGAACTTTTAATTCCTTTACTTATGGCATCCATAATAGATAAAGGTGTGTCAGATGGAAATATGAACCATGTATTCATAGTAGGGGGGATAATGGTTCTTATGGCCATGTTTTCATTATTATTTGGTGTGTTAAATGGAAAAACTGCAGCAAAGGCAAGTGCAGGATTTGCAAAAAATCTTAGAAAAGGAATGTTTGAAAATATACAAAGTTTTTCTTTCTCTAATATAGATAAATACTCAACAGCAGGTCTTGTTACTCGTATGACTACGGATGTAACAAATGTGCAAAATGCCTATCAAATGATACTTCGTATGTGTACACGTGCGCCAATGATGCTAATTTGTGCTGTAATAATGTGTATATCTATAAGTCCAAAACTTAGCTCATTATTTTTTGTAGCTATAGTATTTTTAGGAATTTGTTTAGCAATAATCATAAGAAGTGCTCATCCTATTTTTATAAAGGTATTCCAAAAGTACGATGATTTAAATGCTAGCGTACAAGAAAATGTAAATGCAATTCGTGTTGTTAAAGCTTATGTAAGAGAAGATTATGAAGTGAAAAAATTTGAAAAAGCTGCAGACAATGTTTATAAATTATTTGTTAAGGCTGAAAGTATATTATCATGCAATATGCCAGTTATGATGTTAAGTGTTTATGCTTGTATATTAGGTTTATCATGGTTTGGTGCAAAAATGATAGTAGGTGGAGCTTTAACGACAGGTCAACTTGTAAGTTTATTTAGTTATATTATGAATATAATGATAAGTTTAATGATGTTATCTATGGTATTTGTCATGATTACCATGTCAAAAGCTTCGGCAGAGCGTATTGCAGAAGTTTTGGAAGAAAAAAGTGATCTTACTAATCCAGATACTCCTGACTTTGAAATAGAAAATGGAGACATAGATTTTAATAATGTTAGTTTTGCTTACAAAAAGGGAAGTGAGAAATACGTACTTCAAGATATTGACCTTCATATAAAATCAGGAGAAACTGTGGGAATAATTGGAGGAACGGGTTCTTCTAAGTCAAGTTTAGTTAGTTTAATATCACGTTTATATGATGTGAGTGAAGGTGAAGTTTTAGTAGGTGGAAAAGATGTTAGAACTTATGATATAGAAACTTTAAGAAATGAAGTATCAGTAGTTTTACAAAAAAATGTGTTGTTTAGTGGAACAATAAAAGAAAATCTTCGTTGGGGAGATAAAAATGCTAGTGATGAAGAAATAGTTAGGGCTTGTAAACTTGCCTGCGCAGAGGAGTTTATTGACACATTACCAGACAAGTATGACACATTTATAGAGCAAGGTGGAACAAATGTATCAGGTGGTCAAAAACAACGTTTATGTATTGCAAGAGCATTACTTAAAAAACCTAAGATATTAATTCTTGACGACTCAACAAGTGCAGTAGACACAGCAACAGATGCTAAGATTAGATCTGCATTTGCAAAGGAAATACCTAATACAACAAAAATAATAATTGCACAGCGTATATCAAGTGTGAAAGATGCTGATAAAATTCTTGTTTTAGATGATGGTAAAATAAGTGGATTTGGTACTCATAAAGAATTACTAGAAAATAATGAAATATATTCTGATGTTTATAATTCTCAAATGAAGGGAGATGATGAAGAATATGAAATCGCAAAATAGAAAAGAAATGATGATTAAAAAACCTACAGAAATTAATCAAAATCCTTTAAAAATAATTAAAAGATTAATGGGAATAATTCTAAAAAATTACACACCTCATTGTATCGTAGTTTTAATTTGTATATTTGGTTCTGCCTTTGCTAATGTTAAGGGAACTTTATTTATGCAAACTTTAATAGATGATTATATTCTTCCTATGATTAACCAATCTAACCCGGATTTTGGACCATTAGGAATAGCTTTATTTAAACTAGCTTTATTATTTATAGCAGGAGCACTAATGACTTACGCCTACAATAGGATAATGGTTAATGTATCACAAGGTACTTTAAGAAAAATACGTGTGGATTTATTTACTCATATGGAAAGCTTACCTATAAAATATTTTGATACTCACTCTCATGGAGATATAATGAGTATTTACACAAATGATACAGATACTCTTCGACAAATGATTGGTCAAAGTATACCACAATTAGTCAGCTCTGTGGCAAATATAATAAGTGTATTTATAAGTATGGTAATTTTAAATATACCTTTAACTATTCTTACAGTTATTATGGTTAGTATAATGGTTTCTGTCACAGGAAAAGTAGCAGGAAAAGCTGGTGGATATTTTGCTAAGCAACAAAAATCAATCGGTGAGTTAAATGGATATATAGAAGAAATGATGGATGGGCAAAAGGTTGTAAAAGTATTTTGTCATGAAGAAGAAAGTATAAATAAATTTAATGAGCTAAATGAAGAATTATTTGACAGTGCAAACAATGCTAATGGATTTGCTAACATACTTATGCCAATAAACGTAAATTTAGGAAATTTAAGTTATGTAATTTGTGCCATAGCAGGTTCTGTCTTAGCAATAACAGGATTTACTTCGTTTACTCTTGGAGGCCTAGCATCTTTTTTACAACTTAACAAAAGTTTTAACCAACCAATAAGTCAGGTGAGTCAGCAGTTAAACTCAGTAGTTATGGCTTTGGCTGGTGCTCAGAGGATATTTAATTTGATGGATGAAGAAAGTGAATTAGATGAAGGATATGTTACTTTAGTAAACGTAAAAGAAGATAAGAATGGTAATTTAACTGAATGTGAAGAAGTAACAGGAACTTGGGCTTGGAAGCATCCACATAGTGATGGTAGTTTAACACTGACTAAACTTCAAGGAAATGTGGTATTTAATGATGTGGACTTTGGATATAATGATGAAAAAACAATTCTTCACAATATAAAATTATACGCAGAGCCAGGACAAAAGATTGCTTTTGTTGGTGCAACAGGAGCAGGTAAAACTACAATTACAAATTTAATTAACCGTTTTTATGATATACAAGATGGTAAAATTAGATATGATAATATAAATATAAACAAAATTAAAAAGCCAGATCTTAGACGAAGTTTGGGAATAGTCTTACAAGATACACATTTGTTTACAGGAACTGTGGCAGACAATATAAGATACGGAAAATTAGATGCCACTGAGGAAGAAGTAATTTCAGCTGCAAAACTTGCCAATGCCCATGGATTTATAAAAAGATTACCTAAAGGTTATGACACAGTACTTACTGGTGATGGTGGAAACTTAAGTCAAGGTCAAAGACAGTTACTAGCCATAGCTCGTGCAGCGGTAGCTAATCCTCCAGTATTAATTCTTGATGAAGCAACAAGTAGTATAGATACAAGAACAGAACATTTAGTTCAAGATGGCATGGATAGTTTGATGCTTGGACGTACAACTTTTGTTATAGCTCATAGATTATCAACAGTTAGAAACTCAGATGCTATTATGGTTTTGGAGCTGGGAAGAATAATTGAAAGGGGTAATCATGAATCTCTTATTGCAAAAGGTGGTAAGTATTATCAACTATACACTGGAGCTTTTGAACTAGAGTAGAATAATTTAAAGGAAAAGACTTTATATATATATTTATATAAAGTCTTTTTTAGTATCAATAAAATAAATTTTTTAATCATATAAAATTTTATGTGTATTATCCTACTAAGGTTTGTAGATTTGTGGTAAAATATGTATTAATATTAGGGTTTTTTAAAAAGTGATTAAAAGGGGAATAAATATGTTATCAATATATAATAAAATTAGTGATTATATATTAGTCTTAAATTTTGATGGAGAAGTGATTTTTTGTAATGAAAGTTTATTAAACAGATTAAATTATAGTATGGATGAAGTATTAAACTTTAATATGAGTAAATTAATAAATAATATTAATACAAAAGCAAACAAAAACAATATACTATGGATATGTTGGAAGATCTTTTAGATAATATGGATACTTCTGCATTTATTGTTAGTGATAAAGGACAATATTTATATGTAAATAAAATTTATGCTGATTTGTTAAATAAGAAGAAGGAAGATATAATTCAAACTTATAATAATGAACATTGGAATTATGAAACTTATAAAAATTATGAAAAAAATAATAGTGAAGTTTTCAAGATTAAAAGACCAAAAATATTTAATGAAAGAGCAATAGTTGGAAGTCATGAATGTTGGTACAAAAGTTATAAAGCACCAATATTTGATGATAATGAAAATCCAAAATATATTGTAGGAACATGTAAAGATATTAGCTTAACAAAAGCCGTATCAGAAGAGCTGTACAAAAATTACAATACAGCAATACTTGGAAAGAACTTAAAAGAAATAGAAAAATATAACTATGATCCAAAGAAATCATTAAGTGACATTGCTACACATATATTTGAGTATACAAAAGCAGATGGAATGTCATTACTAATATATAATGAAAAAGAGGAGCATTTAAAGTCAACTATAAATTTAGGAAGTATAGCACTGCCATTAAAGAAGGATGAATTTATAACATTGAAAAAGAAAGAGTTGCAATCACATATATACAGACCTTATTGTAACTCAATTATTGCCAAAGAAGAATTGCATATGATATTAAATAAAGATGATTTACAGGTTGATGATTTTGATTATTTTGGAAGTTATACTATAGAACTGCATGATGAATTTATTGGATTAATAGGAATAAGTTATAAAAAGGGTAATTATCCAAGATTTAATTGTGATGAGTTTATGATACATATATGTAATATAATAGCCATGACAATTAAAAATATAAGATTGTCTGAAAAAGTATGCATGGAAAGTAATAAACGTAAGTATACAGAAAAAGAGCTAGAACGTTACTTAAATATTTCAGTAGATTTGATGGCAATAGTGGGAGCTGATAATTATATAAAACGTTTAAGCAATAGCTGGGAAAATGTTCTAGGATGGAGTGAAGAAGAATTACTATCCATGAAAATTACTGATATTATAGACCCAAAACAGGTACAAGATTTTCATAAAGTAAAAAAATCTGATTTAGTAGGAAGAGTGACTAGAGATATTATTAAATTCAGACATAAAAATGGAAAAGATATTTACCTTGAATGGAGTAGTGAATATATACAAGATCAACAACTTTATATAACAGTTGCTAGAGATATTACTAAAAAGTTGGAAATAGAAAACGAAAAAAGAAAATTGGAAGAAGCCGTAAAATTGGAAGTGGCAAAGAATGAATTATTTTCAAATATGTCTCATGAATTTAGAACGCCAATTAATATTTTATTAGGTACTACTCAGGTAATTAGTAGAAATATAGAGAATAATAATATTGATGTTAAAAGTTTAAAAAAACATTGTAAGTATATAAAACAAAATTCCTATAGATTATTGAGACTGGTAAACAATCTTATTGATATAAATAAGATGGATATAGGAGTATATAACCTTAGATGCTCAAATCAGAATATTATAAATGTAATAGAAGATATAACTCAATCTGTAGTTGTTTATACAAAAAATAATAAAATAAATCTATTATTTGATACAGATGAAGAAGAAGTTATTACTTATTGTGATCCAGACAAAATAGAAAGAATAATGCTAAATATTTTATCGAATGCAGTAAAGTATACTCCAGAAGGTGGATTTATTAATGTGAATATTAAAACAACATCAGAAAATGTTATTGTATCCATAAAAGATAATGGTATTGGTATACCACAGGAAAAATTAAATGTTATTTTTGATAGATTTGAACAAGTGAACAGTTTATTAACTAGGAGACGTGAAGGTAGCGGAATTGGGCTATCCATAGTAAAAAATCTAGTGGAAATGCATGGTGGAAGTATAAGTGTGTATAGTGAAGAAGGAAAAGGTTCAGAATTTGTATTTACTATTCCTATTAAATTTAAAGAAGGAAGTAATGAAGAATATGATATCGACAGAAAAAATAAACATGTTGAAAGATGTAATATAGAGTTTTCTGATATATATAGTATGTAAAATATAAGTTTATATAAATTTTATAAAGAAATAATATGTAAGTTGAAGTAATAACCTTCATACTATAGAATTATACTTATTAGTGATAAACTAGTATAGGTATAAAATTTATAAAGGGGATATTATAATGAAAGTATTATTAATAAATGGAAGTCCACATAAAAATGGATGTACTTATACTGCATTAAGTGAAGTTGCAAAAGGTGGTAAGTATTATCAGTTATATATGGGAGCATTTGAACTGGAATAGTAGAAAAATTAAATAAAAAATAATTTGAAAGTGTACAATATTGTACGCTTTTTTTAGTATGAAAAACGTTTCAAATAGAGGATGAACTTATTTAACTATCCATGGTATTTTATATGTAAAGTTTATGTAAAAATAAGTTATCAGAATTATTAGAAAATTAATTTATTCTTAACCTCAGCTTAACCATAACTTAATATAAAACACATAGAATAAATCAATAAAAAATGTAGCCTAAAGATTGCCAAAGTAAAAAGTATATTAAAAAATGATTAAGGAGGAGTAATTATGAGATCAAATGTTTTTAGAAAAATGCCAGTTGAAAATTTAATAAGTCATGGTCAAGAAGGAAAGGGTTTAAAAAAGGTTTTAGGTGCATTTGAGTTAACAATGTTGGGAATTGGGGCAATAATAGGTACAGGAATATTTGTTTTAACGGGTGTAGCAGCAGCAGATTATGCAGGGCCGGCTTTGGTATTATCATTTATCATATCAGGAATGGCATGTGCTTTCGCAGCATTATGTTATGCAGAACTATCAGCAATGATACCGATCTCAGGAAGCGCTTACACATTTGGATATGTGGGTCTTGGAGAAATATGGGGATGGATAATTGGGTGGGATTTAATTTTGGAATATTGTGTAGCTGTGGCTGCAGTATCCATTGGATGGTCAGGCTATATGGTCAATATTTTAAACTTAGTTGGTATCCATTTACCACAAGTATTAATTGCAGCACCAGGAAGTGGAGGAATAATCAATTTACCAGCAATATTAATATTGTCTCTAATAGCAGGATTACTATTGCTTGGTGCAAAAGAAAGTGTAAAATTAAATAATATACTAGTAATAATTAAAATTTCGGTTGTTTTATTATTCATTGTATTAGGATTTAGTCATGTTGAACCTGCAAACTGGCATCCATTTATGCCTTATGGTTGGAGTGGAGTATTCTCAGGAGCTGCAATAGTATTCTTTGCATATATTGGATTTGATGCCATATCAACTGCAGCTGAAGAAGTTAAAAATCCACAAAAAGATTTACCAAAAGGAATAATAGGTTCTTTGTTAATATGTACAGTGCTATATATAGTAGTTTCTGCCATATTAACAGGAATGGTTCCTTATTTAGAATTCAAGGATAACGCAGCGCCAGTAGCTTATGCCTTGGCAAAAGTAGGTATTAGTTGGGGATCTGCATTAGTTTCAGTAGGTGCAATTTGTGGTATAACTTCTGTTATATTAGTTATGATGTATGGTAGTACTAGATTATTCTACGCTTTATCAAGAGATGGATTAATTCCAAAGGTATTTAGTCAAGTTTCACAAAAAAGAGGGACACCTAACAAGAGTATAGTATTAGTATTTGTTGCAACAGCTCTTGTGGCTGGATTCTTACCAATAGGAAAGGTAGCAGAATTAACTAATATGGGTACATTGGCAGCCTTTGTTGTAGTATCTTTATCTGTTATACTTCTTAGAAAATCTAGACCTGACTTAAATAGACCATTTAAGGTTCCTTTTGTGCCTGTAGTTCCAATACTTGCAGTTGGATTTTGTTTATTCTTAATATTTCAACTTCCAACTTTTACAAAGATTGCATTTTTAATCTGGATTACTATAGGATTTGTAGTATATGCATTTTATGGTTATAAGCATAGTGGATTGAACAAAACAGAAAGTGAAAAAATAGAATAGCAGCAGAGGGGCTATGCCTAAAATATAGTGCTAGCTCCTATTTTTTTATTCTAAAAAACTTTGTACATATAAAAATACCTAGTAGTTTGTTTGTTTAAAGTTTGAAGAATTTTACAAATTATACTAGAATATATAAGTAAAGGATAAAATTTATAAAGGGGATGTTATAATGAAAGTATTATTAATAAATGGAAGCCCACATAAAAATGGATGTACTTACACTGCATTAAGTGAAGTTGCAAAAGCTTTAAATAATAATGACATAGAAAGTGAAATATTTCATATAGGTATGAAGGCTATGCAAGGATGTATTGCTTGTGGAAAATGTTATGAAACTGGTAAATGTGCTTTTAATGATGAAGTTTACAATAATTTATTTGAAAAAATAAAAGAGGCTGATGGAATTGTTGTAGGGTCACCAGTTTATTATGCAGGACCAAATGGATCTTTATGTGCTTTATTAGATAGATTATTTTATTCTGCATCTTATTTGTTGACTAATAAACCAGCAGCTGCAGTAGTAAGTTGTAGAAGAGGAGGAGCAAGTGCAACATTTGATCGTTTAAATAAATACTTTACAATAAATCAAATGCCAGTTGTATCATCTCAATATTGGAATTCTATTCATGGTAATACCGCTGAGGAAGCTAAACAAGATTTAGAAGGTCTTCAAGTTATGAGAACTTTAGGAAATAATATGGCTTGGATGATAAAAACTATGAAAAATTCTAAGGAAGAATTACCACAAAGAGAAAAAAGAGTAGCTACTAATTTTATTAGATAGTATAATGATAATAAATTAAGCTCAAAATTAATAAACATATTGTATTGCTGTAATAATACAATATGTTATTTATTAGTTTTTAATAATTTAAATTTAATAATAATCAAAATAATAAAGCTCTAGAAATAAGCAAATAAGCTTGTTTTAGGGCTTTATTATTTTTTATATAAAACTATATTTCAAAAAGTGCTTGATAAATAAATTGTATTATTGTACTATTGTATTAAATCATTAATACAATGAGGTGGTGAAAAAATGAGTTGGACTATTGATAATAATAAGCCTGTATATATACAATTGGTGGAACAATTAAAATCGAAAATAATCTCAGGAGAATTTAAAGCTGGAGAAAAAATAGATTCTGTAAGAAGTTTGGCAGAAGATGCACAGGTAAATCCAAATACAATGCAAAGGGCATTGGCAGAGCTGGAAAGAGAAAACTTAGTTTTTAGCAAAAGAACTAGTGGAAGGTTTGTTACTGATGATAAGGAGAAAATTAAATCTATGAAAAAAGAAGTTGCCAGTGAGGAAATAAAAAATTTAAGATTAACCTTAGAAAGGTTTGGTTTTAGCAAAGAAGAAATAATTGAGCTAGTGATTTCTAATATAAAGGAGGAAAACTAAATGGAGAGTGTAGTAGAGTTTAGAGATGTTTATAAAAGTTACAGTAATAAAGATGTTTTAAAAGGAGTAGATTTAAATATTCCAAAGGGTAAAATTATAGGCCTACTTGGACCTAATGGTAGCGGAAAAACTACAATGATAAAGCTAATGAATGGACTACTTCAACCAGATAAGGGTAGCATAGAAATAAAGGGTTCAAAGCCATCTATCGAAACTAAAAAAGTTGTTTCTTATTTACCAGAGAAAACTTATTTAAATGATTGGATGAAAGTTAAAGATATATTAGGTTTTTTCCAAGATTTTTATGAAGACTTTGATATGGAAAAAGCGGATAAAATGATTGAAAGTTTAAAAATAGATAAAAATGAAAAGTTAAAAACCATGTCTAAAGGTACAAAGGAAAAAGTTCAGTTAATTTTAGTAATGTCCAGAAATGCGGATTTATATATACTTGATGAACCTATAGGCGGTGTTGATCCAGCAGCAAGAAGCTATATACTTAAGACTATATTAACTAACTATAACGAGAATTCAACTTTATTAATAGCAACACATTTAATTAGTGAAATAGAAAATATTTGTGATGATGTAATATTTATATCAAGTGGTGAAATAGTACTCCAAGGAAATGTGGACGAAATTAGAGAAGAAAAAGGAAAATCTATAGATGCATTATTTAGGGAGGAATTCAAATGTTAGGTAAATTAATGAAATATGAATTTAAAGCTTGTGGAAGAGTATTTTTCCCTTTATATATAGGAATATTATTTTTAGCTATAGCAAATGGTGTAAGTATTGGTTCTTCTCTTAAAGATGAAGGCGGGGCTATGATGGATCCCAACGCTTTAAATACTCAATCAATATTGACTTTAGTATTAGTTGCGTTATTTGTTGCTCTATTTGTAATTACCATAGTACTTACAATCCAAAGATTTAAGAAAAATTTACTAGATGATGAAGGTTACTTAATGTTTACACTACCTGTAAAAAGTAGCTCACTAATATTATCAAAGTTTTTAGTGGCTTTAATTTATGCAATTATTAGTGGTATTGTTGCCATCCTATCATTTACAATAATAGGTTTAATAGGTGAAAACATCAGTTTAAAAGAATTAATAGAACTTTTTAACGTATTATCACTACAAAATATATTTGTTGAAGGTTCAGAGTTTATTGTTTATATAATACTAAGTATGTTAGTAAGTTATAGTATATTTGTATTAACAATATACTTGGCTTTATCTGTTGGTCAATTACCACAGTTAAGTAAGCACAGAGTAGCCGCTGGAGTAATATTATTCTTCATAATAAATTTGATTGTTAGTAATATTCAACACTTTGTGAGAAGTAATCTTTTAGGTGGAGTGACAGAAATAGAACTTACAAATAATGTTGTTGTTTCATCTTATGCATATTTATCAGTTGATTTATTAATAAGTATTGTTATAGGAGTTGTATTATTTTTATTAACTAATTGGATTTTGAATAAAAAATTAAATCTTGAATAATAAATAAAGACTTGGAGAATTACTCCAAGTCTTTTTATATGGATTAATTCAATTAAAATTGCTACTATTATAAATAAGAAAAGAAAGCATTTGAATGGAGAAGAGTATATGAAAATTGGGGAAAATAAAAAAATATCATTTTTAACTTTTAACAAAATTGACGCTGAAATTTTGGAACAATATCTAAATGAAATGATAAAAGAAGGATGGTTGTTAAAGAAGATAAAAAATTATCATTTGACTTTTGAAAAAACAGATAAAAGAAATTTAAAATATAATGTTGATCCTGTGGGAAGAGACTTTTACGGAGATAATTATAGTAATGAAATCACATATATAGAATACTGTAGGGAACTTGGCTGGGAATATATTTGTGGAAACGATATTTTTAAGATATGTATATCAGAGGATAATAATAAAGAGAAAATTAAAAGTAAGCCTGCTGAAAGTATAAAATCACTCGTAATAACTGATGTGATTTATTTAGTAGCTTTTATATTGTTAGCTAATTACATTTTTAAAGATAAGGACTATTATATGGGTTCATCTTATATGGAATTTATATCAAGTTATATAGGAGTTAGTTTTTATATTTTTGGAATGTTAGTTTTAATATGCTTAGCCATATTTTTATTTTTAAGAATAATTTGGTATTTAAACTATTTTGTAAAAAAACGATTTAGACATAGAAATCTAAGAGAGATAAAAATAATATCTGTATTTAGTGTAGGATATTTTTATATGCTTATAACCTTATTAATATTAAATTTAGCAATAACTTTATTTGATGGATTTGGAATATCTCCAAGAGTTTCCCATTCAAAAGAAAGTTTACCTATAGCATTGGAAGATTACCATATAAAAATTCAATCTGAACGTGATAGTGAATCAACTATATACAAGTCATTTTTAGCTAAATATTATTCTTTTTATGATACAACACATTATTATGATGATAATTTAGGAGAGGAAAATAGTGAAGGATATTTAT
>NZ_JWHR01000020.1 GCF_000808015.1 Terrisporobacter othiniensis | reverse complement strand
ATATTGCTATCTAATTCATATGCTGTTTGAACAAAGTAATCTGGTTGTTTTGACCATTTTTTATATGTATTTAAATTTAAATTCAAGTAATCAACAGTAATACATATAACATTTACATTGTGTCCTTTTAATGCCTCTTGTGCATTTTTACCAAATACCACATCTTCACTATGGTCACCTATATAAATAAATGTACCATTTTTATTGTTAAGATTTAAGGAGTCAACACATTTTAAAAAACCAGTAGGGTCTGGCTTTTGTTCACTCCCTGATATATCATCATAACCAATGATTGCATCAAAGCAATGATCCACTCCATAATGTTTCAATGTTTCTTTTATATTTTTATTACTATTTTGTGAGCAAATTCCCATTTTTACATGTTCCAATTTATGAAACAGTTGAGCCATTCCTTCAAACATGGAAGGTATTGTTTTATTTTTTAGTTGCTCTGGAGTCCAAAGACTTCCTGCTTCGTCTAATTGCTCTTCTTTTAAATTATAACTTTTCACATATAATTCACGCCAGTTTTTATACATATGATTTGCCTTTTGATAATTTTCATATGTTTGCAATGCCTGTGGTAAATGCTTTTCAATATCTTTATCAAAATGTTTCAATACTTCAATTGTTACTTCAATATTTTTTGTTGCACTATTTATAATAGTTCCATCATAATCCCATATAATCCCACAAATATTCATACTAATAACCTTATCCTTTTTATTATAATTTAAGAGTATTATAACTTATTAACTCTATGTCAACAACTTGCTATTTTCTTCTAAGATTACTATTCCTTTCAATAAATACCTTACTAAAAAGCTCAATATAATAATTAATTTTACTAAATAAGAGTAACTATAAAAGTAATTACAGATTCCAGTATTATACATACCATATCTTTATTCATAAATTTATCAAATTCTGGAATAATATCTTCTACTTTATACT
>NZ_JWHR01000019.1 GCF_000808015.1 Terrisporobacter othiniensis | reverse complement strand
TTCATGTACAAGCAGTGAAGCCGGGGAGTGAGATTCACAACTTTAGGGAAAAAGAGTTGGACTATGTTCGTCCCGAACTTAGTCATTTGAATGAAAGCTGGGTTGGAGATAGCATCTCCCATCGGCTGGAAAGTGCGAAACAAAGATATCTCGATACGGTTGGGCAGAAGATGCAGGCTAAAGCCGCACCCATACGAGAGGGAGTAATAGTAATCAAACAAGAAACCACCATGCAGGAACTCCAGCAGTTTGCCACGGTCTGCAAAGAACGTTTCGGTATCGAAGCATTTCAAATCCATATACACAAGGACGAAGGATACATGAACGCAAAGCAATGGACACCTAACCTTCATGCCCATGTAGTTTTCGATTGGACGCAGCCGAATGGGAAAAGTGTGCGTTTATCGCGTGATGACATGGCAGAACTCCAAACCATAGCATCTGAAACACTGGGCATGGAACGTGGCGTTTCTTCTGACCGCAAACACTTATCGGCTATGCAGTACAAGACCGAATGTGCGAAAGAACAGCTTCAGGAACTATCAAACGATATATCCAGTGCATTAGACAAACACAAGGACGTACAAAACCAGCTTCTTCAGCTTCAGAAAGAACTACGTTCCATTGAAACAAAGAAGAACGTCCAAAAACTCATTTCTAAGGCTTCAGAGAAGTTTTACGGCTTGATTGGAAAAACAGTCAACGATAGGGAAAAGGATGCCTTAAAAGCCAAAGTAAAGGCTTTAGAGGGGGAAAATGAACAGCTATCCGATAGACTGGGAAAGGCTATACTTGAAAAAGAGCAAAACGGCACAAAGGCATTCAAAGCCGAGAATGACAAGGAGTATTATAGACAACAAATGGACAACGCAAGGACAACCAGTAACCGATTAAGGACGGAGAACCAAGAACTAAAGACCGAAACCAAGGAATTGAAAAAAGAACTTGGTAAGATGAAAGACTTGTTCAATTCCGAACAACTGGAGGCTTTAAGGCATCATTTCCCAAACATATCAAAAGCTATGGAAGAGGGGAAAGACCTACTCAAGCAAATCACCAGAAGCAGAGGTTTCGGTATGGGTATGTAACCCCCCCCCCGCCCCCAAAGGGGGAGCGACCAAACGGCAGCCTCTCTCAATGGAGTGTTACGT
>NZ_JWHR01000018.1 GCF_000808015.1 Terrisporobacter othiniensis | reverse complement strand
ATCTAGAATAAAATTTGTATATAAAAAAGCTGGAAGAATTATCTTCCAGCTTCTGCTATATAACAAAAGATTAACTTATTTTCTAATTGCTTTTATGCTCCTTTAGATATGCTAGCTTTATTGTTATTTTTACCCTTAATTAACCCGCCTACAACTGCTCCTATTATTGCAGGTACTATCCAGTTAAATCCTATTGATGCAAAAGGTAATAAACTTAATAGATCTGATATTTGTTTTAATGAAAGTAAATTACTTCCAACACTTAAAAGACTTATAACTAAAGTAACATATGCTGCTCCTTTAAATGCATTATCATTTCTAATGTGATCTCCAAGTAAAGTCATAACAACTAAAGCTATAAGTACTGGATAAACTATTTCTAAAACTGGAGCTGAAAACTTAATTATTGTACTTACTCCAAAGTTTGATACTACAGCACTAAATATACATATTGCTATTACTATTGTTTCGTATTTTATTTTATTATTACTTATACTTGAAAAATACTTAGCAGCTGCTGAAGTAAGTCCTATAGAAGTTGTTAAGCATGCAAGTGTTACTATTACACCTAAAACAATTTTTCCTGGATATCCAAGTAATGAGTTTGTTATAACAACCATTAATGATGCTTGAGGAGTATCTATTCCATAAGTAGAAGATAACATTGATCCTAAGAAAGTCAAACCTCCATAAACTAAAGTTAAAGCAAGTCCTGCTACTAACCCTGATTGAACAGTTATTTTCACCTTATCTTTAGGGTTGTTATATCCTCTTTCTCCTATAGATGCTATGATTACTGTGGCTAGTGCAGCAGCTCCTAGAGCATCCATTGTTAAATATCCTTGAGAAACACCCTCTGAAAATAAACTTTTATCTATAAGTGCATTTTCACTAATTACTCCTATTGGAGATATAATTCCTATAACTATAAGTATTCCTAATGCTATTAAAAGTGCTGGTGTTAAAACTTTTCCTATTATATCAACCACCTTTGATGGTTTAATAGTTAAAATTAATGTAAGTAAGAAAAATACTACAGAAACTATAATAGGAATAATACTTCCTGTTTCACCAATTATAGGTGATATTCCCATTTCAAACGTTGTTGCAGCAGTTCTTGGTATTGCTAAAAGTGGACCTATACATAGTACAGATGCTATACCTACAAACTTGGCCATATTATTTCCGGCTCTAGATAAAACTGTATCTAACTCTCCCCCACATTTTGCTGCTGCTGTTATTACAAGTAATGCTAAACCTACATCGGCTAAAACAAATCCTGCTAGAGACGTTAACCAATGCCCTCCAGATATAAGTCCTAAGTATGGAGGAAACAGTAAATTTCCTGCTCCAAAGAACATGGAAAATAGTGCGAATCCAACTACGGCTATATCTTTGCTTTTTTTGTTCATTTCAATTTCCTCCTTTGAAAATTCTGATTATTGTAATAATTGTAGTAATATTTTACAGTTATGTCAATATATTGTATACAATATATCAAAAAAAATTTAATAATATTAAATTTTATCACCATTACTTATGATTTTTTTAATTTATTTTACATACTTATTACTTAATTTATGATAAAGTTAAATAGCTAATATAATTATATTAGAATCTTAGTATGAAATCGGAGGGTAAAATGAGAAGATACGAAATAGACTGGATTAGAAACATAAGTATATTAATGCTCTTTGTTTATCATACTTGTGCTATTTTCTGCCAATTTGGTGACTTTTATATTATTTCACAAGAAAAAAATTTTTTTGCTGATTTAATTATTTTATTATTATTTACTTGGTATATGCCCATGTTATTTTTCCTTGCGGGAGCTTCCACATATTTTTCTTTTGAGCGTAGAAATATGAAGGAATATATAATAGAAAGAATTAAAAAGCTTCTTATACCACTTTTATTTGGTATTATATTTTTAGTTCCACCACAAACTTATCTGGCAAGGGTTTGGCGAGGCGAGGGAAATTTAAATTATTTTAGTCATTTAGATTTCTTTTTTTCAAATGTAACAGACTTTACAGGATTTGATGGTGCTTTTACTCCTGCACATTTATGGTTTATACTTTATTTATTTGTTGTTTCTATTTTAGGAGGAATTATCTTATTTATAGTATTCAAAAAGGAAAAAGGTATAAGTATTATTTATTCTCTAAGAAAATCTTTGCATAGCAAATTTAGTTTTCCACTTTTATTAGCTCTTGGAGTATGTAGCGATTTATTCCCAAGTATAATGGGAAAAAGTATATTGGCATGTTTATTGATTTTCTTACTAGGTTATATTGTTTATGAAGATAATATGCTTTTGGAAAGATTAATAGGAAATCGTTATAAGTATTTAATTACACTTATTTCTTTTGCAATTTGTGGAGTTGTTTATACATTAAAATTTAGACCAGAAGAAATTAATGCTACTTTATGGATTATTGATAGCTTTTTAAAAAATGGAGTTTTAATATGTGCAATTTGTACAGTAATTGGCTTTAGTAGTATTTATTTAAATAAAAGCAATAAAGTTTTAAAATATTTAAATAAATGTGCATTTCCAATTTACATTATACATCAACCAATTTTATTGATACTTGCATGTTTAATTATACCTACAGTTAAATCAACTACTTTATCTATTGCATTAATAATTATTATTTCTACCGTTTTAACATTTTTAGTTTATGAAGTATTAAATAAAATTAAGATTTTTAATTTTGTTTTGGGAATAAAATAAGTAAAAGGGCTTTTTCACCAAAAATAGTGTTAAGCCCTTTTTTGTATAAAATCATAAATCACATTCTTAAGATTACTAGCATAATCTTTGTAAAATTTATTGTATTCTTCTGTTGTAGCATTAACTTTAAAACATATTACTCTATGATATATGCACTTACAATTTCTCCATAGTAAGCTGTGTGATAGTCTCTATTTGATCCATGGAATGAACTCTCTACATCTTGTGGATAGAATTTATTTTTATTTTCTTCTGTAACCTCTTTTTCATCTTGTTTTTGTTTATATATAACCCTACATTCAAGAGTTAGAGGAAGTTCTTTTATTCCTGGAACTGAAATAACATTTGGTGATTCTAGTGATAAATCAAGTTCTTTAATTTTATCAGTTGCATGACCTGATTTTGTACCACATACACCTAATATCTTTTTATTAAACTCACCTATTGGTATGTTTATAGTAAACTCGGGATTTTTTTCAAGTTGTTGTTTAGTGAAGCGATTTTCTCTTACGAAAACTGTAAATATTAATTTTCCCCATTCAATTCCTAATGTTCCCCATGAAATTGTCATAGAGTTAACTTTATCATCTGCTTTTGTTGTTAGTAAAACACCTTCATTAACGGCTTTTATAATTTCACTTGCATAATCAAATACTTCTATTTCTTTCTTCATAATATCCCCCTTTTTAATTCATTAATATAATTTAGTAACCTTATCAATGGGCCACTAAAGAAAATATTTCCTTGTGCTATTTATATATTTAATTATATAACAAATGAAAAATAATGATAGTATGCACTTTTTTGTAAGATGATATCTAAAAGGAGAGTGTGAAATGAAACAAGTAAAATCCTGTACGGATAATGAAGTAAATATCAAACCTTTTGCTTATGCCATGTCTTTAATTGGTGGAAAGTGGAAAATGCATAATTTATTTTAAATACTATAATGAGCTATTCACAGATAATTAAAAATTATCGTGATATAGCTCATCTTTAAATATATTCTGTTTAATAATAAAACTGTTCTCCAAGAATTTATTTTATTAAAAACTCATCTAAAATATTTATTAAAATTTCTTCCATATCTCCGCAGTAGTCTACTTTTCTTATTCTTGGTTGTGATATTTCTCCACCATGTTCAAAATCTACTGGGTGAACTACTATTTCATCATCTTCTAAATCGAATAATAATCCTATAAGATTATCCACGTTTAAGCTTAAATCACCTATATCTCTTATTGTATTTTCATCTTCATATATATCTTCCATATAGTGATTCAGTCCGTATGTCTGACCATGAAGAAGTTCTATCTTCTCTGCTCCTTCATAAGTTTTCCCTATAACAAAATGAAGTGCATACTCTCCTTCTTTTAACAAATCTGCATAATCTTTCGCATCACTTAAATTTTCATAATCCTCATCAAACACAATTACATCCATATAGTCTCTATCTACTAAACAAACTCTTGATATATAGTGAGGATACTCTGAAAGTAGTTCTTCTATATTATCATTGTAGTAATGTATAAAACTTTCTAAATTAAATTCTTCATCTTTAAATCTTAGTATTTCCATGTGGTATTTCCTTTCCTAACTGTCTTAAATGTCTTCATTATTTTAAACAATAAGATATAATATACCATAAAAATAATTGATTTTGTACCCCTTTGATTAACAGATAGATTTTTATAAATAAATTTAATTTTATTCTATTAACTATGATACTATTAAAATTAGTAAATATATTAAGGATGTGATAATTTGAAAAAAAGTATATGTTTTATACTATTATGTCTTGCTATTATTATAATAATATCAATTCACACTACAGAAAATAAAATACTCTATGGAAGATTTTATAATATAGAACAGAGTTTTTTAAAAGAAAATATATCTTTTGAAATAGTTCCCCAGGAATATACTAAGAAAGATTATGAATATGAAAAAGAAGAAAACATATACAAATATAAAGATAGCCAAATACTAATTGATAAAATCATTGCTAACGACGAATATGTAGATGTTTTTATTAAAATAAGTACTAATTGGAATATGTTTAAAGGTACTAGTTTAAACGTAAAAAGTGTAAATAGAAATAATGGTATAGAAACTAGTTTTGCTAAAATCAAATATAAAGTTTTAGATGAAAGCAAGAATTCTATAGATATAGAATCAGGACTTCAATCATCTGGGGTTATTTTATTAAGATTTAATAAGAATAATTTTTATAATAATAAAAAATTATTAGTTAACTTAAATGGATTTTTAAAAACTGATTATAAACTTAAATTTATAAATTAATAATAAAAAAGGATAATGTTTATAAGCATTATCCCTTTTTTATATTATTCTATTTCGAAGCCAGCATCAATTATGGCTTTTCTAATTCTTTCTATATGATCATGATCAATAGTTTCCAAAGTCATATGAGCATTTAATTTACCAATAGCATTTGTTGCAGATAGATTTGCTGTAATTATATTAGCATCTAATCCACTTAGGACTCTTGTAAGTTCAGCAAGTCCACCTGGTTTGTCTTGTATTTCTGTTTTGAAAGTAAAACGTCTACCACTTTTAATTAATGCTATAACTATTATTTTGTTTAATGTGTTAACATCTATATTACCACCTGAAATTATACAAACAACATTTTCACCAGCTTTTGGTTTATACTTTCCACTTAGAAGTGCTGCAGTGGTTACAGCACCAGAACCTTCTGCCACAACTTTTTGGTTTTCCATTAGGAAAAGCAGTCCCTCTGCTATTTCATCTTCTTCCACAAGAACAACTTCATCTACTAAATCTTTTACTATGCTAAATGTTAACTCTCCAACAGTTTTGACAGAAATACCATCAGCCACAGAAGTAGATTTAAAGGCTGTTGTTACCTTTCCTGCTTTCATTGATTCATGCATAGATGGAATATTTGCTGTTTGCACTCCTATTATCTTTACATTAGGATTAAGTGCTTTTGCAGCCACAGCAACCCCAGCAATTATTCCGCCTCCACCTATTGGACAAAGTATAGTATCTACTTTGTTGTTCATTTGTTCAAAAATTTCTAAACCTATAGTTCCTTGTCCTGCTATGACATACTCATCATTAAATGGATGAAGGAATGTTGCTCCTGTTTCTTTTTGAAGCTCCACAGCCTTTGCATAAGCATCATCGTAAACTAAACCTTCTAGTACCACATTGGCACCATAAGATTTTGTAGCTGTAACTTTTGCAAGAGGTGCAGTTGCAGGCATTACTATAGTTGCTTCTATGTTGTTCATCTTTGCACCAAGTGCCACACCTTGAGCATGGTTACCTGCACTTGATGCTATAACACCACTGGCTTTTTCCTTTTCTGTAAGATTTGCTATTTTGTTACAAGCTCCTCTAACTTTAAATGAACCAGTTTTTTGCAAATTTTCACATTTATAATAAATATTTGCTCCTGTCATTGAACTCAATTTAGCACTTTCCAATATATCCGTCTTTTTTACTATGTCCTTTATGGTTTCTTGAGCTTTTTGAATATCTTGTAGAGATAATTTTGTCACTTTGATTCACTCCCAGCTGTATAAATAATTTATAAAGTATGTTAATTTTAATCATACACATTTATTTTTGCTCTATTTTTAAGTTAATATACTTGTTATAAAATTTATAAATTATTTATTATTTACTTCAACCATGTTCTCCCAATATCTGCTAGGCATCATTCTCTTTTGAAGTCTAGGATTTTTTCTCTCTTCTATATTTACTGATTGGAAATATTGTTTCCATAAGTTTTCGTATTCACCCTTATCATCAGTATTCATTAGAATATTTTTTTGTTCATTTGATAAACTACTTAAATAGTAATCTTTTTTATCATAAACAATTGCAATATCTCTTTTTATATCATGAATTATAAAATATTCATTACTTAGTCTATTTTTAAAATGACCTGCCAATATTGGTAAAATATTAAAATCCGGATTTATTGCAGCATATAAAATATTATTTATTTCTTTAAATCTAACAAATCCTGTAAATCTATGTTCTTCATAGTATACCTTTTTACTTATTTTATCCATATCTAAAACTATGTCATTATTTTTATGTAAATCAATATTTTTACCTAGTTTGAATCCCATTCGTACATATAAATAAATCATATTAGAACTTTCTTTAAGTTCTGATAAAAAGACGTAATATATTTTATTTAATGATTCTTTTGAAATTTTATTTTTTATAGCATTATAAACTTTTTCAAATTTAATACTATCACTTTTTATTATAATAACTTCATCAATTAAATTTTGCTCATATACTATTTTACTATATATTTTATCTGGCTTAACACTAGAGTAATAAGCTTCATAAATAGCTGATAGTAATCCTTCAAAAGTTGGTTCGTGTAAAAATACTTTCATATATACCTCCTACAATTGTCCTGTTATGGAAGTAAATATATCGTCCACCTTTGTTAGTGCTGGAGAAGTGGAAAGTACAGGCAAATCAAAAAAATTAAGTTGCTCTCCTTGACTTTCTAATATATTTAAATCTTCCTTAGGAGTCAATCTATTTCTTATAAGTGATTCATCGAAGGACACATCTCCGTAATATTTTCCATTACAAGTTATAAAATACTGGGCTCTTTTTAGCACAACCCCTATTTTTCGCAAATCCTCAAAAGTAATATTTGAAACTCTGCGAACTGCCATTATCCTTTGCACTGATTTTCCACCTATACCGGGAATTCTAAGCAACATCTCACGCGGTGCTTTATTTATTTCCAGTGGGAATATATGCATATTTTGCAAAGCCCAGTTTGTTTTTGGATCAAAATTTATATCAAAGTTTGGGTTATTCTCACTTAATAATTCCTTTGCATTAAATCCATAAAATCTAAGTAACCAATCTGCTTGGTATAATCTATGCTCCCTAAGTGTAGGTGGATTTTTGATTTCTGGTAGTCTTTTGTCATTTGTTACAGGTACAAAAGCTGAGTAGTACACTCTTTTTAAATTCATTTTCTTATATAAACTTTCACTTAAGGTTAGTATTTTCAGGTCGCTTTCTGGTGATGCACCAACAATTAGTTGAGTGCTTTGCCCTCCTGGTACAAAACTTGGAGCAGTTTTAAAAGATTTTCTTTCATTTTTATTTTGTATAATACCATTACTAATATGTTTCATAGGCAAAAGTATTTTATTTCTATCTTTGTCTGGTGCTAAAATCTTTAGACTTTCTTGAGATGGAAGTTCTATATTTACACTCATTCTGTCTACAAGAAGTCCTGTTTTATTTATTAAATCTTGGTCTGCACCTGGTATCGCTTTTAAATGTATATATCCATTGAAATTATGTTCATTCCTAAGTTTATAAACAGTTTGATATAGTTTCTCCATGGTGAAGTTTGCATTTTTCACTATGGCTGAACTTAAAAACAAACCTTCAATATAGTTTCTTTTATAAAAATTTATGGTTATATCACATATTTCATCAGGCGTGAAAGTGGCTCTTGGAAAATCGTTGGAAGTTCTGCTTACACAGTAACTACAATCATAGATGCACACATTACTCATAAGAATTTTAAGTAGTGATACACATCTTCCATCTGGCGTAAACGAATGACAAATACCTCCAATAGATGCATTTCCTATACCACCTTTTTTATTTTTTCTATTGCTACCACTTGATGAACATGATACATCGTATTTTGCTGCTGATGATAATATTTCCAGTTTTCTTTGTAAATCCAAAACTTCACCTCCTATGTAATCTTTTACTTTAATTTTAATAAGATATATTAAGTATTTAGTCTTTATAATAAATATTTCCATAATTAAGAACATATGTTCTTTGATTTAATTATAGGCATTTTTTATGAATTTTACAATGGTAATATGTGATAATTTATTTTTATATTAAAAAAGCAACTACTTTAGAAATTAATATCTAAGGTAATTGCCTTTATTTTTCTATATCTTATTTATATTATAAAATCTTCGTCTTCTAACTCTTCATAGATACCCTTTTGATATCCGTTTCCTTTTGTAGAGAAGAAATCATGAGTTTTTGTTTCTGTGCTTAATCCATTTAGTACTATTGGATTAATATCTTTAACTTCATAGTAATCTTCAAATCCTAAGTTTTCTAAAGCTCTATTAGCATTGTATTGCAAGAAGTTAATTACCTCTTCCTCAAGTCCACTTTCATTGTAAATTAGCTTCGTGTATTTTATCTCATTTTCCATAAGATTATTGAATATTTCATACATTTTATTTTTTAATTCTTTTCTTTCTTCTTCATTGAATTTTTCAAACTTCTCTTGTGCTAAAAGCCCTATATACTTTCCATGAAGTGATTCATCCCTTAAAATAAGAGAAATTATCTCACCACTTGCCACCATTTTACCTTGTCCTGCAAGGAATAGCGGATAAAAGAATCCTGAGTAAAATAAAAAACTTTCTAAAAATACGCTTGTTACCATAGATAAATATAAACTTTTTTCGTCAGTTGTATTTTCATATTGCTGAAGTATTAAATCAGCTTTTCTTTGAAGAGTTTCTTCACTTTCTATCCAATCAAATAGTTCATCTATCTCTCTATTTGAAAGTAGTGTTGTAAATATGGATGAATAACTTTTAGCATGAATTTCTTCCATAGTTCCCATAAATGAAAGTACAGCCTTTCTTTGAAGATTATCAGTTAAGCTCATCATTGAAGGTATACCATTATTCCCTTGTTTTGTATCTAGTAATGTTAATCCTGCTAAAACTTTTTTATATAAGATTTTTTCATTTTCTTTAAGTTCATTCCAAACTTTTAAATCCTTTGATACTGAAATTTCTTCTGGAAGCCAAAACTGTTTTACGTTTTGATCCCAAAATGCTTGTGTAAAATTATCATCTTCTTTATTCCAGTTTACTGCTTTGTGTATTTTATTTAAACTAAATGTCATAACTTTCTCTCCCTATACTGAACACATAAGACACTCATTATCATCTCTTGTCATCTTTGTTCTTGTGTAATATAAACTTTTTAATCCTTTTTTATAAGCATAAATATAATATCTTGCTATATCCCTAGTTGTTTTATCATCTGTTACAAATAATGTTGTTGATATACCTTGATCCACATGCTGCTGCGCAGTAGCAACTATGTCTATTACTTTTCTCATATCCATTCTATAACCTGATTGATAATAAAGCATATTTTCATTAGTTAAAAATGGCATAGGATAAATTGTTGTAGAATCACCATAAGTTCTTACTTCTACTGGTTCTGTTATTGGCATTATACTAGATGTGGCATTTTGCACATAACTTATACTTTGTGTTGGTGCTATAGCTGTTAAGTATGCATTGTATATTCCATTTTCTTTAACTTCATCTAATAATTTTGACCAGTCTTCTTTTGTTGGGACATATATTTCTTTAAATAATTCTTTTATTTTTTCAGTCTTTGGTAAGTATGAATTTTCATAGTATTTTCTTAAAACTAAGCTATTTTTTCCTTTTGCATATTCAGATTTTTCAAATCCTTCAAAAGTTTTATTTCTTTCCATAGCTATTTTCATAGATGATTTTATGGCATAGAATCTAATCATTGCGAAAAATACATTACAAAAGTCTATTGCTTCATCAGAAGTATAAAGCACATTTTCTCTTACTAAATATCCATGTAAGTTCATGGCTCCAAGTCCTATAGAATGAGATTTGTCGTTACCATTTTTCACTGTTGGGACTTGAGAAATACTTGTTTTATCAGATACATAAGTTAAAGCTCTTATGGCTGTTTCTACTATTTTTTCAACGTCTTTATTGTCCATAACATTAGCTATATTTAGTGATCCTAAATTACAACTGATATCTTGTCCCCAATTGTTATCACCAGAGTAACCTTTTATCTCTGATGGTTTTTGATATTGGAATATTTCACAACATAAGTTTGACATTTTTATAATTCCTAAATCTTTTAAAGTGTGCTCTTTGTTAGCAGTGTCTATAAAGATTACATAAGGATATCCACTTTCTTGTTGCATGCCAGCTATTTTCGTTAACATTTGTCTCGGATTAATTTCTTTTTTTCTAATATCATCATCAGCAACTAATTTGTCATACCATTCATCCATTTTTATTTCATCTAAGTGAATATTGTATTTTTTGTATACACTGTAAGGATAAAATGCATATGCTTTTTCATTTTTCTCTGCTAATTCCATAAATTTGTCGTGAATTATAGCACCTAAAGAAAGTGATGCTAATCTTACTTTTTCATCTGCATTAATTTTTTTAGTATCCATCAATAATTCAAAATCAGGATGGAATACACTTATATATACTGCACCTGCTCCTTGTCTAGCACCCATTTGGTTAAAATAACTAAAAGATTGTTCCAACATTTTTGCCACACCAACAGGGCCTCCTGCTGCCCCTTCTATTCCTTTTATAGGATCTCCTGCGGCTCTTAGTCTAGTTAAATTTAGAGCTACTCCTCCACCTATTTTTGATAAATGGTTTGCTGAAGATATAGCATAAGATATACCATCTGTACTATCTTCCACTGAAAGTAAGAAACAAGAAACCATCTCTCCCGCTCTTGCTCTTCCTGCATTTAAAAATGTTGGTGTTGCTGGTTGAAACTCTTGCTTTATTAGTTTATCTGCTAAATTTATAGCTAGACTTTCATCTCCATTTGCAAGAGCTAAAGCTACTATTAACACCTTGTCATTATAAGTCTCAAGTATTGTTTTTCCATCATCACTTTTTAAAGCATAATTTTGATAAAATTTATTCGCACTCATATATGATTGGAATTTGAACTCACAATTACTTACATGGTTATAAACTTTCTTTATAAACTCCATGCTGTATTTGTTTATTACTTCTTCATCGTAATAATTATTTTCTATTAAGTACTTTATTCTTTCTTCTATATTATTGAATTTTTTTATATTTGGATTTACATATTCCTCAATATAGCTTTTTAAAGCTTCTTTATCTTTTCCTAATTGATATTTTCCATCTTCATCTTTTATTATGACTTGATTGTTAAGTTCTATCCAGTTCATGTTTACCATCCTTTTATATTTACTACGTTTATTTACTTTGTTTTATTTTGCTCATTAATATTTAATATATTTTTATATGTACTTTAGCAATCAATACTACATATAGTTGTTATTATATTTTAAAACACTATATGTAGTATATACGCATTTTTATATTAGTTTAAACTTTTTTATTTAATTTTTTTATTTTTTCACAAAAAAAATGGCATATCTCTTTGATATGCCATTTCCCCTACTTATATATTACAGTACCCTACTATTTTATAATCACTAGGTATTTTATAATCTTTATCTAAACTTCCCACATGCCATGTTAAATCAAACATTGTTGTATCTATTATTAGACTGAAATAAAGCATTGCTATTCCTGTGTCTATACTTCCTTCATAATCACTACTAAAGTCATCACTTTTAACTGCTAGTATAACCTTACCACCATCAATTATAAATCTCCATGGTTGTCTATTAAGACTAGATGGAGCCATTCTTGCATAAGAGAATGCATCAAGAAGATATCTTTCTTCCAGCTCAGTTACACTTGCATTATTTCCCCATTCATCCATGAATACAATTTCTTCCACACTTAATCTCTCTGATATACTTTTATTTTTAGAGTTTATATCATCTTCATAACCTAAAGCAATTATTGCTGTAACTTCTTTATCACTAGAAATGTTCAACTTTTCTTTTATATCTTTGCTATCTTTAAATGTTATCCAACAAGAATCAATTCCTAGATCTCTAGCTTTTAATATTAATCTTTCACCAATATATCCACTATTTTCTATATAACCATTTTTCACATCTGAAAGTAAGATAATATAGTTTGGTGCTTGAATTAAAAATCCATTATATCCTGCTAATTCATTTATCTTTTCATAGCAATCTTTAAAGTCATACATTCTCATTTCAACTTCTATTTCCGGTAATAATTTTTTAGAATTGTTGATGTACTTTTCTATTTCACAAAAGTATTTAGAATCTATACTTGTATCTTTAAATTCTCTTACTGATTTTCTGTTTAATATAAGATTTTTATAATCCATAATATGTTCCCCCTGTTTTAATTTATCACTTATTACATATATACCCAAATTATATTTTGTTTAATTATTTTTTATATTTTTATTTTTCATAATATATTATTTTAATTTTAACTTTTCAATAAAAGTTTAATAGTTTACTTTTGGTTTTATAATATCTGAATTTATTTTATGCTTATATTTAATTTTCCTCTTACACAATAAAAAACTTCTGTTGTATTATTGTACTTATCATTTTTATAAGGATTAATAATTTTTTCATTTTTTAGATTAATATATTCTATAAATCCATCTGCATTATCATTTAACATTAAGTTAAAATCAGTTACTTTTCCATAGCTCTTAGTATTCCAGTCTCCATAAAAAGTATCTTGTTGGAACTTTTCAAGAGTTACACTATGGTAGTTTTCATGGATTAATTTAAGTTTTCCATCAAGTATCATTATTCTTCTTTTTATATTTGGTAATTTTGTAAAAGTAGATTCTTCCAAATCAACTTTTGCTGAGCTAATTCTAAATGTAAAATTTCTATTTTCATAAAGTTCATTTTCTGGATAAATATAAAGCTGAGTAGTTGTTCCACCTGACCACTTGCTACTTGAAAGCTTGTCTTTTTTTATAATTTTAATCTGCCTCATAGTATTCTCCCCTCTGTAGTTAAATAAGCTCATACTTTAACACCCCTACATATTAATTATATACTAGTTTTTATCAAATTGAAAAGTTTCTTGTTAATAATTAAATTTTAAGGAAAATATGAGTAAGTATATGTACAAAGGGTGTATCATTTTTTGATACACCCTTTAAAATTCAAATTATATTTTTCTTATATACAATTAATATAGCTGATCAAACTCTATATCATTTAATAAATTATTTAACTTCTCTCTTGCATTTTCAATTTCAATCTTATCCTGTTTATTAAGGATATTTTCAAACTCTATCAATGCTGAGTTAATTACCTGTCTATCTTCTCCCATACTTTCTTCATACATTCTCTCGCCCCTAAAAAGTACTTCTTTATTTTTTTCATCTTCTCTAGGGTGAATTTTTAAATAACTTAGCTCTTCAAATCTAGCATTAGCTTCTTCTTCACTTATTTTGTTTTCTTGTTTTTGAATTATAACTCTTTTCTTCTCTCCAGTTGAGTTTACTTTCACTATTACTTCTAATAAAGAGTTTATATCGTATGTATAAGTTACATCTATGGACTGATCACCGGCTTTTCCTCTAGGCACACTTACAGTTAGTTGTCCTAATTTTAAGTTGTTTTTTACAAATCTACTCTCTCCTTGAAGTATCTCAACTATTAACTTGCTTTGATTATCGTAAGCTGTATAAAATGTCTCAGTTCTACTTACTGGTATTGTTGTGTTCCTTTCTATTATAGGACAGAAATAAGTCTCGTTGTATCTATTATTTGATGAATTCATCACTACTTCTGTTCCCAGTGAAAAAGGGCACACATCTGTAAGTATTACTTCTTTTATTGATTTATTTCTTTCTTTCATGGCTCCTTGAATAGCTGCTCCCATGGCAACAGCTTCATCTGGATTTATGCTTGTGTTTGGTAGCCTACCAAATATTTTACCTACAAACTTTCTTATAATAGGAAGTTTTGTTGCTCCTCCTATTAATATTATTTCATCTATTTGATTTAATTTAATTTTTGCATCTTTCAAACTTTTTTCTATAGGCTTCTTAAGTTTTGATAAAATAAGTTCACAAGATTTTTCATAGTCATCCATGTTTATGCTTGTTTCGTAAATTTTATCTTCCACCTTGCATTTTATTTGTACAACTTTCTTTGAACTAAATTCCATCTTAGCTATTTCACATTGCTTTTTTATATGAGATAAATTCTTTGTACTTAAGTCTTCTTCTTTCAAATTTACTTGTTCTAAAAACATTTTATAAAGTATTTCTGTGAAATCTTCTCCACCTATGTAGTTATCTCCGGCTACTGCTCTAACTTCCATTATGCTACCATACATCTCTAGTATGGATATATCAAAAGTCCCTCCACCTAAATCAAATACTAAAAATCTAGTATTATCATCTCTTTTATCTATACCATAAGCAATGGCTGCTGCTGTAGGTTCACTAATAATTCTATTTACCTTTAGACCTGCCAGTTCTCCTGCTTTTTTTGTTGCTTTTCTTTGGTCATCATTAAAATATGCTGGCACACTTATAATGGCTTCTTCTACTTTTTGTCCTAAATGAAACTGTGCATCTTCTTTTAGATACTTTAATACAAAAGAAGATAGTTCTTCTGCTTTGAATTTTTTATCATTAAGTACAAATTCTTTATTTGTACCCATACTTCTTTTAAATACATCTACCGTCATATGAGGATATAATATTTTTCTTTCTTTTGCTATTTTCCCCACATATATATTATTATTTTCATCTATACTAACAACGGAAGGAGTAAGATTATCTCCCAGCCTATTTGGTATTATTTTTGTTTCTCCTTCATGAAAATAGCTTACTAAACTATTTGTTGTTCCCAAATCTATTCCAATTATCATTTTTTCTCCTCTTAACAACCAAGTATTTCTCCAAAACCAATTATGTCTTCATCTGAAGGATCTATTTTTTTTCCTTCTTCTAAGTACTCTTTGGCTTTATCTATATTTTCTTTTAAAATTTCTAAATAAATTAACCCTGCGATAGCATCTGTACATTTTCTCTTGTTACAATACATACATGTAGGTGAGTTCAAAGCTTTTTTTAGATATTCTTCAGCTTTATCTAAATCTCCTAAAATTGCATAAGCATCACCTGCATATTTATAATTCATAGGAAGTTCATCTTTTTTATAATCTAAATCTTTCGGTATTAAATTTAATACTGTATTAGCATATTCAATGGCTTCTTCTTTACAATCTAACTCATTATATATTCTAGCTGCATGCATATAAGCATTTATATCTGGCTCTTCTTCATCTACTTCAACTTCCACTTCATTTATGCCAAGTCCTTTTTCTATGGAAAGTATAGCTCTATTTAAGTTATTCATATAATAATAAAGTCTACCTTTGTCTCTATTTATTTGACTATCATCACAGTTAATTATTAGTGAGAAATATTTTTTTGCTTCAGATAATCTTCCAGATTGCCAAAGCATCATTGCCATCCTATATCTATATTCCACACTGAATTTTGATTTATTTATTGCTTTTAAATATTTCTTTAACTGTTCTTCACCTCTTTTGAAATCCCCCATATCCATATATACATTGTAAATTTCAAATAAAGTATCTTCATCCTCATCATCCGCATAATCTTCTTCATAACATTTGATAGCTTCTTCATACATTCCAAGCTTTCTATATACAGTTGCTAATCTATAATTTAAATATACAACTTCATTTTCTTCATTACTATCTTCAATTGTTTTAGCTTTCAAATAATATTTTAATGCTTCTTCATTTTTATCAAGGATACTGTAGTATATTCCAAGATTATCATAAACCCTTACACTTTGTGGCATGACACTTTCTAAATATTTTAAGTCTTCATATACACTGTCTAAATTATATAACTTCATATTCAAAGCTATTCTAGGAAAATAGTCTTCGTCGTCATCTTCTAGTTCTATTTGTTTAGTATAATATTCCAATGCCTTGTCATACTCTTTCTTTTCTCTATGAATATGACCTAGTTGAGTGTTTGCATATGAGTTACCTTCATCTATAATATTTAGTTCTTCGTAAATACTTTGAGCTTCGTCTAATTTATCATCTTCAGCTAAATACCAAGCTTTATAATACATAAGCTCTGTGTTTTTGCTGTCATATTCTAATCCTTTATTAGCAAGTTCTATTATTTCCTGTGGCGTTTTATCTTTATAAGTAGATTTTATATAATATAAATAAGCATCTTCATCAAATTCCACATATGTATCTTCATTTTCTTCCATTTTTTCTATTACTTTCTCAAGTATATCTTTTGCAGTTTCTGCATCATCTTCATAATAAGATATAAGTCCTTTTAGTAAGTTTATTGATTCAGATTCAACCTCTTCTTCTTGAAGAAAATCTATAATTTCCTTTGCATCATCTATTTCTTCAACTTCTATTAAAATTCTTGCTTTGCAAATATGTGGGAATATTTGATATCTATCTATTTCCAACATTTCATCACATATATCAAATGCATCAGAGTAATAATTCATATCGTATAGGGCATTTGCTTTTGATCTATATACGGCTAAATTTTCAGGTGATAACTTTAGAACTTCATCACATAAGTCAATTACTTCTTGGAACTTTCTTTGACTATAAAGTATATATATTTTTGGCATTAAAGCATTAATATCTGTAGGCAGAATTTCCAAGGATTTATTTATATTTTCAAGAGCTAATTCTTTTTTCTTTAAATTATAATAACAACATGATTTTGATTTATAAACTTGGCTTAAACATTTATATTTTCTATTAAAATCTGTAATTTCATTTTCTTTTACATTTTCAATTGATTTTTTCCATCTTTCTATGTAATCAAAAGCTTCATTGTATTTATCTAAATTTGAGTAAATTCTAGTCATTAATGCATAATACATATCTTCAATTGATTCATCTATTTCTATGGAGTTTAATATTTGAAGGGCTTTTTCAAAATTATTATCATCATTATAAGCCCATGCAATTTCGATTAATTCATTTTTATTGTAATTTTCATCTTCATTTTCTTCATATTTCTCTATGATTTTTTTATTTATATTATCAAAAATATCATATTTTTATAATCTAAATCCCATTGAAATATAGACCATATATTAATGCTTTAGCTTCTAAAAATCTGCCTTCTTCTTGATAAATATATGTAAGTCCTTCTATTGCTCTAGAATTTACTGGATTTTTTTGCAAAATTTCATAATAATACTCTTTAGCCTCTTTATGATTTCCTTTACCCGCAAGTGCCATGGCTTTAAGTAAATTTATTTCTAGCATTTCTACATATTTTATATTCATTTTATCTATTACTTCTAAACATTTATCATACTCATCAATTGAGTAATAAATTTGCGCTAGTTTTTTCTGTAATTCTGGATGATAAATATTTAGAGATTTTATTTCATCATAAAGCTTTAAAGCTGAAGTATATTCTCTTTCGCTATATAAATCTCTAAGTTCATAAAACTTTATCAAAAATTCATCATAATCTAGATTATCTTTTAAATCAAATAGTGAATATAGTGGAAATTCATCATTACTCATTTTGTATATAATTACATTATCTATAAATGCTTTTGGGAATTTCTCATATAAATCATCTAAATTGTCCATAAAATCAAATTCTTTATTTAAAAATCTTACTAGTGTGGATGGTATAAAGTAATTTTCCATAAGAAACTCTAAAAGAGAGTCTCTGACTTCTATTTTGGAATCTAAATTTTGGCATATATCATCTTCTAAAAGTTCTTCCCATTTATCTAGGTCATTTCTTGATTTGAAATTTTTATATACTTCTTCTACTTTTTCCATCCATATATCTATTTCACTTTTCTTGCTATTTAAATTATCTTTTTCATTAATGATTTCATCTTGTGAATTTGCGTATTCTAAAGCTTTCTCATAAGCAAGTCTTAGTTGCATAAACTCTTCTGGTTTGTCCTCTGGATTGGTATTTTGAAGCTTGGTTAAATAAGCTCTTTTTATAATATCTTTGTCTTTTGTTTTGTCTATATTTAATATTTGAAATATATCCATAATTTTCCCCTCACATTTTTGTCATTTTTAACCTTCTAAAAAATATTATAACATAGAATATAATCTTGTTTGTACCGTGTATTTTTAATAGAGTATATTCATTTTTCATACATCACTTGTATTTCTAAAAAAATACTCCTTTCATAACAACAGTTTTATTATTAAAACCATATGCCATGAAAGGAGTATATCCATTTTATATTAAACTAACTATTTATTAACTTATTAACCTAGAACTCTTTTATAACCCTTTATTAACGGTCTTTCTGGATGTATTAACGGCCAATTTACAACTTTTTCTGGCCAAGCCTCTATTACCCTATTATTGCCTAAATATATAGCCACATGAATTACCGTTCCTGCACTATTTTTATAAAATACTAAATCTCCTCTTTGTGGCTTTTGAACTGTTTTTAATGTTGGAAGATTCCAAAGGTTTCTAGACTCATACTCATATCCTGGTTGAGTGTGACGAGTTACACTTACTGGAGCTGGGTCAATTCCTATGGAATACATGGCTTGCATAACTAAACCACTACAATCAATTCCACTTCCTGGAACACCAGCAGCACCAACTACGTATTCTGTACCTAAATAACTTTCTGCAGTCCTTATCATTTGTTCAACGAGATCTGATCTTGTTGACTTTGAGTTTGTCTTAACTGGCGTTACATATGAATCCAATGTATACCAAGAAGACTCACTAAAGCCCATTTTTTTCCACGTAGTAAGGTCAACTACACCTGTTACCTTTAGACCCTTTGTCTTTTGGAAAGCCATGACCTTTGATATTGTAGTTGGTCCTACGATTTCCCATACATGTCCCATGCCTAGTTTTCTTTGAACCTTCGCAACTCTAAGGCCCATTGTTCCTCTAACTAGGTTTTTTCCTGCTCCACTTACACTTATTTTATCTTTTAATTGAATATATCCTGGTGGATTTTTATAAACTCTATCTGATTCACCATCAGAACTTGCATCTACTACGTATGATCCACTTATGTATCCATAACCTTTTTATATTTAATTTTGTACCATCCATTAGATGATATATTTTCTATCTCAACAATTGCTCCTTTTTTAAATGAACCAATTTAGTAGAAGCATTTGCTCTTACATTTAATGAACTTGTTGTAACTTTTCCTGTCTTTATAGTATTTCTTTCATTTAGATTATGCATTGATAACTCAGGTTCTATTTCCTCATTGTTTTCAGCATAAGAAGGTACACTTGTTGCTAAAGCTCTACTCATTAAAATCCCTGATAAAACTATCAATAAGCGTTTATCCATTCTTTTATCCATAATTTTGCTTCCCCCATTTCCCCTTATATGTTATATAAAGGATCAATCATCTTCATTAACCTCTCTATTTCAATGGATTCATAGGTCTTATTTTTACTATCACCCAAAATATTACCTTATCTTAACTTGAGGTCAAAACATAAATTAGGGATATCAATTATGATTACCCCTAATTTACATAGTATATCAATATGAAATTTTTTCAACAATATTCTTACATATTTTTATAATTTATAACAAATTAATCTCATTTTGCTCATATTTTTCTATTCAAATCATATAAAAAATACTAAATATATATCCCTTTCTCACTTGATAAAAAATTCCTGATTTAAGCATTAAAATAAGCTACTAAATAAGTATCTTCATACAAATTTAGTAGCTTTATTATTATATATTTGCCATTTCCACTTTTACCACGTCTTTAATATTTCTATCAGTTTTATCTTCCATGTGATCATCATCCATAGAATTATCTCGTTCAAGGTTTAGAATTATTTCAAAGGTAGTTCCTTTGTTTTCTTCGCTATCAATATTTACCTTGCCACCATGCATTTTTATTATCTCATCTACTATACAAAGGCCTATTCCACTTCCTTCATTTTTTCTAGATAAAATTGAATCTACTTGATAGAACCTGTGGAATATCTGATTTACTTTTTCCTTTGGTATTCCTATTCCATTATCTTTGATGCTGATATAAACAAATTTATCATCATGTTTTATATGAACTTCTATTTTACCATTTTCATTGGTGAATTTTATGGCATTAGAAAGTAAATTTAAAATAACTCTTTCTATTTTTTCTTTATCTATGAAAGTTATTATTTCCTCTGAGTCCGTATCAAATATTAATTCTATATTTTTCTCATTAGCATAGTCAACAGTTGCAAATACTATATCTTCCACAACATAAACTATATTTTCATTTTTACATTTACATTCATAAAAACCAGAATCGAACTTTGTAATATCTATTAAATTATTTATAAGTCTAATTAATCTATCCGAATTTTGATTAATTCGCTCTACTTTATCTAATATATATTCTTTTTCTACTTGTTCATTTTTATTAGCCTTTAATTCCAATAGAGTTGATGCACTTCTTATTATGTTTAATGGTGTTCTCAGCTCATGACTCATATTTACTATAAAATCAGTCTTTAATTGCTCCCTCTCTTTTGCAATTTTGTATAACTTTCTATTTTTAATATTATTTTTTCTATGTTTTAACATCATCATAATTATATATAATATTATAAAAAATGAAGCTATTATAAGTATCACTGCTTGTATTATTTGATTTATTGGTAAAAGCAATTGATAAGGTTTTTTATTTATTATTATAGTTTCTTTTGGAAGATTTACTGGATTTATATTGTAATTATATATTTGCTGATAATCAACTACATAATTACCACCTAACTTATTAATTAATGGTACTTGTGATATACTTTTGTCTTCATATATTTTCAAAACCATTTTCCCAAGGGCATTTCCATATTCCACTCCAATATCCACGTATCCGCCTACTGTGCCTTTGCCTATATAATCTGCTATACTTGTATAAATTGGCTGGTCCTTTATATCCTTTATTTTAGTAATTAGTTCCTCAGGCTTTATATAATTATTGCTATTCTTATCTTTATATACACCACATACTAATACAGCTTGGTTACTTTCATCTATTTTTTTAAGTTCTTCTAGTATTTCATTTTCATATCTACCTTGGATAAAATTTAAGTTTATATTATTATCTAATAAATATGCATTTTCCAATAATTTTTCTTTTATATCTTTGCTATAATTAGTGTTATCCAATAACACATTTATATTTATAGCATTTGGATGAAGTTTGCTTATTAACTTTATTATCTCTATTTTAGATCTAGAATCCATAAAACCAGTTATATATTTTTTTTCCTGAGATGTAAGGTTTATTCTCTCATTTACTCCAGTAAAAACAATTATTTTTTTATAAAATATATTATTCTTGTCAAATAATCCCTTTCTAACTAAGTTAAATGCTTCATCATCTACTGTTATTATCATATCAAAAGCATTATCTTTGTATTTTGTATTTAATAATGTTTCAAAATCTCTTATATAATACTCATTGTTGTTATTTCTAATATCTAGATATTCAGTTTTTATGTTTATATTAGGATTATCTTTTGTTACTTCTTTCAAACCATCTTTTACACGATTTTCCCATTTGTTATCTATATCATATGAATTTATCAAAAGAATATTATACATGTCTTTACTATCTTTTGTATCCGCATATATACGGGATATAGAACTTATCAATATTAATAGCGATATTATTAACAATCTATTTATTTTTTTCATATTGAATTTATGCTCCTGTTTGTAAAAATGTAATGCATAAGTTATTATACTTAATATTCATATTCTTTACAATAAGATAAATTATAACAATCCTTAGGAAATCAATTTTCGATATTAATTACTATACTCAATACGTTTGTTACATATTTTAAAACTGTTTGTTTCGATTAATTAATCACTTCATCTACATATACTTTTTTCACAATGTTTTTAGTATGTTTAAAGCTTTCTTTTAACCATCTAAATGAAGCTCCTGATGTTTGAAGATATTCATGTTTAATATGGCTGCGTGAAAATAATCATTGTACTTTTCTAAAAATAATCCACCTATAGCTCCTCCCATAGAGTGTGCAAATAAGTATAGGTTATCATTTCCTATGCTTGATAGAACTATTCAATCCCTTTTATTTATACTTTATTTACTTATACCAAACTTATATATAGTCTTTTGTGAATACTCTTCATCTTTATTTATTAAAGAGTCTTCTATAAAACACATATTTCTACCTATTGGTGGGGCTTGTGTTTCAAAGCATATTCCATAACGTCTTTGGTCTTTTTTATTATTATATAAAGTTTGGTCATCTGTAAAATTCATAGTATATACTACCACACTTTTTTGATTTGTAGTTATATTCATATTTCGCTTTGATATTTTATCTTCCATATATATATTTTTCTTTTTCTCTAGTAAAAATGGATGATCATATCCACATCCTATTTTTATCTGCTCATGAGAGTCATCTATATGTTCACCTATGCACTTTATATTTCTAAAGTCAAAAGGCGTGTCTGTCACATCTAAAAGCTTACCTGTAGGTACACATGTGTCATCTATTTCTACTAATTTATTGCTATCCAACTTCATATATTGATCCGTTACAGGTCTTTTTAGATTTCCACTTAAATTAAAATAAGTATGATTAGTCATATTTATCAATGTAGTTTTATCTGTTATTGCACTGTATGTTTCTTCTATTATATAGTTTTCATAAACTTTAAATGAAACTACTATATGTAAATTACCTGGATAGTTTTCTTCATTATGGTAAGATTTTATTGATAGATTTAATTTAATATAATCTCTACCTTCTTCAATATCTACTTGCCATACTTTACTACTTAGTCCACTGTTTCCACCATGACCTTGGTGAAGTCCGTAATTTTTATTTAGATTATATTCTTTTCCTTCTATAACTACCTTTCCTTCACAAATTCTTCCTGAAGTTCTTCCCACTATGGCCCCAAAATAAGAAGGATTAGTATAATAGCTTTCTATGTTTTTATATGCTGTTACTATATTTTCCAAATTATTATCTTTATCTGGTGTTATTATTTTTGTTATTATTCCACCTAAATTTAGTATTTCAACTTCAAACCCATTTGTTGCTTTAATATTATGAGCCACTATAACTTCTCCATTTAAACTGCCTACTATTCTTTTAGTATATTTCATAACAATCCTCTTTCTTAGTGTCTAAATTTTTTTAAGAGTAAATTAGCTCCTATGTAAATTTTCCCGCCAACTCACAAAGAGCAGCGGGAATTATATTTTATCAAATCTTATAGATTTTCTATATTGCTTTTAACATCTTCCATATATCTTTTCATTGCTATTTTTCCATCTTCGTCCCACTTGAAAACACCACAATGTTCTAATACTTTAGTAAATATATTTCCAACTTCTTTTTCTAGTATTTCATCCACGTTTTCTTCATTTAAATCAGTGTATGTTTCTTTTAATTTATTAAACCATTCTAAATGAATTCTTAAGTTTTCATCTTCTTTTATTAAATTAGATTTATTTTCATCTAATAAACATTCTTTTATTTGAGTTAATTCTTCTTTTAATCTAGCTGGTAAAACTGCCAGACCCAAAACTTCTATTAATCCTATATTTTCTTTTTTAATGTGATGAAGTTCTTTGTGAGGATGGAATATTCCATCTGGATGTTCATCACTTGTTCTGTTGTTTCTTAGGACTAAATCTAGCTCGTAATTTTGTCCTCTTCTTCTAGCTATAGGAGTTATTGTATTGTGAGGAGTTTCATGTGTAAAGGCATGTACTCCCACATTTTCATCAGAGTAGCTTCTCCAATGATTTAATATTTTTTCTCCAAGTTCACTTATCTTAACTCTGTTATCTCCATTTAGTCTAATAACTGATAGTGGCCATTTGACTATTGATATTTTTATATCTTCATATCCTGCAATTTCAAAAGTATAAACATCTTCTGCTCGCTCCATGGCAAACTCATATCTACCTCCTTGGTAGTGATCATGAGTAAGGATAGAACCTCCAACTATTGGTAAGTCTGCATTTGAACCTACAAAATAGTGAGGGAATCTTTCTACAAACTCTAGATTTCTATCAAAAGTATTTTTGTTTATTACCATAGGCACATGATTACTTGCAAATATTATGCAGTGTTCATTGTAATAAGAATATGGAGAGTATTGTAGGTTCCACTCTTCTTTATTAAGTTCAAATGGTATTATTCTTAAATTTTGTCTAGCTGGATGATTTAATCTTCCTGCATATCCCACGTTTTCTTTACAAAGTAAACATTTTGGGTAAGATGCTGATTTCATATTTCTTGCAGCAGCGATTGCTTTTGGATCTTTTTCTGGCTTTGATAAGTTTATAGTTATATCTATTTCACCATAGTCCGTGTCAGCCTTCCAAGTGATGTTTTGAGCAATTCTTGAAGTCCTAACATAATCACATGATTTACTTAAATCATATAAATAATCTGTAGCACTTATTTTATCTGCTTTATATCTTTTATTAAATTCTCTTATAACTTCAGACGGTCTAGGCATAAGTAAGTTCATTATTTTAGTATCTAATAAATCTCTATAAACAGATGTGTTAGATTCAAGTATTCCCATTTCAAAGGCGTAATTTAGTAAATTATCCAGTATAGATGTTGGATTTTCTAAATTTTCATCTTCAACTTTCTCTATTATATATTCATCTAGTTTGAATAGCTCTATAAGAGAGTTTCTCACATAAGTTATATCTTCTGCTTCAAATAATTTTTTCTTTAATCCGTAATTAATCAATCTTTCAAACTCTGTATATATGCTCATTTTATCATCTCCCACTATTTTTCAAACCCCATAGGATGTTCTTGGTGCCATTTCCATGCTGAAGATATCATAGCTTCAACATTTTCAAACTGAGGCTCCCACCCTAATTCTTTTCTAGCTTTTGCTGAAGCTGCCACTAGTTTAGCTGGATCTCCTGCTCTTCTTTCACAAACTTTTGCAGGTATTGCATGTCCTGTAACTTTTCTAGCTGCTTCTATCATTTCTTTTACTGTAAATCCATTTCCACTTCCCAGGTTGTATATGTTACTACTTGAACCTGCTCTTAATTTTTCCACTGCTAATATATGTGCATCAGCTAAGTCTATTACGTGTATATAGTCTCTTATACAAGTTCCATCATGAGTATCGTAGTCATCTCCAAAGATTGATATAAATTCTCTTTTTCCAAGTGGCACTTGTAATATTAATGGTATTAAGTGAGTTTCTGGGTTATGGTCTTCACCTATTTCTCCACTTGCATGAGCTCCTGCCACGTTGAAGTATCTAAGTGATATGAATTTCACTCCATGAGCCACATCTGCCCATTTCATCATTTTTTCCATGGCAAGTTTTGTTTCTCCATAAGCATTAGTTGGACAAGTTGGATCTGTTTCTAATATTGGTATACTCTTTGGCTCACCATAAGTTGCTGCTGTTGAAGAGAATACGATTTTCTTAACATCATGTTTTATCATAACTTTTAAAAGTATTTCTGTCCCGTGAACGTTGTTATTGTAGTATTTTAATGGATTAGTCATACTCTCTCCAACTAATGAGTTAGCTGCAAAATGTATTACTTCATCAATTTTATTTTCTTCAAATACTTTATCTAATTCTTCTTCATTTCTTATATCCACATTATAAAATTTAGCTTTTGGATGAATTGCATCTTCATGTCCTGTTTCTAAATTATCTACTATTATTACTTCCTCACCTTTATCTATAAGTTGTCTTACGGCATGACTTCCTATATATCCTGCTCCACCACAAACTAATATCATACTATTTCCCTCCAATAAACTATATTTCTCTAGTTCCATTTCCTATATTTGCCACATAAAAATCTGCATCATATCCTATTATTTCTTTGTATCCTTTAGATACAGTGTTTATAAAATCTTCTCCAAGACTTCTTTTTACAATGGATACTGTGCATCCCCCAAATCCAGCACCAGTCATTCTAGCTCCTATAGTACCTTCATGTTTCCATGCAAGCTCCACAAGGGTATCTAATTCTTTTCCTGTTACTTCGTAATCATCTCTAAGAGAAGTATGAGACTCGTTCATAAGCTTTCCAAAAGTTTGTATATCATTATTTTCTAAAGCTTTCACAGCTTTTAAAGTTCTTTGATTTTCATAAACTGCGTGTCTTGCTCTTTTTACTCTTATTTCATCTTTTATTAAATCTTTATTATTTTCAAATTCTTCTTCTGTAAGTTCACCTAAAGATTTTATGTTTAATTTTGTTTGAAGTTCTTCTAAAGCTTTTTCGCATTCACTTCTTCTTTCATTGTATTTAGAGTCAGCTAGTCCCCTTCTTTTGTTTGTATTAGCTATTATTATAACTTCTTCTTTTAAATCAACAGGGCTGTATGAATAGTTTAGAGTATTACAGTCTAGTAAGATTGCACTATTTTCTTTACCCATTCCTATGGCAAATTGGTCCATTATACCACAGTTAACTCCTATAAATTTATTTTCTGCTTCTTGACAGTATTTTACTAATTCTACTCTGTCTAAATTGAAGTTAAATAAATCGTTTGCTATTACAGCCATTAATAACTCTATAGATGCTGATGAAGATAATCCTGCTCCATTTGGTATATTTCCAAATACAACCATATCAAATCCACTTTCCACATTGTATCCATGCTTTCTCATTATATCTATAACACCTTTTGGGTAATTTGCCCAATCGTGCTTTTCATCATTTACTAATTCATCTATATTAAAAGTTATTATCCCTAAATCTTTAAAGTTATCAGAATACATTCTTACTGTTTTATCATCTCTTAGGGCTATAGCTCCATAAGTTCCAAAACTTAAAGCACATGGAAACACATTCCCACCGTTATAATCTGTATGCTCACCGATTAAGTTAACTCTTCCTGGCGAAAAAAATACTCTTAGGTTTTCATTTTCCCCATAAATTTCATTAAACATTTTTATCATATTTGCTTTCATTTTGTCTCTCCCTACATTTATATTTTTTCAACCACAATAATTTTAATATATTTTAAACTATTAAAACTTCGTAAGGCTTTACTATTGTATTTTTTAATTCTTGAGTTTTGTCTGTATGATTCATTACAAAGTATTTTATTTTTCCACTAACAGAATTTTTAACTATTTCTACATCCTTTTATGATTTTATAGTTTTTATATTGTTTTCTACTAGGATTTTATACTCTAACTTATTCACTATGTTGTCGTCTGCACCACATCCCACATAAGCTCCCACAAAGTCTGTAAAGTTGATTGGGTTAAACTCATTTAAAGTTAAATTGTTGTAGTAATCTTTTACACTATTTATAAATCTTAGTAATACAGTTTTTCCTGCCTTAACGAATTCTCTTATTTTTTCTTGAACCTCCTTCTTATAAACTATCATTACTGGAAGTAATAGTACTTGGTACTCATCAAAAGATGCATATGATTGTATTACATCTATATTCACATTGTTTTCAAAGAATGGTTCTGCTCCCTTAGTTGCTCCTCTATATCTGAAGTACATTAAAAACTGACATTGTTGATGTTGGTATTCCAAATATAACTTTTAGATTTTTTCTTTAACTTTTTCTATTATTCTATCAAATAATCTACTCCTAAGTACATATTACTCCTCCTATAATGTTCATCCTAACTTTATAATATTAAATATGGTTTTCTTTGTAAATAGTTTTAGTAAAAGTTTTATATTTTTTTACTTTTTTTTACTAGATTTTTATTCTATCTATTTAATATAGATAAAAACCTAACTTTTACATATCTAATAAGGTTTGTATAGTCCGTAGTCAACAACATCTACAAGCATAACTGTTTTAGCTCCAAGTAACATTCCCGAACCTTATACCAGCAGCCGCTATAAGTACTGGGTTTGTAGGTGCTATAAAACCAAATATTAATAACATTAATCCACCTATTTCCGCTAAACCATATGAAGGTTATTTCTACATAAAGTGTAAGTAATTCATATCCTTTTATAACATTTCCAGTAAACTTTTACTATATTTTTTATTCAATATTTTCACTAAAAAGTTTTCTAACCATTTTCACCAGTCTTTTTACTTGTTTTTTTCTAAGAAATTTAATCAAAAAAAGATTACAATCTTAAGATTGTAATCTTTTTAGTATTCTATTATTTAATTGTTATTTTTTAATTCCATAGTACTTTGTCTTATTACAAGTTCACTTGGTATTATAACCTTTTTGCAGTAAGATCTACTTTTATTAATTTTCTCTAATATAAGATCTACTGATGCACTGGCCAAGTGTTCAATATGAACTCTAACCGTAGTAAGAGGTGGTATGGTATATTGAGATGCTATTAAGTCATTAAATCCTATTATACTGACATCCTCTGGTACTTTAATATTATTTTCATACAAAGCTTTTAACACACCTGTTGCAATTGTGTCTGTACCTACAAAGAAAGCTGTTGGCATTTTTTTAGAACTATTTATAAAATCTTTTATTGCTTCGTATCCAGCTATTGTAGTCATTTCCTTTGTATCTAGAACATTTTCTTCTTTATATAAATCCTTACTTTTCATATACTCTGTATAATTTTTAAGTCTATTATCCATGGTTTTTTCTTTAAAGTCGTCTAGAGTTTTATAACTTCCTATGTATCCTATCTCCCTGTGACCAAGTTCTAATAAGTAGTCTAAAGCTTTATTTGTTCCTAGTTTAAAGTTTACATTTACTGAATCAAACTTTTGTTCATCTGGTGAAGAGTCTAAATAGACAATATTATCACTTATTTCACTTAACATTTTTACTTCTTTTTTACTAAACTTTCCTATGGCTATAACTCCATTTAATTCTTCATTACCAATAAACTTATATCCATTTTCTGATTTATATATATTAACAACTTCTATTTCATTATCAAAACACTCTTTATCTACCACACTCCTTAAAAGTAAGTAATATGGATCTTGTAATTGCTCGCTGTGATTATACATCTCAACGATACCCACTCTTAGTTTATTTATATTAACATTATTTATATTTTTTCTTTGTTTTAAAGTTTTGTATTGTAATTCTTCTGCTGTATCAAATATTTTTATTTTAGTTTCATCAGACACACTTATGCTACTATCGTGATTTAAAACTCTAGATACAGTCCCCACAGATACACCAACACTGTTGGCAATTTCTTTTAGTGTTGCCACTCTTTTACCTCCTCTAAAAACATATTATCTCGCTTGCATAGTCTCCTCTTAAATGTAGATTTGTTCCATGATTCATTAAATAAGCTCCTTACTTATTACTTCATCATTTAGCTTATATTCATAGATTGCTTTTTCATCAAAGTTTCTAAGTTTAACTCTAACTGGTCTATGTCCAATTTTTATTTGAGGTAAGAATACAAATAATAAAGCTTGGTCTTCTTTTGTATACTCAAACAGATGACAATCATTGGATGAAGTATTTTCCAATCTGAAGAAATCATCTTCTTGTACTATTTCTCGTATATTTTTGTAATCATACACCATTTCTTTAACTTTTTTACTATATCATAAATAGCTTGAATATGTTCAAAGGACATTTTTCTTTCGTTTTCATTATTAATTTTATTTCCTCCCTATTTATGTTAAACGTTGATGTTTCTTTCATAGTAACATACCATCAATAATATTTACAATAATATTTACTTATTTTTACTATTTTTTACTTACTTTTACCTTTTAATTTTCTTCTTTAATTAATAAGTTTGAAAATTCCATTTTTTTATATGATTTTGAATTTCTTTTATTTAATAGTAAATACTATATCCTAAAGGAGGTTTTTCAATTGAAAAAAGTGAAATTTTTACTACTTAGCTTATTCTTTTTTGTAATTATACTTTCAAATAACTCATTTGGTGAAACTTTTGACTTCACCTCAAATCATATTAAACTAGAAAATAATGAAACATTAACAAATGAATATGGCTATCCCGTACTTAGAGTTACTAATAATACAGACAAAGAATTGGATGTGACATACAGTTTTTATATAAACAAAACTGATTCATCCCATCATTTTAATAATTTTATTATTAAGCCAAAAGAAGAGATATTATTGAAAATCCCAGAATTATCTCATTTAGGTTCTACGGGTGAGACTAGAACTATTTGGTTTAGCTGGGACGAAGAAGATAGAATGAAACCACTACAAAACCAAATTGAAACTATACCTTTTAAAGCAAATTCAACACCTGACTCACAACTTGGTTTAAATTATTAAAATTCAAGGGTGTATCAAAATTAAATTGATACACCCTTGGTATTTGTAAAGGTTCTATTATGAAAGTTCAGCTAGAAGCAATGTTTTTTAATAAACTCAATTGCTGACATAACAGATTGATATAATTGTCCACTAATAAAATGTTCTTTCATCTTATTAGACAAAGTTTGAGATTTAAGCGGCATATATTTTAGCAAGAAATAAAGTTCTACAAAGCCATACTCCATTTCACTATAATTTTGATAATATACCTCTGTTCCACTATTTCGTAGCATTTTAGCATACTTCTCATACTCCAAGCGCAAAGAATCTTCTTCTCCACAAATCATAATAGTCTTGGGCATCCCTTGCAAAGCTTCTTTCGATGCGAAAATAGGTGATACAAATGGATTTTTTAATTCAGCTACGTCATTGACATATTTATCTGGAGATATAAACTTATCACATACTTGTTTATTTAAGTTTGTACTCAAATCTAAATATGGATAGTTCAATATTTGTGTTTTTATGTAATTAGTATTATTTGTTCTATCTAACAAAGCTGCTGATGTGGCAAAATTTGCACCTATACCGCTTCCAAATATTATTACTTTATTCTTGTCAAAATCAAGCTGTGATGCGTTATCCATAAAGTAACAAATCACGTCATATACATTATTTATGGCACATGGAAACTTACTTTTTCTAAAATTTTTATATGATATAGAAACTACATTGCATTCAAATTCATGAGAAATCATCTCCCAAAATAAATTATCATATGAATAATCATCCATAATAAATTCACCGCCATAAGTACCAAATATAATTGGTGCATTTCTTTTCTTGGCTTTATAATAAGTAACTTCTATCTTATGTCCTTTCAGAGGTAGATACATTGGCTTTCCACTTATACATATTGGTTCAGATTTCTTTTGCTTATTTTTAGCTATTCTTTTAATCTGTTCTTCCATATCTTTGTATGCGGGGATTAGTTCCTGTTTCATTCTTGTTCCTCCTCAAATTGTATTCTTGTTCTGTAAATATAATTCTTTAAGTATATTTAAACATAGCAAGCTTAAATTATCCTTAAAGGGGAAAAGACCATGAAAGTCCTTATAGCTTCAGTTGCTATTACAGTACCTTCATGGTCTTATTTTTTTGTGTGTTTATATTTTCAGTGGATTATATTTCATATATATAATTCGCTTATTGTTCTCAAAATCCTCTTATCCTATTATCTAAAAATTTATAATGTTAAAGCACCACTAGGATTTTTCACTTTATTAATATCAATTTCATTTATTTTACAAAAATATCTCAAAAACTCAGTAGCTAAAACTTCATCTTTTGTACCTTTTTTTATATTTACAATATCTATTAGAATTTGTGCTGCCATTTCATCTTCAAAATATCTATGAAGCCCAGAGCTCCATGCAGTTTTTTTAGGACTATTACTATTTTTATGATACTTCCAAAATAACATACTTTTACCTTCTTCAGGTGAAAGTTTAATTTTATACTTGGATCTAGTCCCAACATATCCTTCTTCACTTTTATCTCCACTATATGTTTCATCTACTAAAAATACTGCAAATATGTATCGCTCACTTTCGACCATTTGTGGATTTCGTGTAGTTAGTACACATAAACTGTTTCGTTGTACTTTATTTAATTTCATAGGCTCACCTTTTCTCTCCCCTCTTTGTACAATACCAGCATAAGCCCTCCACTCTCTTAGCATCTGACTTTCATAACATACAAAACCTCCATCATTGCAATATGAGTCTAATTCTTTTCTAGTTATCTCATTATTATGATACTGAAAACAAGGGCATTCTGGAGATTTACACCAAGTTTTATTTTCTATTACTATGTTGTTGTAAATTACATCATCACTACAGACACTAGTATATCCAACTTGTTCGTCTGATTTTCCTCCATCACAAAAGTTGCATTTAAATGCTATATTTTCACGTGGAATCTCCTTTTTCTTTTTTCTTACTGATTTTTTATTAGTTTTAGAATTAATTAAAGCATTTTCTCTTTCTATACGTTGTTTTTCTGCTTTTTCATTTTCTTCTTGTATCTTTTTCTCTTTTATTAAAGTTTTTACATATTTATGAAAGTTTTCATCTGCTGCTTTTAGATATAATTCAAATGCATCAGGAAAAACAAAATCTTTTTCTCCTGTTTGGAAGGATATTTTTATTATGTTGTTTGTAAAATCACAAATTTCGCCTTTTCCAAATGCTTTATGTAAAACTGTTTGACCTATTATATTATATTCCATGATTCCCCCTAATTTGATTGTATTTGGTAAAATATTCCCATCTTTATAAATTTTTTATTTAGTTTTTATCTTTATAGTTATATTATATAGGATTTCAAACCCTTTATCTCTCCATAGTAACAAATCCTACCCTCTTCCTATATTATAAATTAACACAAACTTTTGAAAGTAGGTTATCTTATGAACTTTGATTCAAACATGCTTGAGACTACCTTCTATGAACCCATGACTGAAACTGGACCCGTAGAAGAGAGAAAATACACATTAACTCACTCAGATGAAACTGGAATGTTATTTTTAGATATAGGAGAGGAATACAATTATTCTGCCATAGATGAAAATCTTAGAGATGAACTTCTTGGAAAGTGGAAAAGATATGGTTATAACTCTTTTATTTTAATTTTTTATGCATATGTTGGGGATGGTAATTTTTTAGATGCTTCTATGAAATATGCAGCTTTTAAATATCATATGAAATTAGCTCTTAATGCTGTTTTTTATGGGGATAGAGCTTTACTTGATGAATATGATTATCTTCTTAATACACCTATTTATGTGAAGTTTGATTCTGATATTGCCATGTTTGATAACTATGAACCTTATGGTTATGTGAGAGATTATATATTATAATAAACAAAATTCAAGTTTAACCATATATAAAATAAACACTAAAAATAGAAGTCCTTCCACTCGTTAAAGGGAAAGGACTTCTATTTATCAAACTATCTACTTCACTAACTTTCATCATCCACCTAAAATCTAATAGTCCAAGTACATCTCATCTACAAAATAATCATCTACAGTTCCCTTAAAAACAACATTTTCATCATCGTCAAATAAAACATACTCAAAAGCCTGAATGCTATAACCTGCATTATTATCTTTAAAATCAAAGTCAAAATCTTCATTTATATATACATTTTGCCCTTCCTTAGGATAAATTTCCACCTTCTTTTTCAAAGCAACATAATCCTTGTTTATATGATTTTTTATTAAAGAAGGAGACTTTATTTTTATACTAAACTCTTGAGTTTCATTGCTACAATTAATTATTGCTATTTCCCATGAGTATTAACATTAGTATTAATACAATATAACAAAGGTTTAACTTTTTATTTTTAAATATTTTCACTTATTCCCCTCCAATTAAATCCTTAATTCTATACCAATATTTTACTAATAAATTTATATAATTCATTCTTTTAATACTTTAAAGATTATATTATTATTTAGTTTTTCAAAAAGAGCTATTCCTCTCCTGATTCAAAAATCATTTAGAAATAGCTCTTTCTTATAATTACTCACTTTTTAAATATTCAAGTTGCTCTACAGCTTTTATTATATTTTCTTTACTTGTAGCTAAATTAATTCTTATAAATTTATTATATTTATCTCCACCAAACCAACTACCATAATCTACTGCCAGCTTACATTTTCCTTGAATAAAATCAATGTAATTTTCATCATTTAGATAATGATCTAAATTAATCCATGCTAAATATGTCCCCTCCAAAGGAGATACTATTGATTTTGGAAGTCTCTCACTTAATTCTGACTTTAATAATTTATAATTTGAAGTTATTATTTTTAACACTTCATTCAGCCATAATCTTCCGTTTGCATATGCTTGTTCATATGCAAATGCATTTCCTTCTACTATATCCATTTTCTTTACATATTCGTCAAAGCATTGTCTTATTTTATCGTCAGGTATAATAACAAAAGAATTTTGAAGAGATGCTAAATTAAATGTTTTAGTTCCTGATGTTAAAGTAACTATCATATCATTATAATCGTCAAATTTAATTATGGAGTGTTGCTTATTTTCTCCTATTATTATATCTTGGTGTATTTCATCAGCAATTACTTTAACTTCATACTCTTTGCATATTTTTAAAACTTGTTTTAATTCTTCTTTTTTCCACACTCGTCCTACAGGATTGTGTGGTGAGCACAATATGAATAGTTTTACATTATTATTTTTTATCTTATTTTCAAAATCAATATAGTCTATTTTATACTTTCCATTATTATAAATCAATTCACTTTTAACTAGCTTTCTATTGTTATTTTCTATAGCATTAAAAAATGGATAATATACTGGCGTTAAAACTAAAATACTATCATTTATCTTGGATAAGATTTGTATAATCCAATTTATTGATGTAACTACACTTGGGGCATAACGAATCCACTTCTTATCTAGCTTAACATTATGGTTATTTTTTTGCCAATTTATAAATGTATCTAAATAAGAATCAGGTACATTATAATACCCATAAGTCCCTTGATTTACATATTCCTTTAAAGCATCTTGAATACATTTAGCTGCTTGAAAATCCATATCGGCTACCCAAAGAGGTAATAAATCATCTTGTCCAAATTTTTTCTTTAATCCATCCCATTTCTCACAATTAGTATTTTTTCTTTCTTTATAAATTACTTTTTCCATATTATCTCCTAATAATTTAAATCAAGTTTCATTACTTCTGATTCACATCCATTATGGAATCGATGACAATTTATACAATCTGATTCAAAAGGTGCTTCTTTCCTAGAAATTATTTCAAATCCTAATTTTTTATAAAATTCTGGCACCTTAGCTGTTAGTAATACCCTTTTGGCTTTTCTCTCTTTAGCTTTTTCTATTACTTTATTTACTAAAATACTACCTAATCCTTTACCTTGATATTCTTTTTTTATGGCTACACATCTAATTATATGTTCTCCGTTAACTTCTGTTAGTGTTGCACAGCCAATCATATTATCATCGGACATCATTTTTAAACATGATATAATGCCTTCTGGCTCAGGATCTTCTATATTAACTTCTAAACCTGCCTCAATATACATGGGTACTAGTGGAAAATATTCTTTAGTTTCTAATATGTTAAATTTCATATTCACTCCTATATTACCTTAAGTTTTAAAAATTCTTTTGTTCTATCTAATTTAGGATTATTTAAAATCTCCTTAGCAATTCCTTCTTCTACAATGATACCTTTATCCATAAATATAACTCTATCTGCAACCTCTTTTGCAAATTGAATTTCATGTGTAACAATTATCATTGTAAAATGTTCTTTTGCAAGTTTTTTTATTACTTCTAAAACTTCATAAACCCATTCAGGATCTAATGCTGATGTTGGTTCATCTAGTAATAACAAATCTGGTTGAGTCGCCATGGATCTTGCTATAGCCACCCTTTGTTGCTGGCCTCCTGACAAAGTTGCTGGGTATTGATTTAATCTATCTGCCATACCTACTTTTTCTAAATAATATATTGCTAACTTTTTCGCCTCATTTTTATTCATTTTTTTTACAGTAGTTAATGATTCTGTAACATTTTGCAACACTGTTTTATTATTATAAAGATTGTAATTTTGAAAAATCATAGCAGAGTGTTTTCTCAACTCATGAATTTCTTTTTTTGTACAATTTTCAGCATCTATTGATAAATTACCTATATTAATTATTCCTTTGTCAGGTTTATCTAAGAAATTTAAGCATCTTAAAAAAGTTGATTTTCCAGTACCAGAGGAACCTATAATAGCTATAACTTCTCCTTTAGAAACTTCCAAATCGATTCCTTTTAAAACTTCTACTCCTTCAAAACTTTTATGTATATTTTTAACTCTTATCATATTTTTCTCCCTGCTACATTTGCTCTTTCTTCTATCTATATCCTATAGATAATTTTTTTTCTAATAAACTCTCTAAACGTTCTAATATAAGAATAATAATCCAATATACAAGCATTAATATCATATAAGACTCAAAATAATTAAATGTTACTGATGCTCTTAAATTTGCTGTCGCTGTAATTTCTATAACTCCTATGGTAAAAGCTACCGATGTTCCTTTTACTATATCCACTAAGTTATTAAATAGAGATGGTAAAGCAACCCTTGCTGCTTGAGGCAATATTATTCTAAACATAGATTGTATCGGTGTCATTCCATGAGCAATTGCTGCTTCTTTTTGTCCTATTGGAACTGATAACAATGATCCTCTTATAACTTCCTTCATATAAGCCGCTGCATTAAGTGTAAGACCTATAACACATATTGTAAATGCTGGAATCTCACGTAATGAGGGAATAAATGATGGTATTCCAAAATAAAGCAAAAATAATTGCGGTATTAAGGGAGTCCCTCTAAAAAATGACACATATAAATTACATATGGGTCTCAATACAGGAACTCTAAAATAATCTATCATAGCTATAATAATAGCAAGTATTAAAGCCGCAATAAATGATAATAGCGTTAATGATAAAGTTATTGGCAAAGCTTCTGTAATTGCCTTTATTACTGATATTGAAAAATTGATATCCATCTATATATGTCTCCTAAAATTAATACTAGTTTGTAGGTTTTTCTGATATATCCATTGAGAACCATTTTTCAGATAGCTCTTTTAGTGTACCATCTTCCTTCATCTCTTTAATTGCTTTTGAAACAACTTTATTAAGTTCTTCACCTCTATCATTTTTTGCAAAAGGATATGCATTTGTTTCTAAAATATTTGTTTTACCAAGAATTTTTAAATTATCTACTTCTTTTACAGTTAAATTACAAGAAGTTTCAGCACGTGGCCATAAATCACATCTTCCAAGTGCCACATCTTGTACTGACATACCATCATAATAAGTTCTTTTTAATTCAACTCCATATTCTTTGTCTATTGCATCAACTATAGATTCATCACTTGTATTTGTCTCACACGATATTGACATTCCACTTTTTAAATCATCCATACTATTTAACTCTTTATTATCTTTAGCAGCTAATAAACAATAACGATTATATGCATATGGCTCTGAGAAGTTATATTTTTCTTCTCTCTCAGGTGAAATTGATATTTGCTCGCCAACAGAATCTAATCTTCCATCTTGTAGCATTGCCCACATTCCATCCCATTCCATAACTTTATATTCTATTTTATAACCTGTTCTTTTTCCTATTTCCATCCATACATCATAATCATAACCTGCTAACTTTCCATCATCCCCTGATTGAATCCATCCAGGAGTTGTTGCTTCACACCCTACTTTAATAACCTTTTCTACCTCATTATTACTACTTTCTGTAGATTCTTCCTTAGGGCTACATCCTACTAATAATCCTAACATTGCAATACTTAGAAATAATAATTTTAAAATTCTTTTTTTCATTTTGTAATCCTCCCTCTATTCAAATCAATATTTACAGATTTGTCTAAATATGTAAATATTTAGCATTTTGTCTGTCAATTTAGTATATCTAAGGTAAATATATATGTCCAATTAATTATATTAATAAATAATCTGTGTATATTAGTAAAATCTATAGTTGAATAGGTAGTCTTGATAAATTAAAGTTCATAGTATACAAAGTTAAAGTTCTTGTTATTATTTAACTTCCTATTTTTAGATAAAATTCAAGGGGTGTATCATTTTTGATACACCCCTAATAATCCTTATTTTAAATATTTATCATCAACATACTAAATTCATCCATAACATAAATTTAATGATTATATTCTACTGAGTCTATAAAGCTTTTAATAAATAATTTGAACTCCGTATCAAGATCTTTCATATCATTCATTATATTATATAATTCCGCTTGATTTTCCTTCCATTTATCAGTATCAATATTCACTAAAACTTCTGGAGATCTTCTTTTCTTATAGTCTGCAATAGTTGGAGGGCTAAGTAGCATTAGATCACTTGTGTCTTTATAATAGCCGTTATCTTTAGATATGACATTTTTATGTACAAGAGTATCATAAGTTGTTATTCCAAATTTTCCTTTATTCAGCTCCCATTTTTCATTACCAATAGGAGGCATCATACAACTATTATTATAAGGAAATAATTTGCTATTCAAATTTTTCTCATCTATTATATCCTTCAAATCGTTAGTAAGTGCAACGAAGTAGTAATCTTTTGCATCTTCAAAATTTCGATTCCAATAGTCCATAATTGTCCAATCCTCTAATTTTCTTTCCATATCGTCATTGTAGCTTGATGATACTGTACTTTCTTCAATTATTATACTACTTATATCTTTAACATCTAATGGGTTATTTTTATAAGCTTCTACAAATCTGTATAATAAAGATAATTGAACATTAATTTTTTTGCAATTATTTCTATAGGTTCTAGGTAGGTAATCATTATTTTTATTCTCTATTTGTTCCATGCTCAGGGCACTCTCATGATATGGTGTCAATTTTGCATTAACAAATAATACATATTTATCATCATTTATTGTTATAGCTTCCATAATCATATCTGGGCTTCCAAATTGATCCAAATATGGTCCCATAAAATATTTAACTGTATATACGTTATCTACCCAATTAAGTTTACTTTTATCTGCCAAGATTATTGATCTAAGAAATTGCTTTTGTTTAGCTATATCACCTTGAATATCTAGTATTATTGAATTTAAAATTCCTTTTTCACCATAAAACATTATCTCCCTGCTCATTTTTCCTCCTTTGTTACCTTTATTACAGCTTTAATTTATTTAATTCTGCTTATCACCCTAAATTCTACTTATAATTCATAATTCTACTTAGTCTTAAAAATTCCTTTGTATAAGAGCTAGACAAATGCCGTCAAATTCTACATTTCAGGAGGTAAATATGAGCTAAAAACTGTATATTTTATATACGTTGACAGCATCTCTCTAAAACAAATAGTCTTATCTTTATATTAATGAAAATATAAAGATAAGACTATACCTATTAAATCTATCTAAACTCCACAATTATATTATCAGTCTTTTTTAGCCACTCCAATTTTCTGTTGCAAATATAAGATTTGAAATAAATAGACTTGCTATAATATATGAAAACAGCAGAAGTATTTGTCAAAATACAAGCATTTAACAATGATATAAACCACTTAATAATAAATAAGAAGAAAAAAGCAAGTTGCCTGCTATAAATATCTTATATTTCAAAGGTTTCTTATTTACTAAGTTCAATTTATTGTTTTCTATTACGAATCTCAAACAATTCATAGAAATTCTCTTCAATTAAGCCGCTATTTTCTTTGCCATTTCTACACTTTCAATATCTTTGTTTTTATTCAACTTTGTCAAAATTACATATGTAATAACTGCCACACCTACAGAGTTAAGGTGTATTATACCAGGTATAATATAAGCTCCAATAGTTCCAGCAAGCCATGCTAATATAGCATTTACATTTATATATTCAAACTTTGCATCTTTAAAATCCACATATTTTCTTTTGTTAATTATAAAATAATCTGCCAACATAACAGCTCCTATAGGTGGTATAAGTGTACTTAGCAAGTTTAGCCAATTAACCAAGTTTCTATATACAAATATGGAAATGAAAGTTCCAATCAGTCCATTTACAATAACCATTTTTCTCTTTGGTGCCTTAGTTATATTTGTAAATCCAAGGCTTATCCCATACAGAGCATTACCATTTGTTGTCCATATGTTCAGTGCAAGTACAATAATTCCTGGTATTATCAAACCTTGTGCAAACATAACTACTGATATATCTGCACTTCCTACTGTCATAACTCCCAATGCACCAAATAAAAACATTATAGAATTTCCAATAAAAAATGCAGTAACTGTAGACCTAACTGCTACCTTTTTATTTTTTGCAAATCGTGCAAAATCTGGTGTGAAAATTCCTGCACTTATAAAAGAGCCTATAACAATTGATAAAGCAGTACTTATAGTTATTATTCCCGAAGGTTTAATATAGAGTAAATTTATTAGTCCTCCTATATCTTCTATAGCCTTCACTGTAGAAAATCCGCCCAATATGCCTATTGTAGGTACTGCTATCACACTTAAAATTATCAATAATTTCATACCAAAATAAGCTGTGATTGTAATTAATACACCTGAAATCAAAACTAAAATCCAAGTATCTATTCCTATGAAATAAGAAGCTGGTATTGAAAAAAGTGCAATTCCCATTCCAAACCATCCTATTTGTGTTATGGAAATTAAAAAAGATACTAACTGGGATCCTTTTTCTCCAAAGGAATATTTGGCAAGTAGATGAGTAGAAAGTCCTGTATCCCCTGCCATATAAGCTAAAAGTCCTGTATAAATACATAATAATAAATTTCCATAAAATACTGCATCTAAGAAATTTTTGATAGTAAGATTTCCCCTTAAACTTCCTCCTGCTAACATACTTACTGAAAAGAAGGAAAAACCTAACATAACAACTAGCATGGGTAGAAAACTTTTTCTTTTATCTTGTGGTACTGCTTCTAATGAATATTCTTTGTCTACGTAATATTTTTTCATAATGTATTTCTTCCCCCTGTTTTAATAATTATCTTTTTGCTTTAATTTATAATCCATTATTTTTAGGTATTTTTCAACAATTTTATTAATATTTTTTAATTTTCTTTTTTCATTTGAAAAAATATTATAATATCATTATAGTGTTTAATAAAATTAGTAGTAGTTTAGCGCTGCAGAAGCTATATATAAGCATGCACTTGAAAATGACGAGGCTATGGATATAGATTTATAAGAAAATTTGATTAAATAACTCTTTTAATAATAAAAAGAGAGCTATATCATAGCTCCCTTTTTATTATTAACTATATTATCTCAAATACATTACTTTGAAAGTAACTCAAGTGCATTGGCATATATTTTAGCCAATGTTATCAGATGATCTATTTTTATATATTCATGATTAGTATGTTCCACAACTTCCTCTCCTGGAATACATGGACCAAATGCTACTATATTATGAAGGTGTTTTGCATAAGTTCCTCCACCAATTGCAGTAGCAGTACTGTCTCCATCGTAAAATTCACTATATACATCTGTTATAGTTTTTATAAGTTTACTTTCCTTACTAACATAAAGAGGTTTTGTATTTTCCACATTCTCCACATCAAATCCTTGTAACTTAGCCAAGAAAGTTTCCAATATTCCTTTATCAGTCTTTGTACATGGATATCTTAGGTCCATATGTAGACGAAGTTTTCCATCTACAACATCTACAATACCCATATTCATTGTTAATGATCCTGTTTCATCTTCCATATCTATACCAAGTTCAGCTCCAAAAGTTCCATCACATAAATACTTACGTATAAATGAAAGTTTTTCTCCTTCTTTACCTTCAACAAGATTGTTATCTACTAAATATTTAATTAAAATTCCAATAGCATTTTTACCTGTATGTGGTATACTTCCATGAGCGGGACTGCCCTTAGCTGATACAGTTACGCTTCCATCAGCATTTTCTTTGCATGTAATGTTTTCTGCATCTGGACACGTTTTTCCAATGATAACAGCTTCAGCTTTATCAGGAACAGCATTTACCACAATTCCACCAGCTATACTCTTAATGTTTGATCCACCTGTCAAATCAAATGGAGTAGTTAGTTCAAAACGAAGAATTCCTTTTTCACCATAAATTGCTGGAAAATCAGCATCTGGTGTAAATCCGTAAATAGGTGCTTTTTCTCTTTCATTATAATACTCCATATCTTCACAACCTGTTTCTTCATCACATCCAAATATAATTCTAATTTTCTTAGAAGGCTTAAACCCAGATTCTTTAAGTGCTGCTAATGCAAACAAGGCTGCATTTATAGGTCCTTTATCATCAATAGTACCTCTTCCCCATAATTTATCATCAACTATCTGGCCAGAATAAGGGCCGTATTGCCATCCATCTCCCTCTGGAACTACATCTAAATGACCAAGAGCACAAACGTATTCTTCTCCTTCACCATATTCTGCATATCCATAGTAATTGTCTACGTTAGTTACTTTAAACCCTAGTTTTTCAGCAATCTCAAGTTGTTTATTAAGGGCTTTACATACTCCCTCACCAAATGGCATTCCTTTTTTGGGTGTATCTCTTACACTTTTAATTTTAACCATGTCTTGTAGGGCTTTGATTAATTCTTTACTGTTTTTTTCAACTATTTCGTTTAATTTATTATTCATTTCTTATACCTTCTTTCATAAAATAATCATATTTTATTTCATTTAATCAGTAGTTATATGTTTTTGTATAACTTAAGTGAAATTCTTATAATAATAAATTCTGCGCATAAGTACTATGTTAGATATTTTGTAATATACTACCATTTATTATAGTCCTCAATCTAGTCAATAGTCAATTGAATGGAATTTTGTACCAGTATTCTTCGATAAATTTACCTTTCTTTTCATTACCTCCAGCTATTAAGGCATAAATATAACTTTTAGGTGAAAATTGTCCTGAACTATATCTAAGACATGTTAATTCATTGGATTTGCTATTTTTGCTTTTCCAGTATAATCTTTGTAGTCGTGCCCATAGCTGAAGCCTCATAGCTTAATACCCCATTTTCGTAGGTAATAGTTTTTGTATCATCACTGGAAGCTAACAAAGCAGTTTCAGTTTTACTATGGTCATTTTTAGAAGTCCATGAATAAGGTTCATCAGCAGTTTTTGGAGCTTCAAAAGAACCAGCCCAATAAAGTGATTTTGTATCACCGTTATCACTTATCCAATAGATTGTAATAGTCTCATCACTTATTGTTGCCGCTTGATAAGAGTCATTAGATTTGCTATTTTTTTGTTTCCATTCCCCTCTCAAGTCAGGTATTTTATTTTGCTGGGTCTTACCTCCATTGCCAGAGCTTGTGGAAGTAGAGCTACACCCAGTACATATCGTTGTGAGCATGACCATGCAAAGACCAATCATTATCAGTTTTTTCATTTTCATTATCCTCCTATATTTTTAATTAGTTTAAATACTTATTTGTTTATAATTAATTGTTTACTTCTACTTATATATTCATAAATTCATAATTAAGATGATTATAAAAAACAAGATTTACTCTTTCCTCATTTCATAATCTTCTTCCACCCTACTCTTCCAACTTTCATCTACTACTCCATCTACTCTACAGTTTGAAATGGCAGAGTTCATAACTTCATAAGTAATCTGTGTGCCAACTTCATCACTTACATAATTAGAGGCAAATTCTTCTGATATACCAAAATTTCTAGCTGTTGAAATTGCATCTATATTTGCTCCTAAAAATAAGAATTGCCAATTATATCTTTCTTTTTCATAAGTAATCATCTTTTTAATCTTTTCATAGGTATACTCTTTGCTGGCATTTTCATATCCATCAGTAGTTATAATAAACAAAACATTTTTAGCTTTTTCTTCTTTTTTATTTTTCTGCACATTTATCATAAAATTAATAGAATAACCTATGGCATCTAAAAGAGCTGTACACCCTCTTACATAATAATCCTTACTTGTAATGTTTTTAATTTCTTTTATATTAACTCTTTTGTGTAGCATTTCTATTTCATCATCAAACAAAACCGTAGTAACATTTGCGTCACCCTCTTCTTCTCTTTGTTTTTTAAGCATTGAGTTAAATCCACCTATAGTGTCACCTTCTAAGCCCGACATTGACCCACTTCTATCTAATATGAATACAACCTCTGTTAAATTATTTTTCATAAAAAATACCTCCCTAAAATTTATAACTAAGTTTTATCTTTAAATAAAGAATACTTTTTTTAAGGAGATACTTGGTCGCTTTAAAAGCGACATATATTTTTAAGTTGCCAATAAAGGCTGTTCAAAGGAGAACAAAGCTTCATTTATTATGAATATGTCATAGTTTTTGTTTTTTATAAAATACTCTACTATTAAATCAAACTTGTGACTTGGAGATAGAGTATACCCTGCTTTCGCTAATAAATCCTTTGTTTCATCCAAAGATAGTTCTAAACCTATGGCCAAGGATAGGGCTGTTGATTTTTTAGGATTATAATCCTTATTACTTCTTATTTTGGAAAATAATTTTCTATCCATATTAGCTTTTTTATAAACTTCTACATCGGTTTTTCCTTTTTCATCAATAAGTCTTAATAACATTTGTGAAAAACTTTCATCAATGTTATCTAAAATACGTTCTAAGGATCTCTTATTAAAATCTTTTGTTTCATATATTGGTTCCTGAAAATTGCAATCATCATGATAAATTTCTTCTATTTCTAATGAATATATATCTCTTAATCTATAATTTTCATCTTCATAAAAATCATTAATGTAATGCTCAATTTTCTCATATAATTCTTCACTTAAATGCACAGCTTTTCTATCAAATACCACAAGATAAATATCCATATCATTGTCAGCTAAAAACTCTTTAATAGTTGAAACAGCTATATTTAATGCTTCTTTTTTTGGATAGCCATAAATACCAGAAGATATTAAAGGAAATGCTATGGATTTTAAATTATAATCCTTTGCCAGCTTCAGTGATGTTTCATAGGCACTTCTAAGAAACTTGGCTTCATTTGAATTTCCATCTTTATATATGGGCCCTACAGTATGAATAATATATTTGGCTTTAAGATTATATCCCTTTGTAATAACGGCGTGACCTACTGGACATTGTTTTATTTGTTCACACTCTTTTTGTAACTCTTCCTCACCTGCTGCTCTAAAGATTGCCCCGCAAACGCCTCCACCCATTAGGAGTTTAGAGTTTGCAGCATTTACTATGGCATCTGTGTTCATCTTTGTAATGTCATTATGTAAAATTTGAAATGTCATTTTACTACCTCCATATAAAGTTTTAGAATTAACTTACAGGAAAGTTAACAACTATAACATCTTTTTTAGGTATTTCCATACCTATCATATTTGTAAATACTTCTTTGTAATGCATATTCCATTTTTCTTCGCTTGTAGGCCTATATGTATAATCTCCTACAAAATTTAGCAATACTAGTTTTACATTTATATTTTTTATTTTTAATTTATCATTAAGCTTATGTAAAAATGTTAGTCGATTGGCAAGTTGATAATATTCATCTGTCCACATTTGAAATGAACCTTTTGGATAGTTACTTTCAAATACTTCTTTCATAGTTTTTAAAATTAAGTCCTTACTATTTGGATTTTTTGCACCGATTTTACTTTTTAACTCCGACAGATGGGCTTTCGCTTCTACCAAGTATAATGTGTTATTATCTTTTGTTATTGCTATGCCATCCCACTGTGGTTGCCTGTTTGGCCAAAATGAAAATATTTCTTTCTTTTCTTCAGCTGATATATTAAGTATTTTACAGATGTCATCTTGTTTTAGTTCATACTCTAGGTATTCTTTGTTATTACCTTCAAGTGGCGAAATCCATGTTAAATCACAACCAATCTTGGAGTTTAATTCACTTTGCAAATTCTTAACAACATATTGCATCCAAAACTTACTTCCTTTAGTAGCTGGACCTTTTGATGTGTTACTCATATTGCTTCCCCCTTATTTAAGGAGCCATTTAAGGCTCCATTAAAAATCATTTTCTAGATTAATACATTACTTCTCTTTTACATATTTGTAATTATATTTGAATATATTCTGTGTATTTCTTTATCTCCACCACAAGCATGACTTTTCAGTAAATAGCATAGATGACCCAACTTTAACATATCCATATTTACCAGAACTATTTTTTACTCTTATATACTTGCTACTTCCCTTCTGATATAGTGCATAAACATAAGCCTTACTACCCTTATTTATAGTAAATGCTTTCTTTTTCCCACTTGTACTTGTATATGCAGTTAGTTTTTTAGCCGCTACATATTTATTTTTTCTAGTACTACCACTTGTATTAGCAGTGTATTGATTATAAACATTGTATCCTTTTATTTGAACTTTGTCATAAATACAAAAAAATCCCATTGCCTTTGCAAAACTACTATATCTGCCTTGATCATATTCCTCAAAAGTTATCATTCCTGTACTAGGATCATAGCTTTTTAACATTGCATCTTTATAGTGCTTATTTACCATACATTTATTATTTTTAAATTTAAGTATCTTTGTTCCCCACTCACTATCTCCAGACCAATAAAAAACAATTTCTGAACTTTTGTCCTTTTTATTAAAGTCGTAAATTTTTACATCATAGTAACCATAATCAGGATAGTAATTTGAGTCCAATGTTTTAGTTGTGCTATTTACTTTTAATAATAATTTATGACCTGTGCTATAAACTTTTATACTGTCCTTATCTCCGTCCCCGTCTAAATCATATTTGTATGACTTTCCAATTGTTAACTGTTTCTTATATGATGTAGCAGCATATGAACTATTAATGTTTCCTACAAAAACACTTCCAACTATCATACTTATTGATAGTAATAAAACACTTAACTTTTTTATTTTTTTCATATTAAACACCCCCTATAATAATATTAGCATATTATAACACTGGTAATATTAGTAAAAATGAAAAGCAATCTAACTTTATCTAATATATTTTTTAACAGCCTTAGCTACAGGAACACCTATAATTAGCCCTATAACTATTTGAGTAATATTTCCTGTCACAGATGCTAAAGAACTTCAATTATATTCTTTGAGTTGCTAACTTTATAAAGTAGAAAAAGTTGGCATGTTATGCCAACTTTCATTTTATAAAGTATCATACAACTGATTGTACCTTTCTGAAATGCACCTTAGCATAAATTCACCAACCATAACCGAATCTTCCATTGTAAGATAATGATCTGCACTCTTATCAACTAACATTTTTCCACTAGCTTCAAACTCCTCGTCTGCAAACCATATATTTAAAGTTACTAGATAGTTTGGAAAAAGATGAAATACAGCACATAAATCAAATTTAGATTCAATAATTTCTGCACCTAATGATTTACATACATTTATTACTTGTTCTGACTCTTTATTAAATAAGAAACGACCTAGTTCTCCCTCCACAGTTTTATCAAATCTAACTCCCCTTATAAGCCCATCTTTTAGCTCTCCAAAATGAACTGCTTTATAAGATATAGGTGTTCCATCTGCTATATCTAGATAATGTAGTAAAATTAAAATATACCAGTCTTCTAGTTTTTGCTTCGGCTCATATGATGGATATATAAGTTCAATAGTCTTATCTAAACTCTTTATTTTTAAAGTAGATGTATCTTCACAAAATACTACCCCAGCTTTTTTAGCAATATCTATAGGCGACCTATTCTCTAGGCGTTTTTGAGCTACTATATACATCTCATTGAAAGCTCTATTTATTTTTTTATCTTCCATATATTTTCCCCCTCGATTTAAGCATCTTTGTTGGATGTAAATATGTCTGTTAAGTATTCTTGATTTATTGACACATCTACATTTTTATTTTTTCAATTCTACAATAAAATCCATATCATTTTTTCTTCGTGGATGAAAAGTAAAATCTTCATATCCCTTGCCAGTTTTCTCCTCACGCTCTACTATGTAAATCTCTCTTCAAATATTCTATTAAATTATTTATTACTAATAGCAAGTTTTTGACATAAGCTGTGAATAACTTCACCCCTGGAGGGCTTACAATTCCGAAATCATTGTTTCTAGTAGTTCTATCTATTCAAAATAAAGGTAATCTAAAATAGGTGCTTCAAAATTACTTCGAAACACCATATTTGAAAAGTCTAATATTAAAGACCCATGATCTCCTTCTTTTTTGCGTCAAACTCTTCTTGGGTTAAAATTCCTAAATCAAGAAGGTCCTTTAACTTCTTCATTGTCTCTATCTGTTCATCCAATGATGTGGTTTTAACTTCTGCATTTGAACCTAGATTATTTGAAATATTCTGACCCATGTTCATTCCAAACAACATTCCTCCTCCATCACCTAAGCCCTTTTTCTGTATACCTTCAGCAATTTTTTGCTGTGCAGCTATATTAGATGCTCTTTGTGAAGTTTCTTCATATGCGCTAATGCTCAACTTCTGTTCTGCAAACTTATTAACCACACGTCTTGATTCATCTGAAAATTCTATATTTTCTATAGCAACCTTGACTATTTCAAAACCAAATCTTTCTCCCCATGTACCAGCATTGAATGAATCATCTATAATTGCTTGAGAAAGTTCATTTTCATGAGAATGTATCTTTGAAATTCTACATTTATCCGATAATTTATTTAGTGCTACAGCAAAGGACTGCAGGAATTCTGCTACTATCTGTTCTCTAACCTGAGCACAACCGAATGAGTAGAAGTTGACATTTGGTGGTAAAAATTCTCTAACAAATTTTTCAGCATTTACTACTTTAATAGTAAAAGATCCATACGCATATATTTCCAAATCAACTCCATAATATAAATCGTTATAGACCTGAGGTCCTCTTGTTCCAAATTTTATATTTCTTATTTCTCGAAGATTAACAAATGCAATTTGTTTCTGTGCGGAAGTCATTCCTCCCAATTTTATACGTTCTTTAACCTGCTCAAAAACAGAATTTTCAAATCTGTCCCCATTAAATATGCTATCTTCACCTTCCTGATATTCATATGCTCCTGAGATAGTTATAATATTTTCTATTGAATCTTGACTAAAAATAAAAGCAGCTGTATTTTCAGGTACAAATATTTTAGAACCATTAGTTATTACACCTTCAGAACCCTTGTAATTACTCCCTCTGCCATTATTTGATGTTTTTTTCACACCAGGAGAAACAACCGTCAACTCATCAAATGATGCCGCTGTGAATACATCAATCCATTGGTCAGCTAAGGTAGTGCTAACTGAATCTGTAAAAGCTTTGATAATTCCCATATGTTTTTTCCTCCAAAATTATAAAGTTTGTTGTGTATCACAATACTTGCATCGAACTGCCTCGCCTTTCTTTCCTGTTATTGGCGCTTTACATGCCATGCACTTTGTTGAAACTGTTTTTTTCAACCCAAGTGAATCTTTAAATGCACCTACAGTTCCCTTTAAAGTATCAGCCACAAATTCTGTTCCAGGAATTGCTGTAAATGATTTCTCAGGTGCATGCCCAGTTATTGCTTTCGTAATTTCATTTATCCATTTATTAATCTCTCTTTTTCCCAACAATGTATTATTAAATGAAAAATTCTCCTGTCCATTAACAAGGTATATTTCCAATTGAGATATTCCATTCCCAGCTTTACCTAAACGTACCTGTGGGTTTTCATTATACATTTTCACCTGATTAAATGGTATACGGTTAACATTTTTAATTTTTCCAAAAAGAGTCTTTTCTGCCCAAAGGATTGCAAGATTTGTAAGCACAAGATCACCTTTACGCATTCCTTGAAATACGTCTTGTGATTTAAGAAGTATAGCTTCATTTGGATATAAATTGTAATCACTCATTTTTACATCTCCCCCTTATTATTTGTATAGATTTGACAAATTTATTTACACCTTTAATAAAATATAGGTTGCTCTTTTTTTGACTCTAAACTCACTTTCTGAACATTTTGCAAAGTATCCTGTAATTCACCTGGCAATACTTATGCCATAACATCAATTAATTGGTCAAGTCCATATGCCCTTGCTATGTACTCTTCATCAAAATCCATATCTTATTCAAGAACAGGAACAACCTTCACAATTTCAAGATTTTCTTCCTTAACGTTGTTTTGCTGTTCATTTGAAAGTTCAAATCCAGGCGTATCATAAATTGCAAGAGGATAATCCTTTTTTTCTTGCTTTCTAATTTCTGATGTCACAGGCCTGCCTAATCCAGTTTCAGCAAAATTTTCTCTAAACAAACTGTTAATCAACGTGCTTTTCCTACAACAATTATATTGAGTTTTTTCAGATTCTTGATTTTATCATTGATGGCATCTATGTACTGTTGCGCCATCTTATCTGTATCTATTTGTATTTTTCTTCTCCTTTCAGTTTTAACAAGTTATTGATAAAAAACATTAAGAACTGAACCCCTTGAGGTACTTATCAATGTACATAGTCACTTGACTTGCTAATTATTCACTTGTCACTGAAACTTCGTTTAATTTAACATTCATTTGATTTAATTTAAACATCTCTGTGTTCAATGCAACCATTATTTTATTATCTAATTGTGCTTGTATTGACTGATCTTTCTTCTTACCTTCTTGTAAATATTTTTTCATATTATTCCTCAATTTGTTTTGAACTTCTAACCTTTCCCTTGGATTACTTTTTTTCCAGTCTGGTTTATAAGTAAAAATTATTAATCTTCGATTTTCATTATTTACATCAATTAACCAATTATCTATTATTTCCCACCATTGACTATCTGTTTCTCCTAATGAAACACCAAATAAGCATATTATATGGCTATTATTAATCATATTCTTGCATAATGTATTTTTTCATTTCTTAATTCTTCATTGCATAAAGGTTTTATTAAATATGTTATTTCTTCATTATCCCTTATATCGTTATTAAAAATTTGCGTTTTATTATCTACTCCTATAATCATTTCTTCATCTAATTTCCCATGTATATGTATGATAGGAGAAAAAATATTTTCATAATTCAATGAATTAATATTGCTTTTTCTTAATATATCATTTTTGTCTTTTGGGGTTAAAAAATCATAAAACTTAATTAGACTATTTTTTAATTCATTTATATTTACTCCATCGTCATAACTATGCATTAAATTTTTTCCTTCTTTAGATAAATAATGCTCTAAATCTGATCTTAAATTTTCATAATCATTAAAAAATTTTTCTATATTTTCTAATGTAACGTTTCCCAAATATTTTCCTAATCCTTTCTCTAAGTCAGACCATTTATCAAAATTAGATACTAGTGTATAATTATACTTTTCTAGTAATTTTACAACTTC
>NZ_JWHR01000017.1 GCF_000808015.1 Terrisporobacter othiniensis | reverse complement strand
GAAAAAAAAAAAAAAAAAAAAACAAGAAAGGAGACATTGACATATTAAGAACAATGTTTATATAATGGATAATGGAATTGTAAAAATATAGAAGTTTTTGGAGGAGAAAGAGATATGAAGAAAAAAATAGGATTAGTACCTAAACTTATAATGGGGATTGTGGTAGGTATCATCTTAGGAAGTTTTGCACCAGAAGGATTAGTTAGGGTGTTAATAACTGCAAGTACTTTATTTTCAGCATTTTTAAAATTTGTTATACCATTTATAATAATAGGATTTGTAACAGCAGGTATAGCAGATTTAGCAACAGGGGCAGGAAAATTATTAGGAATAACAACAGGAATAGCTTATGGTTCTACTATTGTTGCTGGGACAATCGCTTTCCTTGTGGCATCAAGTGTATTTCCTGCATTTATTGATTCAAGTGTAGCATCACAAATAGGTGATCCAGAAGCAGGAATGTTATCTGCATTCTTTACTATACCATTAGAACCAATGGTGGATGTAACAGCAGCTATTGTTTTCGCATTTACTATGGGACTTGGTATTTCAGCTCTTAGAAATCATGGTAAAGGGGAAACGCTACATAAAGTATTCCAAGAGTTCCAAGAAATAGTTACAAAAACTTTAGCAACAGTAATTATACCTTTATTACCAATATACATAGCTGGAACATTTGCTAATATAACTTATGCAGGCCAAGTTTGGGCAATATTAGGAGTATTCTGGAAAGTATTCTGTATAGTTATACCAATGCACTTAATATATCTAGTTATACAATTTAGTGTAGCTGGAGCAATAACTAAGAAAAACCCATTCCAAATGTTAAAAAATCAAATACCTGGTTATTTAACAGCAGTTGGTACTCAATCATCAGCAGCAACTATACCAGTTAATGTTGAATGTGCTAAAAATAACGGAGTAAGCAAAGAAATAAGAGAATTCTGTGTGCCACTTTGTGCAACAATTCACTTATCAGGTTCAATAATATCAGTTACATCATTTGCAGTAGCAGTATTAATGATGAACAATATGGACTTTGGATTATCAGTAATAATGCCATTTATATTAATGTTAGGTATAGCAATGGTTGCAGCACCAGGAGCACCAGGTGGGGCAATAATGAGTGCACTACCTTTCTTACCAATGATAGGTATACCATCAGATGGTGGTCTTGCAAGTTTAATGATAGCTCTATACTTAACTCAAGATAGTTTTGGTACAGCTGCCAATGTATCTGGAGATAATGCTATAGCAGTAGTTATTGATTATATAAACGATAAGATGAATAAAAAAGAAAAGACTAGAAAAACTGCTTAATATATACAAAGCTTAGATAAAGGCCAAGAAGTATTTACTTCTTGGCTTTCGTATTTTTAAGTTAGTAGATATGCATGGAAATCTATAAATCTTAGAGACATTACAGTTGTCTTTGTAATGGACGGAACTTTTTATAATTCATAGTATGGTAGTATTATTTAGAATTATTCTAAAAAATATTTATAATTATTTACATTTATATAATTGCAAGGAAAAAATTATTTATAATTGGTTAATTTTAGAAAGTTGCAAGAAATATATTTTTTTAATCAAATTCATTATTAGTTTTAATAAAACTTTGTTTTTTTGGTTATGGAATTTCAGTAACTTTTAACTTTAGTTTAAAAAAGAATAAATGTTATGCGTTAATTGGTTTACTGACACATGGCTTAAGCGAAGGAAATTTTTATAATTAAAAATATAATCTATGTGACTTATTATAACTTATCTAATTTATATTTATGATATAGTACATTTTAAGATAATAGCATTAATTACGAAATTAATTATTATATTATATATTTGGAAGGTATAATAATATGGAGAGAGAATAATTAATAAAAAAATTAAGGGAACTTACAAGGAAAGTATCTAGTGAATATTATGGCTATTCAAAACGGACATACTAGGCAGGACACACTACCTTTTTGGGTAGCAGATATGGATTTCCATCGTCCAGAATAGGTGAAATAAATAAATTGAAATAGATTGAGATAAGATAGCCATTGATATAAAATCAATGGCTTTTCTGCTATAATTAATAGATAAATAGGAGCTTGGGGAGACTATGATGGAATTAATAAGAGTATGTTTGATTATGATAGCCATATGTTTATATGCGATGCTTTTGATAGATATAATA
>NZ_JWHR01000016.1 GCF_000808015.1 Terrisporobacter othiniensis | reverse complement strand
TCCATTTTATTTCTGGTGAGTAGTGTACTCTTGTACTCATAATAAAATAACCTCCTTTAAAATCATACATATAGTATGTTTCAAAAGAGGTTGTTTTATTTATTCCCGTGTAAAGGGTTCACTTCAATTTTATCAATGTGTTTTTTATTGTAGGGAAACTATATGTTATCTGATTTATGGATAACGTATAATTTCCAACTTTACAACTTGAGCAACGGGCGAAGCCGTTGGCGATATGAGCCAAGCTAATTTTTTAGTCATATTGAGTTTTTATATACATATATTTAGTACTAGCCTTTCAAAACTTTTAAATATGGAGGAGAAACTATGGAAGGAAAAATTAGTATACTAAATGTAATGAAGTTTGCAGGAGCATTTATAGCATTTATTATTGGATCAGGATTTGCTACAGGTCAGGAAATTATGCAGTTTTTCACATCAAATGGATTATATAGCTTAGTATCAATAATTATAAGTTTAATATTATTTACATATTTCGGTAGTACAGTCATGTCATGTGGTTTTGATTATGGGAGCTTGAAAAAGTACAGACCATATAAATACTTTTGTGGAAATAAAGTAGGATTATTTTATGAATACTTCGTTCCAGTTTTATTATTTATAAGTGTCATAGTTATGATTTCGGGAGCAGGAGCAACATTGCAAGAGTATTATGGACTAAATTACTATGTAGGTTGTGCTATGATGACAATATTAGTACTTATTGCTTTTCTTTGTGGATTGGATAGTCTTATTAACATAATTGGTTTTATTGGTCCTGTTATAGTTGTATTTTCTTTGATTGTGGGATTTACTATTTTGGTTCAAAATTTAGACGGATTAAAAAATATTTCACAAACAATAATGGAGGTTAATCTTACAAAAGCAGGAGGGAATTGTGTTAAAAGTGGAATATTATATGCATCATATAACATGGTAAGTGGATTATTTTTCTTTACATCTCTTGGAAATAGTGCGGATACTAGAAGAGAAGCTAAGTATGGAGCAATTGTGGGAAGTTTATTATTAATGATAGTTATTTTGGTAATGAATTTTGCTTTATTATCAAAAATAAATGATATTTATAAATTATCCATACCAACTTTATATTTTGCAAAATCCATATCACCTATGTTTGGTAAAGTTTTTTCTATTGTCTTGTTATGCGGGATTTTTTCAACAGCTGCACCAAATTTTTGGACAGTATGTGACAAAATTTCTAAAGAAGGAAGGTATAATTCAAAGATTATTGCCATTATTATTTCAATTTTAGCATTTTTCTGTGGTTTATTTCCATTTGAAAAATTAGTAGCAAATGTTTATCCACTGACAGGAATTTTAGGTATACTCTTATTTATATGTATATTTTTAAAGCAGATTAGTAAAAGAATTATATAATAATTACATAAAAATAAGTATAACTTTAGATGATAGTTATACTTATTTTTTTACTAATAAGTTTTTCATAAAATCTGATGTCTTATATTTTTTTAAGATATCTTTTAATGTAATTATTGAAGGAGTCATTATTTTATCCTTATGATAAACAAGCTTAAAAGATCTTTTTAATGTATTTAGATCAGTTTTTATTATATGGATTTTACCATTTATAATATCCTCTTCAAAAGTATGTATAGATAGAAGAGATAGACAATTATCATCTAAAATAGCTCTTCTAATAGTGTCAGTTGAGCTAGCCTCATATGCTAGTTTTATATGAATTTTATATTTATGTAAAATTTGCTCGAAAAATTCTCTTGTACCACTACCATCTTCTCTCATAGCAAACCTTTGATTCTCTAAATCATACAATGTTATTTTTTCTTTATTTAGAAGAAGATGATTATTATTGCATAAAAGAACAAGATAATCATCAATAACAGGAATTGTAACTAAGTCTTGAGAATGAATATCCCCCTCTACAATAGCGATGTCTAGTTCAGATTTTAATAATTTCCTTTCGACCATGGCTGTATTATTAACATAAGCATAAGTACTTACTCGAGGAGCCACACTATGAAATTCTTTTATTATTTTGGAGAGAAGGCAAGTTCCAACAGTTACAGAAGCACCTATTCGTAAATGCTCTATATGAAGATTATCATTCATTTTTTTCTCTAAATTATCAAACTGTTCTACTATTTGTGTGGCATAGGTGAAGAGTTCTTTACCAAAGGATGTTATGTATAATTTTTTAGACAGCCTATCGAAAAGTTTTCGATTATAGTGATCTTCTAACTCACGAATAGCTTGACTTACTGTTGGTTGAGATATAAATAATCTCTGTGCAGCTATGCTCATTTTACCAGTTTTTGCAACTTCTATAAAAATGCGCAAGTGTCTAATTGTCATAAAATAGCCTCCTTATTTTACTAATAAATATGTTTAATTGATATTGATTATCTATAGGTTTTACCTATGTTTTTCATAAGATAATATCGCTTTTAATAGTATATCACAAGTGCTACAATAAAATTGAATAATTAGGAAAAAAATGTAAATTATATAAATTTTAATGTGAAATAAAAGGGGGTTGATAAGTGTGAAAGTACTTATTATTGGAGGTGTTGCAGCAGGGACTAAAGTTGCAGCAAAGTTAAAACGAGAAGATAGAAGTTCAGACGTAACTATTATTACTAAGGGGAAAGATATATCTTATGCAGGATGTGGCCTTCCTTACTATGTTGGAAATGTTATCACAGAAAAAGAACAATTAATTGTAAATACTCCACAAAAATTTGAAAAATTAACAGGAGTGAAGGTTCTAACTGAAATGGAAGTTATAAAAGTTAATCCAGAAGAAAAAACTGTGGATGCAGTAAACGTACAAAGCAAAGAAACATATAATTATGGATATGACAAACTAGTAATCGCTAGTGGTGCATCTCCTATAAAACCACCCGTAGAAGGTTTAGACTTAAAAGGAGTTTTCTTTATGAGAACACCTGAAGATGCAATTAATTTAAGAGATTCAATAGAGCAGGGAGAAATTAAAAGAGCTGTAGTTGTAGGAGCTGGATTTATAGGATTGGAAGTTGCAGAAAATTTAGCTAAACAAGGAGTGAAAGTTTCTGTCATAGATATGGCAGAACATATACTTCCAGGGTTTGATGAAGAAATGAGCGAATATATAGAAAATCATTTAGCCGAAAATGGAATAATGACTGCTACAGGAGTAAGAATGGAAGGAATTATAGGTACTGATAAAGTTGAAAAAGTTAAAACTTCTAGACGTGCTATGAAGGCAGATGCAATTGTACTTTCAATAGGAATTCGTGCAAATACCAATTTCCTTCAAGATAGTGGTATAGAACTTATGCCAAATAAAACTGTAAAAGTAGATGAATACTTGCAAACAAATATAGAGGATATTTATGCTATAGGAGACTGTGCATGTGTAATAAATAAAATTACAAAGGCACCTCAATGGTCCCCAATGGGTTCTTCTGCTAATATAGAAGGACGTCTTACTGCTAAAAATATATTAGGAAAAAATAAATCTTATGAAGGTGTTCTTGGTACTGCTGTTTGTAAATTACCAAACTTAAATACAGGAAGAACAGGGCTTACAGAAGTGGCTGCAAAGGAAGCTGGATATAATCCTATAAGCGTAATCTCTGTTGTAGATGATAAGGCTCATTATTATCCAGGTGCAAGTAATTTTATTATTAAAATGATATCTGATAGAGATACAAAGAAATTACTAGGGCTACAAGTACTTGGAAAGGGAGAAGTAGATAAAATAGTTGATATAGCAGTTACAGCTATATCATTAAATGCATCAATAGATGATTTAGAAAACTTGGATTTTGCTTATGCACCACCATTTTCTACAGCAATTCATCCATTTGCTCACACATTAAATATATTACAAAATAAAATAAATGGAGAGTTTGAAACAATAACTCCAGTAGAATTTAAAGAAGGAAAAGCTAACGATTATAAAATAATTGATGCATCCATATTGCCAACTTTAAAAACTGCTCCATATATAGACTTAACAAAGGTGGAAGGTGTACTTCCAGAATACGATACTAATGAAAGATTATTACTGATATGTGCAAAAGGTAAACGCGCATATATGTTACAAAATCGTTTAAAGTTCTATGGATATAGTAACACAAAAGTTCTTGAAGGTGGATTGACTTTCAATGAAATAGAGGAAGATGAAGAATAATTATTAAAAAGGGGGAAAAACAATGGCAACATTGACAATTAGTAAGGAAGATGAAAAAAGAGTAAAGGCTTTAGGTTTTTTAAGTAATAAGGGTACTGATAATTTTTCTGCAAGGGTAATAACTGTAAATGGAAAAATAACAGCAACACAACAAAAATGTATAGGAGAAGCAGCTGAGTTATTTGGTAACGGAATAGTAACATTTACAACTCGTCTTACAGTGGAAATACAAGGCATACCATATGAAAAAATTGAAGATTTTAGAGCATATATAGCAAAAGAAGGTCTTGAAACTGGAGGAACAGGCTCAAAAGTACGTCCAGTTGTATCATGTAAGGGAACTACTTGCCAATATGGTTTAATAGATACATTTGAACTATCAGAAGAAATTCATGAAAGATTTTATAAAGGATATTCAGGTGTAAAGCTTCCTCATAAATTTAAAATAGCAACAGGTGGATGTCCAAATAACTGTGTAAAACCAGATTTAAATGACTTGGGAATAATAGGACAATATATACCAAATTTTGATGAAGACTCTTGTAATGGATGTAAAAAATGTGCTATAGAGAAATTATGCCCAATAAATGCATGCAAAGTTGTGGATGATATATTAGAAATAGATGAAGAGCTATGCAATCATTGTGGCCGTTGTGTAGGAGCATGTCCATTTGATGCGATTGAAGACGGAACATATGGATATAAAATCTATATTGGTGGTAGATGGGGTAAAAAAATAAATCATGGTATAGCTTTAAATAAGGTATTTACTAGCAAGGAAGAAGCCTTAGATATAATAGAAAAAGCCATATTATTATATAGGGAACAAGGAAAAACAGGGGAGCGTTTTGCCAACACTATAGAACGTTTAGGTTTTGAAAATGTGGAAAAACAATTATTAGCAAATGATTTACTTGAGAGAAAAGAAGAAATAATAAATGCAGACCTTCACTTAGTTGGAGGAGCTACTTGCTAATAGAATATAAATAAAAAAGTATCTTACAATTATGTAAGGTACTTTTTTATTTATATAAGTTGTAGACTGGCAGGTCTAAGTCTTATAAAATAATTAGTGACTGTTAGAATGGTATTTATTGGAATGTGAACTTATGATATTGCTAAAGATTTTTGATAAGTTTATGAAAGAAGGGGGATGAGGTTATGGATGAAATAATATTGGAATTAAAGGGTTTAAAAAAGAGTTTCGGAGGAAAGGAAGTATTAAAAGGGGTTGATCTCAAAGTAAAAAGAGGAGAGATTATTGGATATATTGGTGCCAATGGTGCAGGAAAAAGTACAACTGTAAAAATTATGTTAGGCATAGTAGATGGATATGAAGGAGATGTAATAATTTTTAATAAAAGTATTGAAGATACAAAAGGTGAATATAAAAAGAAAATAGGATATGTGCCAGAAGTATCGGAAGTATATGAAAGTTTAACTGCAATAGAATATTTGAATTTCATTGGTCAATTATATGATTTGGATGTGGAAACATTAACAATAAAAGGAAAAGAACTTATGAAATTATTTGGAATATACGATTACTTAAACACAAGAATATCAACATTTTCAAAAGGAATGAGACAAAAATTAATACTTATTTCCAGTATTATTCATAATCCGGAAATATTATTTTTAGATGAACCCCTAAGTGGATTAGATGCTAATTCTGTAATGATAGTTAAAGAATTACTTGAAATATTTGCAGGAGAAGGAAAAACTATTTTTTATTCATCACATATCATGGATGTAGTAGAGAAGATAAGCCATAGAATAGTGTTACTTAATGATGGAAAAATAGTTGCTGATGGAAGTTTTGATGAACTTAAAGAAAATTCTAAAGAAGGTTCATTAGAAGAAATATTTAATGAAATAACAGGGTTTAATAATCACAAAGAAATTGCTGATAGAATTTCTAGTGTAATTAAGTAGGTGAATAATATGAAAGAATATAAATTTTTAAATATTTTAGATAAATTTAAGGGGATATATACTAAAGTTGGTGTAGATTATGAAAAAATGAGGCTAATTTTAAGTATGAAATTAACTCTTGATAGTAGAAGAACATCTACTGTTATGCAAAATTCTAGCAAGGAAGATGAAAGTGATGAAAGTAAAAATTCGTTTAATAAAGCATTAATTATGTATGGAATAATGGGGATTTTTATTGGAATAATAACACTATTTTCATTTAATAAGATGTATACATATTCTCTAGTTTTTGGGATGTTTATGTTTTTTATATTAACTATATTTATATCGGATTTTTCAAGTGTTCTTTTAGATATGAGGGATAAAAATGTAATAGGAACTAAGGGCATTGATAATAAAACAATTAATGCAGCTAAACTAACTCACATATGTTATTATATCTTCCTAACTTCATTGGCATTATCATGGCTTACAATAATAGGAATGTTTAAATCAGGAGTTTTAATAGGAATTCTTTTTATATTAGAATTAATAATAATAGATATATTTATGATTGTAATAACAGCATTATTATACCTGTTGATTTTAAAGTTTTTTGATGGAGAAAAAGTTAAAGATATAATCAATTTTGTGCAAATAGGATTAACAATAATAATGACCATAAGTTATCAGTTATTAGGGCGAATGTTTGATATAGTTGATTTAAATATAATATATGAAAGTAAGATATGGAACTTGTTTTTTCCGCCAATGTGGTTCGCATCACCTTTATATGCAGTTGATGGTGGGGAAATTAATAAAATAATAATAGCTCTTATTGTATTAGCCTTTCTTGTTCCAATTATAGCAATTAGTCTATATATAAATAATACGTCTAAGTTTGAAGATTCTCTTTCTAAATTAAATATTGCCAATGATAATGAAAAAGAAAAGAAAAATAGGGTATTTTATAAAATTGGAAGATGTATGTGTAGAAGTAATGAAGAAAAAGCAGCTTATGATCTTTCAACTTCTATAATAAAAAGAGAAAGAGAATTTAAATTGATGACATATCCTAGCTTAGGTTTTGATATGGTATTTCCATTACTATTTATATTTATGTTTTCAATGGATTTTATAAGTGAAATAAAGAATATATCTTTACATATGTCATTAAATATCTATTGGTTTATATTTATGGTTCCAACTTTATTAATAACACTGCAATATTCAAATAACTATAAGGCAGCATGGATTTATGATGCAACATTTATAAGTGATAAATCTAATATATACAAAGGCGCATATAAAGCTCTTTTAGCAAACTTATTATTGCCACTATACTTATTTGAAAGTATAATTTTTATCTTAATTTTTGGAGTTAAAGTAGTGCCTATTTTAATTATTGCTTTTGTATTTTTATTACTTTTCATAGTCATTGAACATATAATAGGAAAAAATAGTTTACCATTTACTATTAAGTTCGGACAGGTTAACAAAAGTCAGAACATAATTAATACTTTATTAGGGATGATTATTTTAGGTGTAGCAGTAGGAATAAATTATCTTTTACTATTTAATATATATGCATTAATAGCATATGGAGTGATTTTAATAATTATAACATTTATTATGTGGAAGAAACATATAAAAGCTTAGAAGTGATTTGCTAAAAATAAAACTACTGAATAATTATAACACTATCTATTATTATGCTACCCACTATCTCTATAGCTCTTTTTTGTTTACTATATTAATAAAAAAAACTTATAATATAATTATTAGTAATAAAGGTGGTGATTTTGATTAAAAAATTTAGAATTATATCTATTTCTTTATTTGTACTAAGTATTTTGATAAATATAATCGCAGGAAAGATACCTAGTTTGGTGGAAAAATATTATTCAAATGGAATTAACATATACATTGTAAAAATTATGAGTAAGATTTTTAGTATTTTTCCTTGTTCAATATTTGAAATATTAATTTACATATCACTACTCTCTGTTTTAGTGTTTTTAATATATTCAATTTATTATATTATGAAAAAACCTAATAATATTTTATCATATTTAAAAAATTCATTTTTAAATATAATATCTATAGTTGGTATAGTTTATTTTCTTTTTGTGGTATTGTGGGGATTAAATTATAATCGTATGAATTTAAAAGATTCTCTAATTGTTGATTACAATAAAAGTCACAATGAAAATATAAAAGATGTTGATTATGATAAAGAAGATTTAATAAATTTATATAAGTTTTTAATAGAAAAATGTAATGATATAAGAGCTGAAGTTTTGGAAGATGAACAAAAAGTAATGAAGTGTAATACTGACTATAAAGAAGTTTTGAACCGAGCAAATAATGGATATGAAAATGTTAGTATTTTAAATTTAAATAAAAGAGGAAGTTATGCGCCAGCAAAACCAATATTAAATTCAAATTTATTATGTTACACAGGTATAACAGGAATTTACTCACCTTTTACAGGAGAAGCTAATGTAAATACTGGAGTACCTGATATTTATATTCCTTTTACAACATTACATGAAATGGCACATCAAAGGGGATATGGAAGTGAGGATGAGTGTAATTTTTTAGCGTATATTGCATGTATTAACAACGAAGACTATGATTTTCAATATTCAGGGTATATATTAGCGCTTAAGTATACAGCTTCAGCATTAGCAAAAGTTGATTATGATGCTTTAGTTAGTTTAAATGGAGAATTATCATCATCTGTAATTAATGACCTAAATTATAGCAGGGAATTTTGGAAGCAATACGAAGGAAAAGTAAACGAAGTATCAGATAATATGAATAGTAATTATCTAAAGGCAAATGGTGTAGAAGAAGGAACACTAAGTTATGGAAAAGTAGTGAATTTACTACTAGTATATTACAGCTTATATGGATTTAATTAAAATGAAAAGTTGGCGTCAGCATATTTATAAAAAGTTGACGGCAGCTTTTTATAATGCATAAGATAATAGTCATGTTTTTTTGTGCATGACTGATATAATCAATAAGAATTAGACATTAATTAAATTAGATTGTATATTTAATAAGGAATTATAAGTACGAAAGGCAGGAGAGTTAAATATGAAGTTAGAAATTATTAAATATAAAATGAACATAAGAAAGTTAAGTATGCTGTTACTAGTAGTTATGTTTTTTATTACAGGATGTAGCAAATATAAAACAATAGAAAGCACAGGAATATTAAATGTTGTTGAAAATGATAGTGTAATAGTTAAAGAAGAAAATCCTATACATAAATATGAATATTTTGCTAAGTTAGATGACTTAGACGAAAGTATTACTCAATCAGATACCTTACACAATGAAGAATCAACATCAGAAATGATAGAATTAGAAGAAAATAAATTTTCAAAATGGGATGATATGTTAAGTGAGATTTGTGAATTACTAATAGATCAGCTTAATAAAAATGAATTAGAAGAATTTAAAGATAAACAATTGGAGTGGTTAGAATACCGCGAAAATACTGCTAAAGAAGAGGCTGATAAATTTGATGGAATGAAGTTTTCAAAAGTACAATATAATTCAACTTTAACTAAACTAACAAAAAAAAGATGCTATGAAATAGTTATTATATATTTACAATAAATAAATTTGTAGATTACAATTGACTTTGATAAAAAATTAAATTTTAAATCGGAGTCAATGAATAATGAAGGATCAAGTGGTGTAATAACTATAGGATCATCATATACATATAGTAAATTTAGACTAGCAGATTTATTCTTTGATTATTCTGAGAAAAAAAACTGGTGTAAGTTTCGATGTTGTAACGGAGCAAAGTCATAATTTATTTAGAATGTTAGTTGAAAATAATTTAAGTTTCGGATTTATATCAGGAAATTATGAAGGTCTAATAAATAAAATATTAGTTAAACAAGATAAATCATATATCGTATCTAAAGATCCGATTAATTTAGACAAATTACCTTATTTAAAACCTATAGATTATAGAAAGAATGATAAAAGTAAGGAATTAATTGATAATTGGTGGAATGAAAGGTATAAAGAAAGTAGGCCTTCGGGAACATTTGCAGGATATATTGATTTTGCTTGGAAATTAATAGACAAAGGACTGAGATATACTTGTTGTTTCTTACCTGATGAATTTAAAAATGATTATAATTTTCAATTAACACCATTGTTGGATCTTGATGGTAATAATGTGATAAGAAATACTTGGTTTGCATATTCGAAAACAAAGAAGTTTAATAAGATAGAGAAGGAATTTATACAATTTATAGAAGATAATGTATTAATAGATTAAATTAGTAATGTAAATAGCTCATAGTAAATGCGAGCTATTTTTTATAAATTATTTTAAAGTACATATTGTATAGGTCTTCCTTATAAAAATAATCATAGCAAACACGAGAAATAGGTTTTGTATTTAAAAGGAGTTTTTTTCTATATTAAAATAGAGATTAATTACATATTATTGAAAGGATTGATTTAAATTATACTTTATAAAATAAAGCTATTTAATTATATGGAAAGATATATTAGTTAGGCAATAGATATGAAAAGGTTTCAAATTATTGTTGAAAGTGTGGTTATATATAATGATGCCTTAAAAACGTTTGATAATATAGAATTTAAATATAAGGGGCTCATATTTTATGAGCTCTTTATATTATTTAATAGAAGTAATTTTTATTGAATCTAGAATATTTGAAGGATTTTCAATAACTTGTCCTTTGATTTCAATATCATAATTGCATAATGGATTTTTGCAAATTAAATAAGTTAAAAATTCATAGGAATTTTTAACTGAACTTTTTCTAGGGGTAGATTTTTTTATATCTTCAATTTTAAAGTCGTATAAATATGTATGATTACATTTGGGACATTTAATATTACAATTATGATTTATAGGATTTTTTAAATTCAAAAATTACACCTCCATTTATTTTAAATAGCTATATTTATTATTTGCATAAAAATAATAAAATAAGCTAAATATTAGAAATAATTTGAGTTAATTAAATATTGATAATGTACAACTTGTAAGAAAAGCATTAGAATTGATTATAATTAATATATAATAATATTGATTTAGAATAAACAACAAAGAGGTATATAATAATGGATATTTTTATAATAGAAGATGACAATGCTTTAAGTAGAGAAGTAAGTTTAATTTTGAGCAAGTGGGGCTATAGTGTTTGTGAAATAAAAGATTTTGAAAATATAATTAATGAGGTTTTGGAATGTAATCCAAAACTAATTTTAATGGACATAAATTTACCTTGTTATGATGGGTTTTATTGGTGCTCACAAATAAGAAACTTTCTAAAGGTTCCAATAATTTTTATTTCATCAAGAGATAATGATATGGATATAATCATGTCCATAAATATGGGTGGAGACGATTACATTACTAAACCATTCTCACCTCAAGTTTTAGTGGCAAAAATTCAAGCAATTCTTAGAAGAACCTATTCTTATAATAATGATTTAAAAAGTGACATAATAAAATTTAAAGATATAACTTTAAATATAGTTGAAGGTAAGGTTTATTTTAAAGATGAAAATGTAGATCTTACTAAAAATGAACTAAAAATTATGAATATATTAATGAACAATCAAGAAAAAATTGTAAGTAGAGAAGAAATAATAGAAGAACTTTGGGATACAGATGAATTTATAAGTGAAAATACATTGACTGTTAATGTAAATAGATTAAGAAAAAAACTAGATTCCATTGGGTTAAATGACTTTATAGAAACTAAAAAAGGGCAAGGATACATATTGAGATGAGTTTATTAAAGTATTTAAAAGAAGTGAAACTGTTTTTGATTTTAGTTATTTTCATAATGGTAATTGTAGATGTGACTATACTACTAGATCCTAACTTAAGTAATAGTATTGATACTTTAATTTATATTAATATTTTATCAATTTTAGTTATCATTATTTTCATTTTAATAGGCTATGGTAATTATAAGAGAAAAATAAGTAAATTTATAAAGTCCATACATAATATAAGAGAAGAAAATCTTTGTTTGGCAAATGACTATCTTTATAAAAATGTTAAGAAGTTAATTGAAGATAATGAAGAGGAAGTAGATAGTTTAAGAAATGAACTAGAAGAAATTAATGATTACATGACAAACTGGATACATGAAGTAAAAATTCCTATATCAGTTCTTGAAATAATAGGGAAAAGAGTAAATGAAATTGATGAAAGTAGAGAATTATCAAAACAGATTAATAGTGAGGTTAGTCGTATAGATAAATTAGTGGAACAAGCAATGTACTCGAGTAGAGCAGGTAACTACAATTCAGACTTTATAATAAATGAAGTGAATTTGGAACAAGTTATAAAAGAGGTAATAAAGAAAAATAAATATCAATTTATATATAACAAGTTAGATTTACAAGTTGATGATATTAATAAAACTGTCCTTACTGATAAAAAATGGATTACTCATATAATTGAGCTAGTAGTTGATAATGCAATTAAGTATAGCTATATAGGTGGGAGAATAGAAATTTATATTAAGGAAAATAAAAAAGGATGTGAACTTCATATTAAAGACTATGGTATGGGAATTGTACCTCAAGATATAGAAAGAGTTTTTGATAAAGGTTTTACGGGAGAGAATGGAAGGAAAAGAACAAAATCAACGGGAATGGGACTTTACATATCAAAGAAAATTCTAAACAAATTAAGTCATGATATAAATATAGTATCTACTCCAAATGAATTTTGTGATGTCTATATTACCTTTTATAATTTATCAGATTATTTCAATGTGACATAAATGACACATATTATCTCCAAAGTGTTAGGTTAAGAGATGGAATCAAATATCTAAAGCTTATAAAATATAAGTATAATAAATATTAGAAATTTGGAGGGTAATATGTTAAAAACTGTTAACTTAAAAAAAGATATTAAAAATAATAAAAATACATTTAAGATATTGAAAGACATAAATTTGGAGGTAAAAGAAGGCGAATTTCTATCAATAATGGGACCTTCTGGAGCAGGTAAGACTACTTTACTAAATATTTTGTCAACAGTGGACAAACCTACTTCAGGAAATGTATATTATGAAAATAAAGATATAAGTAAAATGAATAATAAGGAGTTATCAAGATTTAGAAGAGATAACATAGGCTTTATTTTTCAGGATTATAATTTATTAGATAGCATGAGCGTAGAAGATAATATAGCTCTACCTCTTGTAATAAGTAATGAAAAACAAAAAACAATCAAGTCGGAAATATTAAGATTGGCTAAATTTTTTGGGATAGAAGCTCATCTTAAAAAATATCCATATGAATTATCTGGAGGACAAAAACAAAGAGTAGCAGCAGCTAGAGCGCTTATAACATCACCAAAAATAATTTTTGCTGATGAGCCAACAGGAGCACTAGATTCAAAGTCTTCATCAGAGTTACTAAATTGTTTAAAAGACATGAATGAAAAGTTTAATGTAACAGTAATTATGGTTACTCATGATCCATTTAGTGCAAGTTATTCCAAGAAAGTTATCTTTATAAAAGATGGAAGGCTAAATGCTAGAATAGATAGCTCAGGAAATAGAAAAGAATTTTACAATAGCATAATGAACTTGCTTACTTCCATGGGGGGTGAAGTAAATGAACTTCTTTAAGCTTTCATTTATGAACTTAAGACAAAATATAAAAAACTATGGGATGTATATATTTTCAATGATATTTTCTATTGTAGTATTTTATAATTTTGTAACGCTTATGTTTAGTGAGCAATTTAGACAGATACAAGATTTAAACGTCGTATCAACTTTAGCAATGGTGTGTGCTATAGTGCTGTTTTTATTCTTTATATTCTTTATTTCTTATTCAAGTAGTTTTTTCATAGAGCAGAGAAAAAAAGAATTTGGAATTTACACTTTTATGGGTGTTGAGAATAATAAAATAGCTTTATTATTTGCTGGAGAAGGACTTTTAATAGGTATAATAGCTTTAGTGGGTGGTATTTTTGGAGGAGTTTTAACTAATAAATTATTCTTAATGGCATTGGCTAAAATTTCTAAGGTGAATACTGTTATGAAGTTTGAAATATCAAAGGAATCTATTCTAATAACTAGCTTAATTTTTCTAGGTATATTAATCTGTGTATTTATTAAAGAATATATAGCGCTACTAAGAACAGATATAACAAAACTTATTAATGCAACAAATATATACCAAAGTGATAATAGTAAAAATAAAACCTTACAAGGTATTTTAGGTCTAATAGTTATAATTTTAGCTTATGTTGTGATTTTATATTACAAAAAATATAACATACCATTTACAGCAGCCATACTAGCAACAGTAGTTATGGTTATAATAGGAACAATGCTATTATTTAAAGGATTTTTCACTTTTATAGTTTCAAAATTAATTAATAATAAAGATTTTTTATATAAAGGTACTAATGTTTTAAGTTATAACAATATAATCTTTAGAATAAGAGATAATAATAAAGTTCTAGGTCAAATTGCAGTATTAATAACTTGTTGTTTGACTAGTGTGATAGTTTCCATTGCGACTAGAACTGTTTTTACAGAAGGCAAAGAATCGGAATACCCATACAGTATAATGTATGAAGGAAATCTAGATAACAAAGTAGTAAAGGATGCTTTAAATAAAAGTGATGAGAAGGTTGATTATAAACTACAAGCTGAGCTTATGTATATTGATATTACTGAAGCTGGTAAAAAAGAATCACCACTGATTGTTACAGGCGATGTGAACTTTATAAGATATTCAGACATAAAAAAAATATGTGAATATAGAGAATTAGATAATGAAAATAAATTTTTAAACACACAGCTAAAAGATAATGAAGCTATATTTATAATTCCTAAGAATTTAATAAATGCTTTTGATTTTAAAGTGGATTTTAATTTAGGGAATAGAAACATTCAAATAATTGACTCTTATGCAATGAATTTATTTGGTTTTTTTAGAGGGAATCTTCCAACTATTGTTGTAAATGACAATACTTTTGATTCTTTAAAACATGACCTAAATAAGAATACAGAAAATATATCTTGTATCACATTAAAAAACTTTGATAATAGTGCAAATATAGTGAAGGAGATAGAGAAAAGCAGTAATATAAAAACTTATAGCGTAGATGATTTTAATGAAGATAGTTATAACTTTATAAATTCAATTTATTTTATAGGATTATTTATGGCTTTAGTATTTATAGTGTCTGTAGGAAGTATTATGTACTTTAAATGTATTTCTGATGCAAGTAAAGACAAGCCTAGATTTGATACTTTGAGAAAAATAGGAACAAGCCAAGAATATATTAATAAATCTATTTATAAGCAAGTAGGTATATTTTTCTTATTCCCAGCTATAGTGGCTATAATTCATAGCGCTGTAGCAAGTTATGCAGTAACAAGTTTATTTAATCAGGATGGAAGACTTTCTACTATAGCTACAACTATTATTTTTACCATAATATATATAACTTATTATTTATTAACTTCAAAAAAATATATTTCTTTAACGAAATAATTTCTAAAAGCCATACTTTATTTGATTGAATCAGATAGAATATGGCTTTATTTATGTGAAAAATAGTAAATAGTATAGAGCAAATAGTGTTTTTTATGAATTCTTATGCAATAAAATACATGATTACATATAAAAGAAGTATGGAAACAAATAAAATACTTACAATGTTTTTCCAAACTTTATACTTATTATTAAGTTCAACTATTTCATTTTCACTAGGAATAGGAACAGGATCTTCATTTGTCTCAATATCTTTATTTTTATTGCTAAAGAATAAGAATACGATTACGCCTATAGCACACCAGATGATACCTGTTATAAAAGTATCTTTTTCCAATTCAGTCATAATAATAGCATATACAACTATGCTAAATACCGCCAATAAAATACCACAAGGAGATTTGTATTATCTTTTTAAATCTGGATACTTCTTTATAAGTTCAATAAAAGCAAAGAATCCAATTATATAATAGAATAAGTTAGCAAATAAGCTTAAAGATGCAACATATAAAATATCCCCAATATAAATAAGGGTAATTGTGATAATACCTAAGAAGATTATAGAAAAATAAGGTGTTTTATATTTTAGATGAATTTTAGCAAATGAACTTGGGATGACACCATCTTTTGCCATTCCATATAAATATCTAGATGGAGCAGCAATACAAGAGTTTAATGTAGAAAAATCTCTACCAAAGGCAATTCCTAGACATAACATAATTAGTGGAAAGCCTAATATACCAGCTTGTATCATAGCATCTGCATAAGGTTTGCAATAAATGCACATAAAGTTGCAAAAATAACATTAGGTCCTAAGTAGCCAACACCATTGGCACCAACTGTAAATAAGCCAACACCTATAACCGTATCCACAGTTATAGTTATACTTTCTTTTAGACCAAGTATTCTATTTATAGAATAAGGATTGTCTTTATATGAATCAATTTTAATACCACATTTTTGAATAAAAAAATAGAATAGTTCTAAATTCTAATAATTTATATTTATAGTATATATAAAAGTAGGAGATGTCAACTTAAAGGATATGTATAACTTTAATAGTAAAATTAAAATCATTGATATGTAGAAAATATTGAGTGAATGATTTTAAATTTTTTATTTCAAGATATTTTGATAAAAATTAATAAAAAATGAAGAGTAATAAGTTTTCTAAGTAAATCACTAGTCTTTACAATGATTGTTGACCTAGCTGAGAGAAAAAATATAGCTATGATTGCAGTAGCAATTATTAATTAATTTGAGGGAACTTATGTAGTATCAAATACTATAAAAAATTACTCCAGATATTGAAGGAATATTAAAACTATATAAACTCAGTAACAATGATTATAAAAAGTAAAATTGCTAATAGAAGATCTTATTAAGACCCTATTGTAAGAATATACTAATAATAGTACAATAAATATACTTATTAAAAATGTATTTTAAGGAGAGAACATTATGACTGAAGAAAATAGTTTCATATATTGCTCAAAATGTGGAAAGAAAAGCTCAAAAGATGCTAAGTTTTGCACAAATTGTGGAAATAAATTAACAACTATAGAAGATAGTATAAAAAGCACTACTGAAAATATTAAAGATGTTATAAAAAACAACGAAACATATAAAAGCTTCACAGATACTAGTTATGATGAAAATTCGAGAGCTGACTTTAACAATAAAGATATGGTTAATTTTATTCAAAAGAAAGTAGAATATTATATACCAAAATTTAAGGATATACAAGAATCATATAAATCTACTAGTTGGAACTGGGCAGCATTTTTCTTTAATTCGTGGTGGTTTTTATATAGAAAAATGTATGCTATAGGATTTGGAATTATTATAGCAGATATAGTGATTGGATCAGTTATACCATATTTATCACTAGTAGCTAGTATAGCTATAGCAGTAATTTCAGGATTATATGGAAACATAACTTACTTAAAACACATACAAAAACAACTGGATTCTCTTAGAAACATGGATGAAGATATTAAACAAAGATTAATATTAAATAAAGGTGGCGTTAATATAGTAATTCCTGTAATATTAGCTATAATTACCATAGTAATTTTCTTACTAATAAGTGCGTTAGGGGCATTTTTCTTTATGTTTACTTCTCCGTATTATTATTAAAATTAGATAATTATGAAATACACATGGACATTTATGTTTATGTGTATTTTTTCACTAAAAAATATTGAATGAAGTTGGTAATATAGTTATTTAAATGAGTAACTTCAATATAAAGAGCATAGAGATTATTATTTTAGGAAATTTATAACTCTATGCTCTTTTATTTATAAATAGATTATTTGAAGAAAAATGAGTATTATATTATAGATTTTCTAAATCAGATAAAGTAAAATCATCTAATTTGCCTTTGCTATGAAAATAAGAAACTAGCTTTGAAGGCTCATTTATAATTAATTCATTAGGCAAATCAATTTCTTTAAGTGTATTTATTGAGAATTCATAATTAGCTATATCAACACAAATATGAGCATCAGATGTAAGTATAATTTTTGCATCATATTTTTTACAAAGATTGACAATTACTAGCACTTCCATTTCTAGAAACACCCTTAATAGAGCAATTATTAATTTCTATTAAAATATCTTTATCAACAGCTAACTTTATAATCTTTTCATAATCAATAGGATAATTTGGATTACCAAGGTGACCTAAACTTATTAAGTTATCAACTTTATTAATAGCATTTATCAAAGCATTAGTATTATTTTCTAATGAATTTGGTGGGAAAACAGGTTCATGGAATGACAAAATAAAATAGTCTAGTCTAGGAATAACAAAAGGCTCTATATTGATATTTCCATTAGTATCAAGGATATTAGAGCCTCGCATCCTCTTAATATTAAAACATTTAGAATATATGACTGGGGAAGGGATAGAGAAACGCATATAGAAAAATCTTTGGATATGATAGATTATAAGTGTGAAAATAAAGCAGGAAAAATAGAAAATTTTAAAAGATTAGAGACACCATATTTTACAGTTAAAAAAATAGAAGTAAACGGAGAATATAACGATAAGAGTGATACAGAGGTATGTTCATACACAGTTATAAGTGGTGAGGGTAAAATAATTTGGTGAGATTATTGTGAAGAGATGAATGAGAGAACTATTTATATAAAAAAGGAACTATTTATAAAATACAAGGAAAACTTCAACTAATAAAGTCTTATGTATAATATGGACTTAGAATTAAATATTTATATTTATGTGTATTTTTTATTGAAAAATATCGAATATAGCTGATTTTAATTATATTGCCAATGAAAAAATTAACAATCTAATTATTTCGAGGATTTAGGATACTATTAAAAATTATAAAAGTAGGAATTGTTTGGAAAAGTTTTATTAATTCTAATTAAGTAACTTTTAATGTAGTATGTAAGTACTTATAATATTATTATAGGTACTTGTTTGTTTAATAATTAAATTTTCTTATCTAAGAGTTTTAATAAAAATAAGGTTAGGAAAAAAAATATAAGAAATTTAAATAAAGTAGTTGAAAAATATAATGAATTTCCATATAATAATTTTAGAATTGAATAAATCCAAATGAGATTTACGAGAGACGTTTTTACTTATGTAAAAAGGCCGAAGAAGCAATCTGAAAATAGCCATTAAATTTTCAAGAGAAACTTTCAGGCAAAAATATCGTAAATTAATGGAACTCTGGAAAGACTTTGCTTATTAATTGGTAAAAGTCACCGACGAAGAAAATGAGTATTAAAACTCACTAAAACTTTCAGGTAAATGAACAGAGGATATGTGGCTACTATTTATAGTATCTACATATCCTCTTTTTTAATGTAAAGGAAGTTATAATTTCTAACTAGTTAATAGAGCGAGGTTGTTGTATTGAGTGGGAAGGTCAGGGTTGAGTTATTGACATAAAGTGATTTGTATATACAATGTCTCAAGCAAAGGTAATTTAATGTGAAAATATAATATTGGGGGGAAGATTAATATGATGGATGTAATGGAACTAAAAAGAACTAAGCTATATTCTACACATGAAAAATTGAATGCAAAAATGTTTGAATTTGCAGGGTGGGAAATGCCACTAGAGTATATAGGGGCGACCAAAGAGCATGATTATGTAAGAAGAAGTGCAGGGTTATTTGATGTTTCACATATGGGAGAGATAGAAGTTAAAGGAAAAGATGCTTTTAACTTTATACAATATTTAATCACAAATGATATTACAAATCTGAAAAAAGAAGAAATCATATACTCACCGATGTGTTATGAAAATGGAATGACAGTAGATGATTTACTAGTTTATATGATTAAGGAAGAAAATTATTTACTAGTAATCAATGCTGGAAATATAGATAAAGATTTTGAATGGATAAAAGAAAAAGGTGAAAAATTTGATGTAGAGATAAATAATATATCAAATTATATTGGTCAATTGGCAATACAAGGACCTAAAGCAGAAGCAATCTTATCAAAGTTAGTAGATGTAAATTTAAGTAATATAGAGTTTTATAAATTTAAAAATAATGTGGCTGTTTGTGGAGAAAAATGCATAGTTTCAAGAACGGGTTATACTGGAGAAGATGGATTTGAAATATATTGCAATAACAATGTTGTAGAAAAAATATGGAATGATATTTTGGAAACAGGAAAAGACAATATAACACCAGCAGGTCTTGGCGCTAGAGATACTTTAAGAGCAGAGGTGAATTTACCTCTATATGGACATGAAATAAGTGAAGAAATATCTCCAATTGAAGGGGGTCTTGGAATATTTGTAAAACTAAATAAAGAAAATTTCCTAGGAAAAGATGCTTTAACTAGTTTAAAATCACAAGAAACACAAAGAAAGCTAGTAGCTTTTGAAATGCAAGGTAAAGGAATGATAAGAGGCGGCTATGAAATAGAAGTAGATGATAAAGTTATAGGATTCGTTACTACAGGTCTTAAATCACCTACTTTAGATAAATTTATAGGTATGGCGATTATAGATTCTAACTATGCAAAAGTTGGAACTGAAATAGGAGTAAAGGTTAGAAAAAAACTTGTAAGTGCAGTAATAGTAAAAAGACCTTTCTATAAAAAACAATATAAAAAATCAGAATTAGTAAAAGAAGAATATAAACAATACCCATATATACCAGCAACACATGAAGACGAAGAAAAAATGCTTAAAGTATGTAAAGTAAATTCAATAGATGATTTATTCTCAGACATTCCAGATAATTTAAAACTTAAAAGAGATTTAGAATTAGAAGAATCAAAATCAGAATTAGAAGTTGCTACAATAGTAAAAAATATAGCATATAAAAATATAAGTACAGAAGAATTAACTTGCTTTTTAGGCGCAGGAGCGTATGATCATTATGTTCCTTCAATCATAAAACATATCACATCAAGAAGCGAATTTTATACAGCATATACACCATATCAAGCAGAAATAAGTCAAGGAACATTACAAAGTATATTTGAATTCCAATCAATGATAGCAGAAATTACAAAAATGGATATAGCAAATGCATCTATGTATGATGGCGCAACAGCAGCAGTAGAAGGGTGTTTGCTTGCAGTTTCCAAAACTAAACGTAAAAAAGTAGTAGTAGGAAAAACAGTTCATCCAGAAACAAGACAAATATTAAAAACATATTTACAATTTAATAATTGTGAAGTAGTAGAAGTTGATTATGATAGAGAGTTAGGTATGACGGATTTAAATAAATTAAAAGAAGTAGTAGACGAGGATACTGCTTGTGTACTACTTCAAAACCCAAACTTTTTTGGAGTTATAGAAGATGTAGATGAAGTTGGTCAAATAGCTCATGCTAAAAAAGCTATGTATGTATTAAGTGTAAACCCAATAACTTTAAGTGTATTGAAATCTCCAGGAGAAGTAGGAGCAGATGTGGCTGTTGGAGATGCTCAGCCTTTAGGAAATGCATTAAATTATGGAGGCCCTTATGTAGGATTCTTGGCTATAAAATCAGGTTTAATTAGAAAAATGCCGGGTAGAGTAGTTGGTCAAACAGTGGATAGAAATGGTAATAGATGTTATTGTTTGACTCTTCAAACTAGAGAACAACATGTTAGACGTGAAAAAGCAACTTCAAATATATGCTCTAATCAAGGATTATGCGCTTTAAACTCAGCGATTTATATGGCAACTATGGGCAAAAAGGGATATGAAGAAGTAGCAATGCAAAACATGCAAAAATCACACTATGCAGTTAAAAAAGTAAGTGAAGGTGGAAAATTTACACCATTATTCAAAGGAAAGTTCTTTAATGAATTTGTTATAAAATCACCAGTAGAAATAGAAGAATTGAATAAAAAATTATTAGATAATAATATACTTGGAGGATATGATTTAGGTAAAGATTACCCTGAACTAAGTGGATGTACAATGCTTTGTGTGACTGAAAAAAGAAGTGTAGATGAAATAAATAAATTAATAGGAATTATGGAGGGGATGTAAAAATGAAAGAATATAATAGCTTATTAATTGAGATTTCTAAGGAAGGAAGAAAAGCTTATTCCCTTCCAAAATTAGATGTGGAAGAATTTAAATTAGATGAAATGTTAGATCACAACATGATAAAGAAAACAGATCTAGAATTACCAGAACTTAGTGAATTAGATGTTGCAAGACATTATACTTTATTATCAAATAAAAATTTTGGTGTGGATACAGGATTTTACCCTCTAGGATCTTGTACTATGAAATATAACCCTAAAATAAATGAAGATATGGCATTACTTAGTAAATTTACAAGTGTTCACCCCTATCAACCAATTGAAACAGTTCAAGGTTCTCTAGAACTGATGTACAATTTATCAAAAATGTTATGCGAAATAACAGGAATGGATGAAGTTACTTTACAGCCATCAGCAGGAGCGCATGGAGAATTTACTGGACTTATGATGATAAGAAAATATCATGAAAGTAGAGGAGATTTAAAGAGAACTAAGGTTATAGTTCCTGATTCAGCTCACGGAACAAATCCTGCCAGTGCAAATATGGCTGGATTTGATATTATCGAAGTTGAATCAACTAAAAATGGAGCTGTTGATATAGAAAAATTAAAAGAAGTATTAAATGATGAAGTTGCAGCATTGATGTTAACGAACCCAAGTACTCTAGGATTATTTGAAAGAAACATAGAGGAAATTGCAGCTCTAGTTCACGAAGCTGGCGGACTTTTATACTATGATGGTGCGAATACAAATGCAATAATGGGAATAACTAGAGCAGGGGATATGGGATTTGATGTAGTTCATTTAAATCTTCATAAAACTTTTGCTGCACCTCATGGTGGAGGTGGACCTGGAAGTGGTCCAGTTGGTGTAAAAAAAGATTTAATTCCTTATTTACCAATTCCTGTGATCGAAAAAATTAAAGGTAAATATTTGCTAAACTATGATAAAAAAGACTCTATAGGTAAAATTAAAAATTTCTATGGTAACTTTGCAGTAATGATAAGATCTTTTGCTTATATATTAACTATGGGAAGAGATGGGCTTAAAAAAGCAAGTGAAATAGCAGTTTTAAATGCAAACTATTTAAAAGAAAATTTAAAGGAAGATTACGATTTACCAATAGATGAAATCTGTAAACATGAATTTGTATTAAGAGGACCTCATGGAGAGTACAATACTATGGATATAGCAAAAAGAATGTTAGACTATGGATATCATCCACCAACAGTTTATTTTCCACTAATAATTAGAGAAGCGATGATGATAGAACCAACTGAAACTGAAAGTCTAGAAACTTTAGATAAATTTATAGATGCAATGAAATTAATATCAAAAGAAGGAAAAGAAAATCCTGAATTATTAACATCAGCTCCACACAATACTATAGTTAGTAGGGTTGATGATGCTAGAGCAGTAAAGAAACCTATCTTAACTTGGAAGAACAGATAAAATTAATATACCAAATAAAAAAATGACTAGAAAAAATTTTTCCTAGTCATTTTTTTATTTGGTAGGGAAAAGTTTACGGGAAAATAATCTAAGATGTATCTTCTGCTTAAAAGAATTAAGTCTTACTAATGAAGATATTGAAGAATATGAATTTTATACTTAACGAATAATTGTATATGTCATATAAGCCAAATATATAACTATAAATATTATACCTTGATATCTTACAAGGGAATTAGACTTTTTAATAAAGAAATATAAAAGAATAGTTATAGCGAACATAAATACAATATCAATTAAAGCAAACATACTTATATTTATAGGACTTATAGTAGCTGCTAACCCTAAAACTAAAAGTATATTAAAGATATTAGAACCAATAACATTTCCTATAGCTATTTCAGTTTCACCTTTTCTGACTGCTATTACAGATGTAACAAATTCAGGCAAAGAAGTACCAATGGCGACTATAGTTAAACCAACTAAGTTAGCACTCATTCCAAAAGAGGTAGCTATATTAGTGGCAGAATTTACGACCATATCTCCACCTAATATAATTCCTATAATTCCAATTATGCTAAGTAATATAGTCTTACCCATTGCCATTTCTTCTCCCACTTCTAATTCAGCTGTTGTAGCAGTTTCGGCTACAGATTCACTACTAGTACTCTTTGCATTCATAACTGTAGAGTATAGAAAATAAGCAAATAAAACTAAAAGAATTATTCCTTCTATACGACTTACATTCATGTTAATACCGAAAAGTAATAATAGTAGACTGATTAAAATCAAGAAAGGAGTATCTTTTCTAATTGTATTTTTCTCAACAGGTAATTTTGCCAATATGGCAGAAACACCAAGTACAACTAAAATATTAAAAAAATTAGAACCAACTACATTAGCCACACTCATATCATTTTGACCAGCCAGTGAAGATGTAATACTAACAGCAGCCTCAGGAGCAGAGGTACCCATTGCAACTATAGTAAGGCCTATTACCATAGGTGGCACGTTAAATTTTCTAGCAATAGATGAAGTTCCGTCTACAAATAAGTCAGCACCCTTTATAAGAAAAAAGAAGCCTATAATTAGAATTATAAATGACATATTAATTCCTCCTGTTAATCTATAATAAATAAAATTTAGAATATCATAATAATATGTAAATATTATTTTTATTTTGCAAAAAATAGCACTCATTATATTATCTTTTGTTTTATACTTTATTATCCTAAGAATAAAATGGGAAAATTAATTTTGAATATATTATAAAAATATATTAATTAATATTTTACATATATCTATTGTCCAAAATAAATAGCCGTCAAACTTTAAATGTAAGACAGCTATTAAAAAGATTATATTAAGTTGTTTTATCTCATAATAGTATAAGCCATATATGCTATATAAATAGCAATTAATATTAAACCTTGCTTTTTAACAAGAGAATTATCTTTTTTCATAAATATGTATAAAAGAACAGTTATTGCAACCATAAATATTATATCCGTTAAAGCTAACATACTTATTGCAATTGGTTTGATCGTTGTAGCTAACCCTAAAACTAATAAAATATTAAATATATTTGAGCCAATAACATTTCCTATAGCTATTTCAGTTTCACCCTTTTTGATAGCTACTACAGAAGTAACAAATTCAGGTAAAGATGTACCAACGGCAACTATAGTTAAACCAACTAAGTTAGCGCTCATACCAAAAGCTGTTGCAATATCGGTAGCAGAATTTACAACCATATCTCCACCTAATACTATACCTAAGATACCTAATATGCTTAATAATATAGTTTTTGACATAGACACTTCTTCAGAAACTTCTATTTCCATAGCTACTTCAGATTGAGCCATAGAATTTGAAGAAGCATTTTTGGCACCTTTTACAGTGTTTATTAAGAAGTAAGCAAATACAACTAATAATACTAGACCTTCTATTCTATTTACTCTTAAATCAAGACTAAATAGCAATAATAATCCACTAACAAATAATAAGAAAGGTGTATCTTTTTTTATAGTATCTTTTTGAACAGGAAGTTTTGCCAATATAGCAGAAACACCAAGAACTATAAGTATGTTAAAGAAGTTTGAACCAACTACATTAGCCACACTCATATCATTTTGACCAGCTAAAGATGATGTTATGCTTACTGCTGCCTCTGGTGCACTTGTACCCATTGCGACTATTGTAAGACCTATAACCATTGCAGGTACATTAAATTTTCTAGCTATAGATGCTGCACCTTCCACAAATAAATCGGCACCTTTTATAAGGAAAAAGAAACCTATAATTAATAGTAAAAATGACATATATATTCCTCCGAATCTAATTAAAATAATTTTGTCGATATAATAGGATACCATAAAAACTATATATTTACAAAAATTTATAATAATTATATTTATTTTGGGAAGGAAGATAAAATTTCAAATAAAAAGAAATTATTGAGATAAAAAATTCTCTTCGCTTGAGTTACGTGTCAGCGAAACACTTCATGTTACAAATTAGGTGACCTCGCTACAGTTTCAGACAACCCAGTTACTCAAAAAAAACTGCCTATAAAAATAGACAGTTTTTTTATGTAATTTCTTCGCTTAAGGATTTCATAATTAATGAATCACTAAAACTTAATATTTATACTTTATTCAACCCTTCAGGATTAAATATATATTATACATTTATGTATAAAATTATTC
>NZ_JWHR01000015.1 GCF_000808015.1 Terrisporobacter othiniensis | reverse complement strand
ATTCCCTTTTATATATAATTTTTTAAAAAAATTAGATTACAATAACAATGCAAAATAGTATATTACTATTCATACTATTAAAAAATTTAGTTAAAATTAAAAATGAATATTAAAATAAATAAGAGGCTACTATTTAAGTAGTCTCTTATTATTTATATAATGGTTATAATTACTTAAGTTGAAACAGTGGTAATTTTGCTAATATTGTAATAAAACGTTATCTTGTAGTATAATGTTTAATAATTAAAAATTATTAAAGAAATATATTTTAGGAGAGAGTAAAATGTCAAATATGGTAAATGCCAAGTGGCTAAAAGAAAATTTAAATAATGATAAATTAGTTATAGTAGATTGTAGATTTTCACTAATGGACAAAGAATATGGAAAAAGAAGTTATGAGGAATCTCATATTCAGGGAGCTGTAAGAGTAGATATAGAAACTGAATTATCTGCCCCTGTAAAAGAACATGGTGGTAGACATCCACTTCCTTCTGCAGAAGAATTAAAAACTACTTTTGAAAATATAGGAATAAATAATGACTCTGTAGTCGTAGCTTATGATGAAGGTGACTTAGCAGGTCCTGCAAGACTTTGGTGGATACTAAAATATTTAGGACATAATGAAGTTTATGTGTTAAATGGCGGTATAAAAGCCTTTGAAGAAATTGGTGGAAAAACAACTAGTGAATCTACTTCAGTTAAAAAAGGTAACTTTGAACTAAATGTAAATGAAAATATTAGAGTTGACATGGAGTATGTAAGAGAAAGATTACATAAAGACAATGTTGTTATAGTAGACTGTAGAGAAAATGGTAGATACAATGGTGAATTTGAACCAGTAGATAAAAAGGCTGGTCATATTCCAAGTGCACTAAATTATTTCTGGATGAATATTTTAGATAAGCAAGATGACAGATTAACTATGAAAAAAGAAGAAGACTTAAAAGAATATTTTAATAAGTTAAACAACTATGATGAAGTAATTATTTACTGTGGTTCAGGTATAACTGCCAGTCCTGTAAGTTTAGCACTTACTGAAGCTAATATTGATCATAAATTATACGCAGGAAGCTTTAGTGATTGGATTAGTTACGAAGAAAATAAAGTAGATACAATAGAAGATAAATAGATTTATTACTTTTGTAAACAATATATAAGAATATATTTTTAAAGAGGTGATGATTATGCATAATCTAGAAAAAACTAAAGAATTATTTCTTAGTGAAATACCAAACTTTAAAGAGCAATGTTTAAAGCTTTTAAATGGTGATTTATCTAAGATGGATTATAAAGGAATATCAGGAGGATATGGGGTTTATGCCCAAAGAGATCAAAAATCATTTATGATAAGACTCAGATTTTCCAGTGGTGTAGTAACTGTGCCTCAATTACATAAGGTATATGAGTTTGCTAAAAAATATAATTTAGATGGAATACACTTTACCACAAGACAAGCAGTACAACTACATGACTTAGATGTGGACGGAATTTGTGACATAATGGAAGAAGGTATTAAAAACAATATATTTACACGTGGAGGTGGGGGCAACTTTCCAAGAAATGTTGGATTATCACCACTTTCTGGTGTAGATACAGACGAGGCCTTCGATGTTACACCTTATGCAGTAGCAACTGATAAACATTTTATGAGTAAAATTACTACTTATCATTTACCTAGAAAACTTAAAGTTTCTTATTCTTCTTGTCCAATGGATGCAGCTCACACTACAGTACAAGATTTAGGATTTTTAGCTGTAATGAAAGAAGATAAGCCTTACTTCAAAGTTTTTGTTGGCGGAGGTCTTGGTAAAAACCCTGCAGTTGGTCTAGAATTAGATGAGTTAATCGAGCCAAAGGATGTACTGTATTATGTGGAAGGTTTAACTAAGCTATTTATGGATGAGGGAGATTACTCAAACAAACATAAAGCAAGAGTTAGATATATGGTTTATAGACTGGGAGAAGAAGAATTTATTAAAAAATTCAAAGAATATGTGGCCAAGGAAAAGGAAAATAATAACCTTGATATTCAACTAGAAAATGTAGATTATCCTAATGATGGTGGAGTAAAAACAGATATTAAAGATTGTAGATTATTCCCACAAAAACAAGAAGGATACTATAGTGTTTATATTCATCCAATAGGAGGTCAATTAAAGCTTGATGATTTAAATAAATTATTAAATACGCTAGATAATTGCAAACATGCATCTATTAGACTTGCCATGACAGAGGGTATATTTATTATAAATCTTGATGGAAAAGAAGCAGAAAACTTACTTGAAGTTAGTAAAGATTTTAGTGGATGTACTAGTATAGAGAAAAGTATTTCTTGTATTGGTGTGCCAAGATGTCAAATGGGAATTCAAAATAGCCAAAAGATGCTACATGAAATTATTGACTACTTTAAAGCAAATTGCGATGGTGATTACACTATTCTTAACGCTATGCCAAGAATTTATATTTCAGGATGTATGAACTCATGTGGTGTGCATCAAATAGGTGCCATAGGTCTTACAGGTAAAAAGAAAAAAGTAGATGGTGAAATGTGTGATGCTTTTGAAATATTTATAGATGGTGATTTTGAATATACAAAAACAAGACTTGGTAAATCTTTAGGTGATTTCAAAGCAGATGATATACCAAAAATGTTATTTGAAATTGGTGAAAAAGTTGCAAATGCAGATATGGATTTCTACACATATTATGCATCTAATGAAGATGAAATAAAAGATATAACTTCAAAATATAATATTTAATATCTGTAAAAACTGATACATAATATGTATCAGTTTTTTATTGATGTTTTTTAACTTTAACCACACAAAATAGACTACCCATAAATTAACTTAAAGGTGCGAATTTTAATTAATTATAAAGACATAATATAAATATAATATTGCAAAGTAAACTTTAATAAGAATAAATAATATGCTGAGAAGGGATAATTTATGGATAAAAAAACAATTATTATTGGTGGAGGAGTAGGAGGGTTATGCAGTGGAATAAGATTATTAAGTAAAGGTTACACTGTAACTTTATTAGAAAAAAACGAAAAATTAGGAGGAAAAATTAATATAATTGAAAATAGTCAATTTAAGTTTGATTTAACTGCTTCAGTTGTAATGACTCCTAAAATTTATACTGATATATTTAATGATGTGGGAAAAAACTATAAAGATTATTTTAAACTACATAAGTTAGATCCTATTTATAAAGTATTTTATCATGATAAGACTTGCTACAACTACTACAGTGATACTAACAAAATGATTAATGAGTTGGAAAGTTTAGAAAAGGGGCTATCAGCTGATTTTTATAAATTTTTATCAAAATCTTATGAAAAATACTTTATAAGTAAAGATAAAATATTAAATCAACCTATGATAAATTTAAAAGAAATTATTAATTTATCATTTATAAAAAGCATGTGTAAAATTAACCCATTACCTTCTACTTATAAATATCTTAACAAATTAATATCTAATGAAAAATTAAAAAATTACTTGCTTTTTACCTCCATGTACATAGGTGTAAATCCTTATATAAATTCAAATATATATACATTAATACCAGCTATATCACATTTATATGGACTTTGGTATATAGATGGAGGACTATATGAATATATTAAATCTTTGGAGAAGTTATTTGTGGACTTAGGTGGAGAAATAGTTACAAATCGTGAAGTAAAAAAAATACTTATAGAAGATAATGAAATAAAAGGTGTAAAAGTAAAGAATGAAGTAATAAGCTGTAATTTGGTAATTTGTAATGCAGATTATCCTTATGTAATTAATAACTTGCTAGATGATGAATTATCTGAGGGTAAATATGCTAAAAGTAATTTAACTAATATTGATTACTCCTGTTCTGTATTTATTTTATATTTAGGTTTAGATAAAATTTACACTAACTTAAGTGTTCATAATATTTATATAAGCAAGGATTTTAGAAGTAGTATAGAAGGACCTTTTAATGGTAAAATTTCTTCTGATCCATCATTATATATATATTACCCTGGATCAATTGACCATACATTTAGAACAAATAATCATTCATCCATGAATATTATGCTACGTGTTCCTAACTTATCATTCAATAGTATAAAATATGATGATAATCAAATTAGAAAGGTGAAAAAATATATCTTAAATAATTTGAAAAATATTAAGGGACTTGAAGATGTAGAAAATCATATTTTATATGAAAATTATTTAACTCCTCTAGATTTAAAAAATAAATTTAATTTATATTATGGAAATGCATTTGGTATAAGTCATAAAATAAGCCAAAGTGCATATTTTAGACCTCATCTAAAATCTAAGAAAGTAAAAGGATTATATTTTATAAACTCGTCAACTCATCCTGGAAATGGAGCATCTGTAGTAATAGATGGTAGTAAGGTTTTATGTGAAGTGATTGAAAATAATAAAAAATAAGTGTTTTGCAAAATAGCAAAACACTTATTTTATTAGATCAAATCTTATCCACCAAGAGTAACATCTTGTTTATCGTACCATTTCAAAGCATCATAAAAATCTTGATCTTTAAAATCTGGCCACATATTATCTACAACATAAAAATCTGAATATACAGATTGTACTGGTAAAAATCCACTTAATCTTCGTCTGCCACCCCATCTAATAATTAAATCAATACGGGATATTTCATGTGATTTAAGCCTAGTGTCAATATGTTTGCCAAAAGGACAAAATTCTTTTCTAAGATTCAAGTCCCATGCCCAACCATAATGAATTAAAAAATTTACTTTTATTCCACCTTTTCCAAATTTCACTCTTTCTTTTGTAAATGGAAGAAGTTCTAGTGGAAAAGTATGAGGAGAAGTATCTCCTACAACTAAGATTTCACAATCTTCTTTTGTCAAAAGCATAACGGATTCAACACAAGCCTTAATAAAAGCTTCTTTTTGAATAGTTGGACGTTTAGTATTGTCTACAGTATAACCATAGAAAGTAATTTCTTCTATATTTTCCTTTTGACATAATTTGAAAAGTTGTAACCCTGGATTAATTCCATGTTCATAACCTTCTTCTTTTGATAAGTTGTTACTTAGTGCCCAACGCCTATTACCGTCGGGAATAATACCTATATGTTTTGGTGCTCTCATAATGCCTCCATATGTATTAGAATTATTTATTTATTCTTCCCAAAATAATAATAAATACACATTAACGCAGAAAAATCCTCATTATAATGAGGATTCATCTGTGTATATATGTTTTAATGATTCTCCATGAGTCACCACACCGTTTATTATATAAAACGGAGAAAACATATTTAATAGTAGCTTATCTTTCCGATCAATTAGATAAGTTACTATTTAGTGTCCCTATATTTATAGTTTATTGTGAATTGATAAAAATTACCACACTTTTTATTAAAATTTATAAAAAACTACGTAAATCTTTTGAGAAATTTTCTTCTATCTCTACTAAATCATAACATAAACCTTTAATACTTTCCATGGCTGAATCATATTCATTCATATATCTGCAAATAGATTTAATACCCATGTTGCAACCTTCAGTCATTAAATCAGCAATAGTTTTATCATGTTCACCCTTAATAAGCTTCATATTAACTTTAGCCCATGACATGGCTTTCGCCAAAGGGTTTGGCTCTTTTTCATCATCATTAAATTTTTTTAATTCTTTTTCTATTTTTTCTTCCAACTTCTCATGGTCTTTTAAATATTTTTCTAGAATAAATAAAAGTTTTTTATCATCAACTTTTTCTATAACACTATTTATTCCATCAATGCCCATCTTAACACCAGAACTACATTCTTTTAATAAATTTATAGTATCTTCATTTGCCACTTTAACCACTCCTTATAAGATTCTATTTTTATTATGCCAATAATTTTTTTTTTTAACCATAAATTATTGGTATACCAACGTATTGGAGAAGTTTTTTTTAGTATGGTCATTGAAGTAGTTTAATAACAGTTATATAATGAAATTTATAATACTTAGAAGCAGGTGAAATGATGGACTTTAGAATAGTAAATGATATATTAATTAATAATACTGACAAACTAAGATTGAGTAGAGGACAAGAGTATTATAAAGATGGATATGTTCAAGAAATTAAATATAATAATGAAGATAAAGTTTTAAATATTGATGGTAAAGTAGCTTCTGCTAATCATAACACTGTATATTATCCAGCTATTACAATAGATTTAAAGAATAAAGAAATAGTAAATACAATTTGTACTTGTGAAGACTATAAAAATAAAAGTTCCTTCGGAAAATATAACATATGTAAACATATTGTAGCTTCAACGCTATATGTAGTTAATTTATTAAAATCAGATATAATAAGTAACTTAAAACAAACAACAATTGTATTAAAAAATGATAATAAAATAAAAAGAAATAAAAATTATATCAACAAAGAACTACTAGATTATTTTAAAAATAAAGAAATAGAAAAAGTTAAACTAGATGTAAGAGTAGAGTATATAGGGGAGAACAGTGTAGCTTGTGACTTTAAAATAGGTATAGATAAAATGTATGTTATGAAAGATTTAAAAGAGTTTGCTTACTCTAGATTAGAATCAAAAGACTTAATATTTGGTGTGGATTTCCTATACAATCCATTAAATAGTTATTTTGAATATGAAGATGAAAAAATAGTTCAAATGATAGAAGAATATGGAATGGATTTATCTTATAATTTACCACAAAAAAACTTTAAATATTTAACTGTCAAAGGCTCTAATGTTAGAAGGCTATTTGAATCACTTTCTTATAGAAGTTTTGATTTTAAATTTAGAAATATGTACTACCGCCCAAGTGTTATTGAAAGCAATCTTCCTATAGACATAAATTTAGAGTGGAATAATAATGAAGTCATATTAAAATGTGAAGATAAGCTTCCTTTCCCCATATCATTAAAAGGTGATGTGGTCTTTTATAAAGGAGATATCTATTTATTAAATAGCGAAAACGGTATATATTATAAAAAACTTCACGCTATATTAAGTGAGTTTAAAGAAGTAAGCTTTCCGCTAGAAAATGTAAGTCAAGTTTTAAGTGACATGATACCTAAAATAGAAAAAATTTGTGATCGTGTAATTATAGATGAAAAAATAAAAAATAATATTTCTAAGGACTTAAAAATAAAATACTTCTTTGACTTGGAAGATAGTAATGTAACATGTAAAATTTCTTTTTCTTATAATGAAGATAATAAAAAACAATTTGTTATAAGAGACTTAGAAAAAGAAAATGAAGCTATTTATAGATTATATTCCAATTACTTTGAAAAAGATAAGGATAAATATGTATTTAAAGGAAAGGATAATCAGTTATATGATTTTTTAAATAGTGAAATTAATAGACTTAAAAATATTGGAGAAGTATACTACTCTGATAAATTAAAAGAAAGAAAAATCCATAATTCTTCTGCTTTTAGAGTAGGTTTAGGAGAGGAAATTAATCATTATTTAGATTTTAATTTTGAAATCGATGGTGTAGACCCTCTAGAATATAAAAATATTATAAAAGCATTTAAAAGCCATAAAAAATATTATAAATTAGGTAACGGAGACTTTATAAATCTTGAAGATAATGAAACTAAAGAAATGTTTAAACTTATGGACAGCTTAGGTTTTACTGACAATATAAAAAATATGAAAATACACTCAAGTAAAGCCATGTTCATAAATCATCTCCTTACGGAGAAAAAGTTGCCTTATATTTCTGGAATCGAAAATATGAATAATATTATTGAGAAATTCAGAAATATAGACAAAAAAGAAATTAAAATTCCTGACGGACTAAATGCAACCCTACGGGATTACCAAGTTGATTCTCTTAACTGGTTTGAAACTTTAGATTATTTAGGTTTTGGTGGGATTTTAGCAGATGAAATGGGGCTAGGTAAGACAATACAAACAATTACTTTCCTATTAAGTAAGCCAAATAGAAAAACTTTAATAGTAACTCCAACATCTTTAATTCATAACTGGAAAAGTGAGTTTGAAAAGTTTGCTCCATCTTTATCAGTGGGAATCAGTCATGGACTAAAAAAAGAAAGATTAAATATAATTAAAAACATTAATGATTTTGATATTATATTAACAACTTATGGTTCACTTAGAAATGATATAGAAGAATACGAAAAGCTTCATTTTGATTATTGTATTATAGACGAAGCTCAAAATATAAAAAATCCATTAGCTTCTTCTTCTGATGCTGTAAAATCAATAAATGCAATTAATAAATTTGCCTTAACTGGAACGCCTATTGAGAATAATTTATTAGAACTATGGTCTATTTTTGATTTTATTATGCCAGGTTACTTATATAGTTTAACTAAGTTCAATGCCATATTTATAAAAGACCCTGAACAAGTGGAAAATCTAAAAAGAATGATAAAACCATTTATTCTTAGAAGAACAAAATCACAGGTTATCAAAGAGCTTCCGCCTAAAATAGAAAAAGAGTTTTATGTGGAAATGGGCAAAGCTCAAAAAAATACCTACGGCATTTATGTTGAAGAAATAAAGAAAAGATTACAGGAGAAAAAGGATATTAAAAATAAAATAACCATATTTTCATATCTTACGAAACTTAGACAATTATGTTTAGACCCAAGCATAATTGTAGAAGGATACAAAGGTAAAAGTGCAAAAACTGATACTTGCTTGGAAATAATAAAAGATTATATTGAAAAAGATAATAAAATCCTAGTATTTTCTCAGTTCACTTCTGTTTTAAAAAATATAGGTAAAAGACTAGATAAAAATCATATTAATTTTTATTATTTAGATGGAAGTACTTCTGCAAAAGATAGAATAACTTTAGTGGATAGTTTCAACAATAATAAAGAAATAAAAGTATTTTTAATTTCTCTTAAAGCTGGAGGAACTGGTTTAAATTTAACATCTGCAAATACAGTAATTCATTTTGACCCATGGTGGAATCCATCAGTAGAAAATCAAGCAAGTGATAGAGCTCATAGAATTGGTCAAAAGCAAGTGGTAGAGGTTATAAAATTAATTTCCAAAGGAACAATAGAAGAGAAGATAGTAGAGCTTCAACAGAAAAAATCAGAATTAATTCATGATATGATTGATGGAAATTTAAATAATACAAATGTATTAAGTAGTTTATCAGAAGAAGAATTAATTGATTTACTTAGATAATATCAATATATCTAGTAACTTACACTTAAATTGTTAAACTATTTAAGTGTATTAACATTGACAATAAAATAATTTAAGTATAATATGAAATAACAATTCTATTTATAAAATTTGCTTTTCTAATATAAAAAGTTACAAATTAAAATATAGATAAAAAATATAATTCTAAAAGGAAAAACAATATGAGAAATATAAAAATGATCGTACAATATGATGGAAGCAATTTTAAAGGTTTCCAAAGATTAAAAGATAATGATAATACTGTGCAAGGTAAAATAGAAGATGTTCTTAACAAACTTACTAATGAGTCTATTGAAATAATAGGTTCTGGAAGAACAGATATGGGTGTTCATGCAATGGGTCAGGTTGTAAACTTCAAAACTGATTGTAGTGAATCTGTGGAAAAAATTCAAAAGTATTTATATAAATATCTACCTGAATCTATAGTTATAAAAGATATAGAAGAAGTAAATGATAGATTCCACTCTAGATACAATGCTAAATCTAAGGTTTATTTATACAAAATAGATAATAATAAATTCCATAATCCATTTTTTAGAAAATATACAGCTCATATTACTAAAAAATTAAATCTAGATCTTATGAAAGAAGCTAGTACTTATTTAATTGGAGAACACGATTTTTCAAGCTTCGCTTCTTCAAAATCAAAAAAGAAAAGCCATGTTAGAACAATTGAATCTATTGATATAGTTGAAAAAAATAACATGATAGAAATATATGTTAAAGGTGATGGATTCTTATACAACATGGTAAGAATAATAGTTGGAACCTTAATAGATGCAGGTCTAGGTAAAATAAAGCCTACGGCTGTAAAAGAAATTTTAGAAGCTAAGGACAGAAAAGTAGCTTCTGAAACAGCACCAGCAAAAGGTCTATATTTATTTAAAGTTCAATATTAATTCTATGGGGGGATGTATTTGAATAATTTAACTATAAAAAATGGAAATCAAGAAGACTCTGATTATATTATTGAAAAATTAGTAGAATACAACTTATCAAAAGTACCACAAACACAAGAAGTAGCCTATGTATGGCTAAATAAAATCGTAGAAAATGATGATAAAGAAGTTGTAGGTGGAATTCTTGCCAAAATGTATTGTTGGAATGTTATTTATATCGATGCACTTTGGATAAATGAAAACTATAGAGGCTTCGGTCTTGGTGAAAAGTTATTATTTGAAATAGAAAACATTGCAAAAAAAGAAAAGTGTTATTTAATCCACTTAGATACTTTTGATTTTCAAGCTAAGAACTTTTATATAAAAAACGGATATGAACTGTTTGGTGTCTTAGATAATTGTCCCAAAGACCATAAAAGATTCTTTTTAAAAAAATATTTAGAATAGTTGACAATAATTAGAAATTCAACTATTATTTAAACATATTAAATTAAATATACAAAATTCAGTGAAAAAGAGAAGTAACTTAAAATTTGTATTTATAGAGAATTGGGGATGGTGGAAGCTCAATAATATAATTTAAGTGAATAGAGCTTTGGAGAAGATTATCTGAAAATAGTATGATAATAGGTAGCCTTGCCTTAAAAGGAAGAGTGAATAGTATTTATAAATGCTATTAATTAGAGTGGTAACGCGGTAAATTCGTCTCTTGGTTAATTCCAAGGGACTTTTTTTATTGAAAAAAACAAGGGAAATAAAAGGGGGACAATAACAATGAAAGAAAAAGTAGTACTAGCATATTCAGGTGGATTAGATACATCTATAATAATACCATGGCTAAAGGAAAACTATGATATAGATGTAATTGCTGTTTGTGCCAATGTGGGCCAAGATGATGATATGGATAAAATACATGATAAGGCTATTGCAAGTGGTGCCATAAAAGCTTATTGTGAAGATTTAAAAGAGGAATTTATAACTACAACAATTTATGCAGCTATAAAAGCTGAAACAAAATATGAAGGAAGATATTTACTTGGGACTGCTCTTGCAAGACCAATAATAGCTAAAAAATTAGTAGAAATAGCTCAAAAAGAAGGCGCTAAATATATTTGTCATGGATGTACTGGAAAAGGAAATGACCAAGTTCGTTTTGAAGGTACAATAGCAGCTCTAGATCCATCTATTAAGGTAATTGCACCTTGGAGAATGTGGGATATAAAATCTAGAGAAGATGCAATCGACTATGCATCTGAACATAATATACCAGTCGTAGCTACTAAAAAGAAAATTTACTCTGTTGATGATAATTTATTTCATGTATCAACAGAAGGTGGAGATATAGAGTGTTTACAAAATGAGCATAATAAAGATATTTATAAAAAGACAAAATCACCAGAAGATGCTTGCGACGTGGCAGAATATGTAGAAATATATTTTGAACAAGGTGTTCCTAAGAAAGTTAACAATGAAGAATTATCTCCAGTCGAACTATTAGAAGCTTTAGATAGTCTAGGATGTAAACATGGCATAGGAATAGTAGAAATATTAGAAAATAGATTAGTTGGAATGAAATCTAGAGGAATATACGAAACTCCAGGAGGAGAAATACTATACACAGCTCACAACTACTTAGAAAGTGCAACACTAGACAAAGATTCTCTTCATTTAAAACAAAGATTATCTCTAGAATATGCTGACTTAATATATAATGGAAAATGGTACTCAAAAGCTTGTAGTGCAATAACAGCTTTCATGGATGAAACTCAAGAAAATGTAACAGGTTCAGTAAAACTTAAACTATACAAAGGAAATATAAAACCTGCTGGAATATTTACTGAAAATGCATTATATGATGAAAGTATTTCTTCATTTGGTGACAGTGAATTATATGATCATAAAGATGCTGAAGGATTTATAAACTTATTTACCCTTCCACTTAAAATTAATGCAATGAAAGATAAAAAAAATAGTAAATAAAATTTCCTCATATGTAAAAAGTCTACTTAATTAATAAGTAGACTTTTCTATATTAAAATTCAGTATCTTTTATAGCCCCCATATTTAGGTCTATACTATTTAACTCTGATTTTTCCCACTTAGTTTTATAAGTATATGACATCTTTAACAATATGGGAGACAATATAGTAGTAGCAATAACCACAATTAAAATTGGAGCTAAAACAGTAGTATTAATTAATCCTGCACTAAATCCTTTATTAGCAACGATTAAAGCTACCTCACCTCTAGATACCATCCCTATCCCAACTTGTAGAGACTCTCTATTTGTATATTTAAATAACTTACACCCAAGTCCGCAACCTATTACCTTTGATATAACAGCTACCATAGTAAGGACAACGGCAAATAATAATACAACAACACTCATATTAGGAAGTACTACCTTTAAACCAATACTGGCAAAGAATATGGGTGCTAAAAATGCATAGGATACTGTATCTAGTTTCTCTTCAATATAATATTTCTTACTAAGAGGTGATAAAGTAAGCCCTGCTATAAAAGCACCAGTTATATCTGCCACACCGAAATATGTTTCTGATATATATGATAAAAATAAACAAAAAGCAAATACTGCTATTACATAACGTCTCTTATGCTTTGCATCTTTATCAAGCCAATTTTTAAATATAATATAAAAGATGCCACAAGAGATAGCAGCAAATATGAAAAATAAAAATATTTTCATTAATACTTCAGCTATATTTACATTAGGGTCGGAAAAACTAATAACTATTGTCAATGCAATAATGCCAAGTATATCATCAATAATTGCCGCCCCTAGTATGGTATTTCCTACCTTAGAATTTAATTTCCCCATTTCTTTTAGTGTTTCAACAGTTATACTAACTGATGTTGCTGTAAGAATAGTTCCTATAAATATATTTTGAAGAAATACACTTGAACTATCTCCAAATATCATTATTCCTTGGCGATTAAAATACATTGCAACTAAAAATCCACCAACAAGTGGAACTATAATTCCCAAAATAGCAGTAACTAAAGATGCTTTTCCTGAATGTTTCAGTTCACTTATATCTGTCTCCAAACCAGCAAAGAACATTAACAAAATTACACCTATCTCAGCTAACTGAGTTAAAAACTCTGTTTCATGAACTATATTTAAAACTGCTGGTCCTAAAATCAAACCAGCAAATAAAGCTCCAACTACCTGAGGCATTTGACACCTTCTAGAAATTAATCCACATAACTTAGTAGAAATTAAAATTAAAGCAATATCTAAAATATAACTATATGACTCCATAATACTTCTCCTTTACTAAACAAATAATTAGATACTAAGACAATGCTTAATATCATCATCTTAGTACACAAGTGCTAATATATCAACAATTAATAAAATTTTAACTAGTTTTTGGTAATTTATTTAAAATACTAATAAATTATAAGGATTAACATTTTTATATTATTAAATAAATATAGATTTAGTTCATTTTTGTTGTTTAAAAAACACATACTACAAAAGTTCAAAAA
>NZ_JWHR01000014.1 GCF_000808015.1 Terrisporobacter othiniensis | reverse complement strand
AAGGAATACTTATAATGAAAGTTAAAATATCTGAAATTGGTTGTGTAATTTCTACTCCTTTTAAAGAGAATAACTTTGGTAAAATTATAATTAACGGAAGAAAAAATATACCTTGGCGACAAGATGTTAAAAAAGTTGCATGCAAGGGCTTACCCACTGCTTGAAATGTCATGTTAGATAAGACACCCAAAGTCATGAGTGGCATTACTAAACATTGATATCGTAATGCATTTGTTCCTATTTTAATGACTTCCAAATCTGAAATAAACCAAGACATTATTTTTGGTGATAATATAAATCCAATTATAGCCAAGACTGTCATTATGCTAGTTCCAACTTTCAAAGTAAATAAAAATGATTCTTTAACTCTATGATAATTTTTAGCACCATAATTATAACCTACTACTGGTTGGTATCCTTGACCATAACCAATTACAACGCAAAATATTAACATACATATTCTTCCGACAATAGACATGGCAGCTACAGCAGAATCTCCATAATTCCCTGCATTAAAATTTAAGGCTACGGTTGCTATACTTGCTAGTCCTTGTCTAAAAAAACTAGGCATTCCATTTTTCAATATAATAAAGTATGTATTAATATTTCTTGAAATTTTCTTTATTGAAAACTGAACTATGGTTTTTCTTCTTAAATAAAATGAAAATAATATTATAAAACTTATAAACTGGCTTGTGGCTGTTGCTATGGCAGCACCACTAATACCTAATTTAAATGAAAATATAAATATAGGATCTAAAATTATATTTATAATGCCTCCAATACCTATACCTACCATTGCCAAATTAGCTTTTCCCTCTGCTCTTAGTATGTTATTTAAAATAAAAGAAGTAGCCATAAATGGCGCTGCAAACAATATGTATTTTGCGTAGCTTATAGAATATGGTAGTATTGTTTTTGTTGAACCAAGGATAATCATTAGTGGCTCTATAAATATGTTACCAAATACTAATAAGATAAACCCAAATACTAAAGAAGTAACAAATCCTGAAGACCCCAAAATATCAGCCTCTTCTTTATTTTGTTCTCCAAGTCGTCTAGAAATAGTACTTCCAGAACCTATTCCTATGGCAAAGGCAATAGCTTGTATAATTGCCATTAATGAAAATACAATACCAGTGGCAGCAGATGCGCTAGTACCTAGCTGAGAAACAAAATATGTATCAGCCATATTATATATGGATGTTATTAACATACTAATAATAGTAGGTATTGCTAAAGAAGAAACTAATTTTGGTATGGGTGTATTAGTCATTTTTTCAAATTGTTTATCTTTTGTATGCATAAATTCTCCTCTGTTAGTTATTTAATTCATAATCATCTATTTTATCATTTCTAAATATAAATAAAGCAAAAAATATAAATATACAGCTACCTATAAACACTTGAATAGGATACAAATAAAGTCCGTCTGTATTTAATAACAATGGTAGAAGTGAAATTGCTCCTGCTGGTGGAAAAATAATACTTGTCTTTTCAAAAATAGTAAAAATGCAGAGTGTAGTAATTCCTGCTACTAGCCATAGAGGAAATTGCAAATATACATTTAAAAATATTCTTAAGGTAGTACCAATAAAAGATGCTACTAGAAGTATAAATATTATCTTTTTAACACTTTTTCTAGCTGGACTTGAGGGTTCAGAAAATTCCATAAAAGTTACTATTAATGGAGGTGCTATAAAATATAAATTACTTGTTTTTACAGGTATAAAAGAAACTAGCAAAATAATTAATAATGTTTTGAAATATTTTTTTATAGTATATTGTTCACTTACATCCTCCATATCTACTGTTACTAAATTACCTAAGAGTGTATCTTCTTTGACGTATTTTTCTGCGTTTCTAATGCCACGTACTTCCATAATATATTGAAAAATTACGATTAAAGCACACATTATAGTTACTGATATGGGATAAACCCAAGTAGACGTATTAAGTAAAATTGGTAATATACATGCTGAAATTAAAGGTATAATTGTTGTTTTTGTAAGACGTAACATTATATAAGAAAATGTAAATGCTATTGATATTTTGACAAGTATATGGATTGATAGATATTTCACTAATATAACTCCAACAAATGAAGATATAGACATTAACAAAAACAATTGTACTTTATTTACTTTCCATGGTTGATTTTCAGCTATCCATGCACCTGATAACAAGGCAAGAATTTCAGGAAAAATTATTTCCAGTTGATTTAAGTACTCTGCACAAAACACCATAAAAATAGTAAATATTAGGGAAAAAACATATCTTTTTTTCTTCATATTCACTTCCTCTTCCCATAATTTAAATATAAAAAACTTTCTTTCAATATATATTATAACGTAATTATGTTAAAATTTGTTAATTAGCACTTATTTAT
>NZ_JWHR01000013.1 GCF_000808015.1 Terrisporobacter othiniensis | reverse complement strand
ACATATATGTGTATATGTATTTTTTGGGTCTTTTTTTTATCAGATACACAAATCCAATAATATAAAAATTATATTTAATTTTAGGAGGAGGTATAGTAGTGAAAGAAAAGATATTTGGAGGATTAGAGGTATTCGCAAAAACAATGGTTCAACCATTAATGTACTTATCAAGTGCAGGTATATTAATGGTAATAGGGGTATTACTTACAAATGATATGATAACTGGTATGATTCCATTTTTACAATGGGAACCAATACAAATATTTGGAAAATTAATATATAACTGTGTGATGGTTATTATTAATAATCTTGCAGTTATTTTTGCCATTGGTATTCCTGCTGCAATAGCGAAAAAAGAGAAGCATAAAGCAGCATTAATAGGATTCATGAGTTATATAATGTATCTTACAGCGTCAAATACTATGTTAACATCACTAGATCAGCTTGCTACAGGAAGTGACATGTTAGGATTAACTGGAACTGGACAAGCTAGTATTTTAGGTATTCAAATTGTTGATACAAGTGTATTTGGTGGAATTATTTTAGGATGTATAACTGGATATGTATTTAACCGCACAAGCGAAAAGCGTTTTAAAGGAGCGTTACAAATATATTCTGGAGCGAACTTTAGCTTTATATGTATGTTCTTTGTTTCTATTATATTTGGAGTTGTGAGCAACTTGGTATGGCCATTAGCTCAACAAGGAATAGCATCTATTGCAAATGTAATAAAAAATACAGGTACATTTGGTTTATTCTTATATGGATTCTTAGAGAGAATATTAGTACCAACAGGTCTTCACCACTTAATTTATACACCATTCCAATTTTCTGACTTAGGTGGAGTACTTCAAGTTGGTACAGATACTGTTGCAGGAGCTTATGCAATAGTTATGACAGAAATAGGTTTACCAGTAGAGCGTTTTTCAGATAGTATTTACTACATGGCCACTGGATTTACAAAAATGTTTGGTTATATTGGTATAGGAATGGCCTTTATACATACTGCATATAAGCATAATAAGAAAAAAGTTAAAGCTACGGTTATTCCATTGGTAGTTACAGCTATACTAGCATCAGTAACAGAACCTTTAGATTTTATGTTTGCATTTGTTGCACCGTTATTATTTGTTGTGCATGCAGCAATAGCAGGTCTTTTCATAGCTTTATTAAAAATATTTGATGTCACAGCATTTTGTGGAGGAAATTTATTAGCATCACTTATAATGAATGTCACAGTAGGTGTAGAAAAAACACATTGGCCAGTGATGATTATATTAGGTATTGTTCAAATACTTGTATACTTTGTAGTATTTAGTTTCTTAATTAAGAAATTTAATCTTAAAACGCCAGGTCGTGAAGATGAAGAAACTAGCAAAGATAAAGAGCCAGCAAAAACAATTAATTTTGATACAGATATTGTAAATATAATAGAGGGTCTAGGTGGAAAAGAAAATATTAACACAGTGGAAAATTGTATAACGAGATTACGTGTTAATGTTAAAGATGAAAATAAAATCAATGAAGATATGATTAATTTAACACCTAATAGTGGAATTGTTAGAAAAGGGAAAGATATACAAATAATTTTTGGACTTCATGTTCCAGATGTAAGACGTGCAGTGGAAAGTTATTTAGAAGCGTGCTAGATATAAATATTAAACTATAGATAAATATTATATAGGAGGAATAAAATTATGATTATTACAGTTGTTGGTGGGGGGAGTACATTTACTCCAGGTATTGTTAAGTCAATTGCACAAAGAGCGAAAGAGTTAGATCTTGATGAAATTAGATTATTTGATATTGATAAAGAGCGCCAAGATAAGGTAGCTGTTGTTGTTGAGTGGATATTAAGAGAAGATGTTAAAACAGATGTTAAGTTAACTGTAACTAATGATGAAAAAGAAGCTTATACAGATGCAACATTTATATTTGCTCAAATGCGTGTAGGAAAATATGAAATGCGTGAGCAAGATGAAAAAATACCATTAAAATATGGTTGTGTAGGTCAAGAAACTTGTGGTTGTGGAGGAATGGCATACGGATTACGTACAATAAATCCAATGATAAAAGTTATTGATGATGTAGAAAAGTATGCTAAGAAAGATCATTGGATACTAAACTATTCTAATCCTGCAGCTATAGTTTCAGAGGCGTGTCGTAAGTTAAGACCAAATGCAAGAATTATAAATATATGTGACATGCCAATAGCTATTATAGATATGATAGCTGAATCTTTAAATATTAAAGATGTTAATAATATACGTTATGATTACTTTGGTTTAAATCACTTTGGTTGGTTTACATCAATAGATTATAAAGGTAGAGATTTATTAGCAGAAATCAAAGAATATATAAAAGAAAATAAAATACTATTACCACAATCTTATATTGAAAGAATAAAGAAAGCTCAAAGCGTAGGAAATCGTCATGCTGTAAGTAGCTGGAATCACGTATGGTCATCAGTTCATACAATGTTAGAAAGTTTCCCAGAGTATTTACCAAATACTTATTTAACATACTATCTTTTAAGTAAAGAAACTGTTGAACATGCAAATCCAGAGCGTACTCGTGCAAATGAAGTTATGGAAAGTCGTGAAAAAGATTTATTTGAAGGTGTAAATAAATACTTAGAAACTGGAGAAATTGATGAAAAAACATTCTACGCTGGATCACATGGAGATTGGATAAGTGATTTAGCAGTAGCTATTAAAAATGATACACATGCTCGTTTCTTAGTTATAACTGAAAACCGTGGAGCTATTCCAAATATGCCATACGATGCAATGGTTGAAGTTCCAGCATACATAGGAAAAAATGGACCAGAAGTTATAGCAATGGATCCAATTCCTCTATTCCAACAAGGATTAATGATGCAACAAGTTAACAGTGAAAAATTAATTGTAGAAGCTTGCATAGAAAATAGCTATGAAAAAGCACTACAAGCATTCACATTAAATAAAACTGTTCCAAGTATGAATGTTGCTAAACAAATATTAGATGATATGATAGAAGTTAATAAAGGATATTGGCCAGAATTAAGATAAGATTGTTTTGATTTATTTGTTATAAAATAAGTCGTTATGAAAGTAGTTACCATAAAAAATGTGGTAACTACTTTTTTATATAAGAAAATAATATTTTGATGCAGAAAACCTCATGGATAATGCCATGTTCACAAAGGCTGGTATATTGACATTAAATCAAGTAAACACTTACAAAGGAAGTAGAAATTTTAAATATAGAAAGGGATATTATTTGGTCCAACAAGTGGTATGAGTATAAAGATGTAAACATGGTAGTTTTAGTGCAAGAAACTTAGACAAAAGTTTAAGACAAATGTTGTATACATATTTTACTACTATAGACAAAACTTTTTTAGTATTATTATCTTATAAAACAAAATAGGAGGTAATGATGAATTATAAACTTAAAATAGAACTAATAAAATTACAAATGATACAAAAAGGATACTCAATAAGCCGTTTATCAAAAGAAAGCCAAATATCTAAATCAACTATATCAAGATTACTAAACCAAATGGGTAGTAGCAGAGCGGAAACTATTTATAAAATAGCCCAGGCTCTAGATTTAGAAGTAAAATACTTATTATTATAAATTAAGGGGAGGGAGATTATGTATTCACAATTAATAAATGATATAAGAAGTATTCAAGATTTAGAAATAGTAATAAACTACTATTATCCTAATCAATTAAAAAATAAAACTATGAAATGTCCCTTCCACAATGATAGTACACCTAGTTTTAAAATTGTAGATAAGGGTCAGGGAGCTTTTTATAAGTGTTTTGGCTGTGAAGAGAGTGGAGACATAATTGAATTTATAAAAAAGGTAGAAGGTATAGGATTTATACCTGCTTTAGAAAAAGCATATTTGATATTAAACAAACAGTTAAATTTACCAAAGAGTAATTTTAATAAAATTAATACTGTAAATAAAGCAAATTTAAATCAATATTACGAAGAAAAAATAAAAGAATCTTTAGAAAATCATGACTTAGATTCAGCATTTAGACATGAATGTAAAAAAGATAGAGAGAATAAACAAAGCTACTATATTAAATTTCCATATACAGATGATAAGAACAAACCTCTAAGGATATGGGAGAATTTAAATGAGATACTAGAAATAAATAATATAAGTGTAATGTACAATGAAATTGCTAAGGACATTGAAATTACTGGAGTAGAAGGTAGTACACTTGAAAGTCAGTTAATTTCCATACACTCACTATCTAACAAGTATGGATTTCCACTTAATTTAAATATGATAAATAATTTTATAAATAAAATAGCCAATAACAATCCTACTAATCCTGTTACAAACTTTTTAGAATACTGCTATGAAACCTATGATAATGATGATAAATATATTCAAATGTTATGTAATGCTATTATTACAAATAGTTCTTTTGATGAAGATTTGAAAAAAATCTTAATCAGAAAGTGGTTACTAAATACAGCCTCTATAGCATTTAATGATGGGAAAGGTAATACAGAAGGTGTATTAACCATGCAGGGCAAGCAGGGAATAGGAAAGACCAGATTAATAAGAAAGATAGTACCTATGTATGTGAAGACAGGATTGGAGCTAGACCCTAGTGATAAAGATAAAGTTTATCAATGTATAAAATACTGGGTATGTGAGTTAGGAGAACTAGATTCAACATTTAAGAGGAATTTGGCAAAATTAAAAGCTTTTATCACAGAGCAGACAGATGAATTTAGAAAACCTTATGGATTAGTACCTATTAAATATCCGCGTAAGACATCATTTTATGCAACTGTTAATAATGAAGAATTTTTAAAGGACGAGAGTGGGAATCGAAGGTATTGGGTAATTCCTGTGGAGAAAATAGATTTTGAGCTTGTTGATAAGATTGATATATATCAGCTTTGGGGAGAGGTTATGCATATCAGAGAGAAGGGAGTAGAGACTATTTATCTCAATCAAAGTGAAATGAATATGTTAAATAGAAGTAATAATAATTTTAAAGTTATGGGTCAATTAGAGATTGAAATTGATAAGTTGTTTGTTTGGGAAGCTGGAAAAGGTATGTGGAAATGGATGTCTTCAAAAGATATAATTAATAAACTGTATATAAAATCAACAAAGGGGCTAAGGGCAACTTTAGAAAGTTATGGAGCAATATATCAAAAGAAAGGCAATAAGCGAGGATATATTATGCCGCCAGAAAACCTGATGCTTGAATAGTGTACGAGTACATCAAATGATGTACTTTTTTCGTGTAAGAAGATTATAGGTGTTTTGAAGTTGGAAAAATACATCATATAAACACCATAGGTACAGGAAAAATCAACTTGATGTACCGTAGTAAATATGTGTAATACCAAGGAGTTCGGAGTATTAGTACACCAAGTATATCATAAATTAATAAAACTAATGTAACTGTTGTATTTTATTGAATATATATACTTTTGCAAAGTTGGTGTACATGCTGTACTGGTGTATATTATAAAATAAAGATATGATCTAGATAAATATTTAATAAGAAAAAGAGGGATTTGAAGTACTTATTCATTGTCTAAAGTGTAACTTATGCATAAAAAGCCATACCTTATGAAGAATTATTGATATTTTCTTTTAAAGATATATAATGAAAAATATAGCACTAATAAACTAAAAAAATTTATACATTAGGATAAAAATATTAATATTATTTTCATATAGAAATTTAAAGAAAGTAAATTTATAATCAGTATAAATTCGGAGGGGGGGAGCTTATGTTTTTTTTAAACTATATAGTATTTATACTAATAATACTATTCATACATCTAATAGCTTTAAGTACACCGTTACTAAATAGCAAAAAATACTTTTTTGGGGTATATGTAAATGAAATAACCATAGAAAATGATTTAAAAATTAAAATAAATAAAGACTTCAAAATAAAATTAAATATAGCACTACTTCTAAGTATTATGATTTATATAATATTAAAAAATATATTTGATTTAAACATAGGTGCTAATATTATAATCTGCACAACTATATACCTTGCTATATTCTTTTTAATTTTAACAATAGAATATAAAAAGGTTAAATATATTAAAAATACTTATTTATCAAATTTACAGTCATGTAATAATGAATGTGAAGGGAAACTACATGAAGGATTGATTATAAGGGAAGATGAAATTCTTTCAGAGCAAAAGAAAAAACTAATCAAGAAGTTTAAAATATTATTTGGTATATGTATAGGGTTATCACTTATATCATTTTTATATGTTTTGATAAATTACAAAACCATGCCAGATATAATAATTACACACTGGGGTTCTGGAGGTAGACCAGATGCTTATTCTAAAAAAAATATATTAAACGTATTTCTTATAAATGTTATAGATATATCTATGGTTTTATTATTTTCTGTTATAGGTGTAGGAAGTATTGCAGGAAACACTTATATAGATGAGAATAATTTAGAAGTAAATAGAAAAAAGGCTATAAAATATTTAAATGGTATAGGCTATTCTTTTTTTGCTTTAACTCTTAGTATGCAATCTATTACGACTACCATACCTATATTTATGGTTCAAGAAAAAAATATGCCGATGTGGTTGACTTTAGGTTCATGTATAGTACCAATTTTTATAGTAGTGCCTGTAATTTATTACTACTTAATGTTGAGTGGGATAAAGCCTAAGAGTAGAAATATGTATACTGTTGAAAGTGATGATGAAAAATGGATTTATGGTTTTATTTATTATAATAAAGAAGATCCAAAACTTATGGTGGAAAAAAGGTTAGGTATGGGATGGGGTATGAATATGGCTCATCCTATGGGAAAGATAATTACAATTATACTTATATTAATAACAGTTGGCAGTTTATTAATAGGATTTATATAGAAATAGATAGCATAAAAGGGATGAGCTTAAATAGAGTTCATCCTTTTTGTATGTAATTTAATTTTGTTTATAAAAATAAGTTTTTTTGAGAGATAGTTATAAAAAATAACGTAGTATATAGTGTAAATCAGAGAGGGAGATGATTATGGAGAAAAGGATGATTAAGAAGATTCGAAAGAAAGATACTAAGGGTCTTGATTATATAATTAATACTTACAGTAAAAAAGTATATTTTTTAGTAAACAAGATCATTGGAATATATGGAAAAGAAGAAGTTGAAGAATGCGTCAGCGATGTATTTTTTGCAGTATGGAATGATATTGAGCAATATGATGAAAAACGTGGGGAATTCAGTAGTTTTATATTTATGAAAACAAAGTACAAAGCATTGGACTATAAGAGAAAACTTGATAAAAAACATCTTCCAGTTGAAACTTTACAAGATAATATATCAAACACAATTACTACTGAAGATATTGTAATTGACAAAGAATGTAACTTAGAAATTATAAAAATTATAAATAACTTTAAAGAACCAGATAAAACCTACTTTTATTTAAGATATTTTATGTATTACAAAATAGATGAAATAGCTGACAAATACAAAACTACTAGATCCTCTGTGGAAAATAGGTTGTATAGATGCAGGTTGAAAATAAAAAGTGTTTTAGAAGGAGGGGAGATAAATGAAGGATAAAAATAATTTTGATAAAGAGATATATAATTTAATTGATAATATGGAAAATTTAGATGAGTTAGATTTTGACTTTGAGAATATTGGGGAAGAAGAAAATTTAAGTTCTAAAGATATGGAAAAAATAAGAGAAAAAACCTATAAAAAAATAGAAAATCAAAATATTAAGAAGTATAAAATTAAAAGTTTATCACGATTTATAGCTTCCATAGTACTAGTTGCATTAATTGGAACAACGGTAGTTATAGCAATAGCAAATAATCTACATAAATATGAGCCCTCAAGTGGGAAAATAATAAAAAGTGAAACGCCTATTTATACTCTAAGTAAGCCGATAACTAAAAAGGTTAAGGATGGAGAAATAACATTAAATAGCTTTATTTTGAATCCGCAAGAAGAAAGATTTGATGCAGAAGAAGAAGGACGTAATGTAAATTATGAGTATATAAAAAGAGAAGTAAGAATAAATGGAAAAGATATATTAGAAGCTGACTATGAAGAATGGAATGATATGGGAAGTGAATGGACTTTAAGTATTGGAAGACCCTGTGAATATAAAGAAGGCGATAAAGTTGAATATATTGTAATAATCAAAGATAAATTAGGAAAAGAAAGTAAAATTGACTTCCAGTTAAAACTAAGTGAAGCCACATCTATAGAAGAGTATAATAAAAATTTGCCTAATGCAACAAATAACAATGTGACTATAAGTGCTATGACAAAAGAAGAAAACAATACACTATATGTAGATTTAATAGCAATTTCAACTAAAGAAAATATGGATTTTGAAGTAGATAGCTTTGGAGATTATGATTTTGAAAATAACAAAGTAAACATATTTTTAACTGATGTAAATGGTAAAAAAGTAAAAGCAGAAGGATTAGAGTACTATGATGGAAGTAAACTTAAGTTTAATATAGAAAATTTACAAAAACCATTTACCATAGAGATAAAAGGACTAAATGTTTGTTCAAATGATTTAAAAGGTGAGAAAGTTACTTTGCCTGTATTAGAAATTAATGAAGAAAAAAGTATTAATAAACTTATAGATATAGAAGATAAAAATAACTATCTAACTAAAGAAAGTTGTAAAGTATTAATAAAAAGTGTAAAAAGGGTAAAGGGAGAAGAAGAAAATAATTATAAATTAACTTTGGATTATCCAGATAATAAAAATTCATCCATAAAGATAAAGGGAGTAAATGTCGAGCCTGATTTATCTTTTGTTGATCTAATAAAAGGAATGATAAGTACATATAATCCTATGAACTTGTCTGGAAGTAGTCAAGAATTATCAGAAGATGGAACATATAAAGAAATTACTTTAGAATATTCAAATAAAGACAAGAAAGAAAATGTGAAGCCGAAGTTTGAGATAAGTGGTTATGAATATATTATAGAAGGTCATTGGAAACTCATTATTAAATAAAAATTGATAATATTAATATTTAGAAATGAAACAATTATTCTAATAGTAGTTACTAGATAAGCAAATTTAGTAACTACTTTTTTATGGCTAAAATTTGAAAAAAATAAAAGCTAAATTTATTAGAAATTAAAGAATTGATTATTTAAGACTATATATGGGTAATAAGGAAATAACAGTTTAGCAGACTGAAAAACATATAAATTAGGAGGACATCTATGAATTTCAACAAAATGGCTAAGGAAATCTTAGTTAATGTTGGTGATGTAGAAAATATCAAAGAAGTAATACATTGCTATACAAGACTAAGGTTCACACTAATAGATAATGAAAAAGTAAATAAGGAAAAGCTTCAAAAAATTGAAGGAGTACTAGCAGTACAAGAAAGTATGGAACAATTACAAGTAGTAATTGGAAGTACAGTAGATAAGGTTTATAAGGAATTAGTAGAACTAATGGAAAAAGAGTCTAAATTATCAGAGTTGAAAACTACTAAAAAAACAAAAGAATTACCAGCAAACAAAAAAGAAAACACTTCAAAGAATAAAATAGGTATTTTATTTAATAAAGCATTATCAACAATGTCAAAAATATTTGCACCAGTAGTACCTGCACTGGCTGGATCAGGAATGATAAAAGGTATACTTGCGGTTTTATCTATGTACTATATGAATAAACATGGCGTAGATATTAAAACTAATGATACTTATATAATATTTAATGCAGCATCAGATGCAGTATTCTATTTCTTCCCAATAATACTAGCTTACACATCGGCAAAGGTGTTTAAGGCGAGTGAAATTATATCAATGGTTCTAGGAGCAACACTTTGTTATCCAGCCATAGTAGCATTAATGGGGGAAGAAAGAGTAATTTCATTATTTGGTATGGCTATTACGAAAGCGACTTATACATCATCAGTAATTCCAATAATAATTGCAGTTTGGGTATTATCATACGTAGAAAGATTTTTAAATAAAGTAGTACCAGAAGTAATAAAAACTATAATGGTTCCAACATTTATATTATTAATAATGGTTCCAGCAACACTTTTATTATTTGGTCCAATAGGGATTTACATAGGTAATGGAGTAAACTTTGTATATCAACAACTTATGAGTTTCAGCCCAATACTTTGTGGTGCATTTATAGGTGGACTTTGGTGTGTACTTGTTATATTTGGAGCACATAAAGCTATCATACCAATAGCTATAAATGATGTAGCAATGACTGGACGTCAAAACTTATTAGCATTTGCGGGGGCAGCAAACTTTGCTCAAGCAGGAGCTGCTATGGGGGTATTTTTAAAATCAAAGAATAAATCATTAAAAACAGTTGCTTTATCAGGAAGTATAACTGCTTTATTTGGAATAACAGAACCAGCGATTTATGGTGCTAATTTAAGACTTAAAAAGCCTATGATATATGCAGTAATATGTGGTGCCATAGGTGGTGGAGTTATGGGTTATGGGGGTGCTTATGGTATAGCATTTGCAAACCAAGGTCTACTTACTATTCCAGTATATGCACAGGCCGGAGTTATGGGATTTGCTTCTTACTTAATAGGTATCGCCATAGCATTCTTTGGCTCAGCAGCACTTACTTATATATTAGGATTTGAAGACATAAAAGAAGAAGTAGTTATACAAGAAGAGATAGCTGTATAATTATAAAATGACATTAGGAGGAGAAAATATGGCTAATATATTTCCAAAGGATTTTTTATGGGGAGCATCTTCATCAGCATTTCAAATAGAAGGTGCTTGGGATGAAGATGGAAAAGGAAAAACTGTTGCTGATTTTAATTCGTTTAAAAAATCAGCCATACAAGCAGATAGTAAGGTAGCCAGTGATTTTTATCATCATTGGAAAGAAGATATAGATTTAATGAAAGAATTAGGTCTAAAAACTTATAGGTTTTCACTATCATGGGCAAGAATAATACCTGATGGTGATGGGCAAATAAATCAAGCAGGAATAGATTTTTATAATAAAGTTATAGACTATCTTATAGAATGCAATATAACTCCTTTCGTTACACTATATCACTTTGACTTACCTTATGCTTTAGTTGAAAAATACAACGGATGGGAAAGTAGAGACTGTGCTTTTGCTTTTGAAAGATATGCAAAAATATGTTTCGAAAATTTCGGAGATAGAGTTAAATACTGGCAACCACATAATGAACAAAACTTAATGATGCGTGTAAAAGAGCGTATGAACATTTATGTGGACGATGCTTATGAAGTAGAGAGAATGAGAGCAAAAATGGATTATCATATGTGTTTAGCTCATGCTCTTGCAACTAATGCTTGTCATGAAATGATAGAAGATGGAAAAATAGGACCATCAATATCTTCGACAGTAACTTATCCATACTCAAACAAACCAGAAGATGTATGGGCAGCTAAATTAAATGATAATTTCAAAACAAATTATTTATTAGATATGCATTTTAATGGAGAATATCCAGCTTACTATATGAATTACTTAAGAGAGCTTGATATAGTACCTTATATGCCTGAAGAAGATAAGGAAGTTCTAAAAAAAGCTAAAATGGACTTTATAGCATTTAACTACTATCGTACATTATGTGCTAGACATATTGATGCTACTGAGGAAAATCCAAGAGGTAGCCGTGGTAATAATGAAATAGATTACGATTTATACGGGTACTTCAAAATAGAAAAAAATCCAAATCTAAAAGCTACAGAGTATGGAGCTCAGATAGATCCTGTTGGTATGAGAATTGCTCTAAATGATTACTACAACAGATATCATTTACCACTTATAATAACAGAAAATGGTCTTGGAACAGCTGATATTTTAACAGAAGATGAAAGAGTGCATGATGATTATAGAATCGACTATTTAAGAGATCATATAGATGCTTGTGCAAAAGGAATTGAAGATGGTGTTGAGCTTATGGGGTATTGCCCATGGTCAGTAATAGACTTACTAAGTTCTCATCAAGGGTTCAAAAAACGTTATGGATTTGTATATATAAATAGAGAAGATCATGATTTTAAGGATTTAAGAAGAATCAAAAAGGATAGTTTCTTCTGGTATAAAAATGTTATAAAATCTAATGGACAAGACTTATAATATATATAACTAAAGAGGAGAATTATATGTTTCCAATATTTAAAAAGAAAAAGAAACAAGAGGTTATTACTTCTTGTATATCTGGAAAAATTGTACCCATTGAAAAGGTAAATGATGGTGTTTTTTCAGCAAAAATCCTAGGTGAAGGGGTAGGTATTTATCCACATGAAGAGATAGTATTATCTCCATGTGATGGTGAAATTGTTTCAGTAATGCAAGAAACCAAGCATGCCATTGGAATAAAAACATCTAATAATATGGAGATACTAATACATGTAGGAATAAATACTGTATCAATGAAGGGGCTTGGCTTTGATATTTTTGTAAAAGAAGGAGATAAAGTCAGCAAAGGAGATAAGTTAATAAGCTTTAGTAGAACATTAATAAAAGATAATAATCTTGATGATGTAGTTATTATGGTTGTTACTAACTCAGATCAGTTTGAAAACATAGACTTTAAAACTGATATAGATGAAGTATCAAATGATACTATTATTTTAAGTTTAGATAATAAATAAAAGTTTTATTTATATGAAAAGTAGTTACTTGATTTTAATAATTTCTAGTAACTACTTTTTTAATTTAGTTAAAAAATATAATTATTAATATATTTATATCTAATAAAAATTAAAAATTGTTAATTTGGACATAAAAATTTGACATTTTGGACATTTATTTTTATGGAATTAAATGATACGATGTAGTCGGTTATTTTAAAAGTAGCGGATTAAAATATTGGCTATGCAATTATATATTTACAAATAAAGGAGATGATTTAATGGGTAAATCAAAAAAACAAATTTCTGCTGGTTGGAAAATTGTTATAGCGTGTATGCTTATACAAGCAATACCATATGGTGTAATGGCTAACTTACAACCACAGTTCATGTACTATGTAGTTAGTGACAAAACTTTAGGGTTTAGTATGGCAAGTTTTTCTTTAATATTTACTATAGGAACTTTAGTTTCAGCTATAGGCTCGCCAATAGTTGGAGGCTTATTTAAAAAATTCAGTCTTAAGCCTTTATACATAGCAGGTGCTATATTAGGTTGTGGTGGTTTTGCTGCATTTTCAATTGCAAAAGCTCCATGGCAATTCTATATAATAGCAGGTGTAATGCAAATAGGTGCGGCTATACTATCTGCTTTAGGGGTACCTCTATTAATAAATGCTTGGTTTGATGAAGCGAGTAAAGGAAAAGCATTATCTACAGCAATGGCTGGTGGATCAATAGGGAACATATTCTTACAAAGTTCATCAGTTGCTTTAATAAAAGTTGTTGGATTTAAGCAAGCTTACTTAATCTTTGGTATTATAGGTTTAGTTGTTGCTATTCCAATAGTATTATTTATGTTAAGAATGCCAAAAGACTCTTCTGAAATTGTGAAAACTAAAGGTGCTGAAGAATCTGCTAAAGGAGAAAGCTTAAACTGGGGATATAGTGTTGCTGAAGCAATGAAGACTAATGGATTTAAACTCCTTGCTTGTGGATACTTCTTTGTTGGTATATATGTTGCTGCATTATCAGTACAATATCCAGCTTACTTACATTTAAATGAAGAAGTAAATACAGGAACAATAGGATCTATATTTGCAATATGTTCTCTTGCTGGTACTTTACTTGGTGGTAGATTATTTGATAAACTAGGAGCATTTAAAACTGTATTAATAGCAGGTATAATAGTTGCTATATCCGATATAACATTAATATATGCAGTAGAAATAACTCCGCTAGCTTATGTATTTGCAGTAGCTAAAGGTTTATCTATATTTGCTTATACAATGGGACCTGCTTTACTTGTTGGTAAATTATTTGGTAACAAAGAATATACTGGAGTATTAGGTATGGTACAATTAGTATTTGGTATAGGATTTGCTTTAGGTTCATCATTATTCGGTGTAGTAGTTGATAAAATGGGATATGGTGTAGCTTGGTGGGCTATATTAGGCGCAGTTATATTAGCGTATATTGGCATACTAACTGCTATAAAAGCTATGGCTAAATTAAATGAAAATAAACAAGCAGAAAAAATAGCTGCTTAAATATAAATAAAAGAGATCTATTAAAATGTTTAATTATTTTGATAGATCTCCTTTTTGATTTTATACTTAATTAAGTTATATATATCAAATATAACTATCTTATATAAATAAAAATTTGAGAAATTTTGATATAAGACACCATGAAGTTTATGATTAGGTTTTAAAGAAATATTTATTTGTGGAGTATAGAGGTGAACATAAGATAGAAATAAAAATAGATAATGATAGTAATTTAATAAATAAAATTCTAAATATGTTAAATATAATTTTGAAGGTTGTAGTGTACAAAGAAGAAGATATGACTATTTAGAAGAAATGCAAATTTGTGATAGTAGTCAAGATTTTAATATTATGCCAGAGGATACTAAGTATGATGAAAGTATTAGTATAGTTTGGAAAATAGAAAATTAGAATAATAGAAATACATTCATAATACATTTAATTTATTGATTATATTATGTGAAAAAAATGCTATATTTATAGTAGGGGAACTTACAAAACTATAATTTGTCAACAGTAGGTTATAAATGAAAGGATGAGGAGAATGTTTGAAAATTTAAAACAAGCTGACATGGAAGTTTATAACAGTATGAAAAGAGAGCTACTTAGACAACAAAGAAATATAGAGTTAATAGCATCAGAAAATATAGTATCAATGGCAGTAATGGAAACTATGGGGAGTCACTTGACTAATAAATATGCAGAAGGATACTCCGGAAACAGATATTATGGTGGATGTGTACATATTGATGAAGTGGAGACTTTAGCCATAGAAAGGTTGAAGAAAATTTTTGGAGCAGAACATGCCAATGTACAACCTCACTCTGGGGCAAATGCAAATATAGCAGTTTACTTTGCTATATTAAAACCAGGAGACAAAGTAATGGGAATGAATTTATCTCAAGGTGGGCACTTAACTCATGGTTCTCCAGCCAATATATCTGGGCAATATTTTGAATTTCATGAATATGGTGTAACCAAAGATGGATTTATTGATTATGATAATGTAAGAAAAATAGCTCATGAAGTTAAGCCTAAGCTAATAGTAGCAGGGGCAAGTGCTTATCCTAGAGCAATTGATTTTAAGAAATTTAGAGAAATAGCTGATGAAGTGGGAGCATTGTTAATGGTTGATATGGCTCATATTGCAGGTCTAGTTGCAGCAGGACTTCATGAAAATCCATGTGAAGTAGCAGATTTTGTAACGAGTACAACTCATAAAACTTTAAGAGGACCTCGTGGAGGAATAATTCTTTGCAAAGAAAAATATGCAAAAGCCATAGATAAAGCCATATTCCCAGGAACTCAAGGTGGTCCACTAGAACACATAATTGCATCTAAGGCTGTTTGCTTTAAAGAAGCTTTAAGCGAGGAATTTAAAGAATATCAGACTCAAGTGGTGAAAAACTGTAAGAAGTTAGCTGAAGAGCTTATGAAAAGAGATTTTAAATTATTAACTGGCGGAACAGATAATCATTTAATTTTGCTAGATTTAACTAATAAAAAAATAACAGGTAAAGAGGCTGAAAAAAGATTAGATGAAGCCTATATTACTACAAATAAAAATGCAATTCCTTTTGATCCAAATGGAGCTCATATAACTAGTGGAATAAGAGTGGGTACTGCAGCAGTTACTACAAGAGGAATGAACGAGGAAGACATGACAGTTATTGCTGAGGCAATTGACTTGTGCTTGACTTATGATTTGGAAGATAAGGCTAGAGATTTAGTTGTTGGACTTACAGAAAAATATCCTTTATATGATGAATATAATTTGATGGACTAATAATAGTTTAAAATTATATATAAAATAATGAGGGAGTATATCAACCAAGATATACCCCTTTTATTATGCTAAAAATCATTAAAAAATAATAAAGTAGAAGCTATAATAAACTGACCCGTGTAATAAGTAATTAAATTTATTGCAGACAAATATTTTTTAGCATATTTATTAAATAATATAAAACATAAGACTAGATCAGATAATATAAACAATAAAGCACCAATTAAAAGTAAATATGTTCCTATATCAAACCTTAACAAAAATACCAGTTTTATAGACTCAAAAGTCATCAAACAGATGATAAATGAATAAATACTGGCAGGTAAAAGCATATTTTTAAAGTCTATATTTTTATTTGATTTCAATATAGTCATAGCTATAAATGCCAAAGTTAAAGCAACTAGTAAATCAAGTATATTAAAAGACCCTAAATGAGTAAAAGCTAAAATATACATTACATGAGTTATTGAAAAACTAACAAGTCCATACAGAAAAAATTTGTTCAAGGAGCCGTCATGATGATTTACTTTAAGTGCAAGGAACATATCTCCAAATAAAGAAAAAAATAAACCAATTATTAATAATATAAAGTAATAATAATCTCCTGGTGATTTAATATAAGATATTACTGCTGTAAAAATGAATAAAATACTAGTAGTAGTTTTAAAAATAAATGCGTAATTTTTCCTTGGATTATAGGTGAAATAGATTAGTGAAAATAGTGATAGAAAAAATAATATTAAATTTATATAATAAGCTAACATGTTGCTCATTACCCCCTTTAATATTATTATAATATGATTTGCTATTATAAATTATCTTATATTAATAAAAGCTATTTATTAAGTCAGGTAAATATTCTTTTTTTAATTTTAAATAATCATTTTTTGTAAGTTCGAATCTATGAGACATTTGGAGAGTTTTTCTTGGTTTATAGGTTTTTAAATATTCAAATCCTAAGTTACTTAGTGATTTAGGTGTATATTTATTATCTGAATAAGTTATGGCAACCAATTTATCTAAATTCATCAATTCAAAACCAGTGATAAGAGTTGTCACTGTGAGTTCTGTTGCATAATTATTACCCCAATATTTAGGGTTTATACAAATTCCTATTTCACCTTCTTTTGATCTAGTTCTTATATTGTTAATTCCAATATTTCCAATTACTTTTTTATCTGATTTATGGTAGATAACATAGTTACCCACCTTACCTTGCTTATAGTTATTAATAAAAAATAATTGAACGAATCTTTTTGTATCATTAATAGTTTTGTGAGCTTTAAAAGGTAGGTATTGTACTACTTTTTCTTGACTAAGATACTCATAAATATCAGGAACATCTTGTAAAGTTGCTGGTCTAAGTATAAACCTAGGTGTTTCAATAATTTTCATCTGAGGGTATTGAGAGTTATAAATTTTATATCCAAATATATTATCCATAATTTTGACCTCTTAATTTTAGATTTACTTTAATTTATGAATTTGGGTTTAAATATGTTAAATAAATCTAAAGCTTAGGTATTATTTCTATTTATTTCCATAATTATACTGTTTAAATTGACTTTAAAAGTATATAAATTATAATGAAAAGTAATTATGATTTTAAATAAATAAAAAAAAGAATAATAGATAGGGAGGTACAATATGGAAGAGTCAAGAGTTATTGAGATGATAAAGAGAAATCCTTCTATTATAACAACTATAAATAATCCAACGGATGAAATGAAACTATTAGCCCTAGGGAGAAATGGACTTTTATTAAAAAGTATAAAAAATGCTACAAAAGAAATGAAAGAACTTGCTTTAGAGAATAATGTGAGAGCAATTCAATATATAGATGAGCCAAGTGAAGAAATGATGATTAAGGCTGTAAAAGAAGGCTGGAGTATATTAGATTATATAAAAAATCCAACAGACAATGTTATAAGATTAGCAATAGAGAAATCTGGATGGGCAATTCAGTATGTGAAAAACCCAAGTGAGGAATTGCAATTGCTTGCTGTAAGAAAAAATTATGATTCGATTAAATATATACAAAATCCATGTGAAAAAGTGCAAGAAGAATCAGTAAAAATTAGTTATGATGCACTAAGATATATTAAGTCACCAAGTTTTAACACTCAGCTAATAGCTGTGAAAAGTAATGAATCAGCAGTAAGACTTATCCATGATATGAATAAAGAGAAAAGCCTTGAGTTTTTAAAAGTTAATATTTTAGTAATTAAGCATATATCAAGAGATATACAAAAAGAAATAGAATTGGAAGATTTACAATCTATACTAAAAGAAGTTTTATCTAATGAAAATATAGATGAAAAATACGTGAGAGATTTTATAAATTGTAATGTTATAGACAGAAATAGTGATACTTTTGCAATGGACAAAATTTTGTTCATTCATAAATATGGAAGTAAAAAAGCAAAGAAAGTAGCTGTAGACGAAAAGTTAAAGATAATGTAGGAGAGAGACTATGAATTTTATAGACACATTAAAGAGCGTTGAATTAGTATTATCTACTGAAGAAGTTCCTTTAGTAGTAGGAGAAAGTGGAATAGGAAAAACAGCTTTAGCAAAAAAACTTGCTAAAGATAATAATTGGACTTTAGTTACTATTGATGGAAACCTTCTTAAAGAAGGTGAAATTGGAGGACTTCCAACAGTTGAGTCTTATGAAAGTAGGGATGTTAATGGAAACAAAACTGAAAAGAAAACTACTATTTATGCTGTTCATAATAAATTAAGAGAGATAGATGAAGAAATAAATGCAGGAAGAAGTGTGCTTTTATTTATAGATGAAATAAACCGTTGTGAACATACAGTTCAACAAGAGCTTATGAACTTAATTTTAAATAGAGAAATAAATGGATACAAGTTACCGGAGGATGTAAAAATACTAGCAGCTATGAATCCATCAAGCAAATACGGCTCAGACTTTGATTATCAAGTTGTGGATATGGATGCAGCCCAAGAAAATAGATTTGTTTGGCTAAACATGGAGCCAGATTATAATGGATGGATAAAATGGGCGATAAATGCAGGCATAGAAACTAAAGTTATAGAGTTTATCTCCACATTTCCGGAATATTTACACAAGATAAATGATGAAGATGTGAGAGCCACTCCAAGAAGTTATGAAAGAGTTTCGAAGACTTATAAAATGTACAAAGAGCAACAAGATACTATACCAAGATCAGTATTTCTAAATGTTATAAAAGGTAATGTGGGAAAAGTTATTGCAGAGGAATTTGTAAGTTTTGTTGAGTCAAATTACAGTCCATTAATATCTTTTGGTGATGTATTCTCTGGAGAAAATTTAGATGAAAATGTGATTGAAACAATAAAGAATGAAAGTCATACAAGACTTTATATAAGTGCTATGAATATATTAAAAACACTAGAAAATAAAATGAGTGAAGATAAAGATTCAATATTCCTTATAAATAGATTTGTAGAATTTTTAGGTATATATCCAATAGACTTAATGGTTGGAATTATGAAGGATATGAAAATTAGTTATAATGAGGTATATAAAAAAGCTATAGAAAATGAAAATTTTGTAGATGTGTATTTTCAAGCTTATAGTTCAATAAGGAGCTAATTATGGAAACTTATTTTGAAAAAGAGAGAAAGTACCTTTATGAAACAGCTATGGAGGTAGTTAATGCATCAGAAATGCTAAAAGCATATCGTAAAGGTGAAAAGTATGAAGTGAAAATGGAAACAGAATATAATAGAGAATTTTTTGCTCTTGTAGACAAGGTAAATTTAAGTCTAATGGAAGATAAAGATAATTTCTATGGTTATTTTTTATTTCAAATGGAAAAAGTTATAAGATTTGATATAACAAGCGCAACCGCTGTTAATTTTAAAGGTGCAAAATATGTAATTTACTTTAATCCTATTATTTTTTTAGAACTTAATATGAAGCAAATGGAGACTACAATAAAGCATGAAATTCTTCATATAGTATCTCAACATTTAATGAGAGGTAAGGAATTAAAAGATAAATATAGCACTCTAGCAATTAATATGGCAATGGATGTAGTTGTAAATCAATATTTAAAGTATTTACCACCATATTCAATTACACTTGAATATATAAATGTTAAATATAATCTAAAGCTGGAACCTTATAAAACCTTTGAATACTATTTAGAAAAAATTCAAACAGAGTTAGATTTACAAGAAGATGATGATGAGGGTGAAGAAATAGATAGCAATGAAAATGTAGCAGTTGAATTTGATATAGAAAAAACTCATGATTTCTGGGATGAGTCTGATGAAGTTGACGAAAAAACTTTAAAAGAATTTACAGAAAAAATAGCTGATAATTCACAAAAAGGAAGCATTCCTATTTATATAGAAGGAATGATAAAATCTCTTAAAAGTAGCAAAGGTGAACTTCCTTGGAATCTATATTTAAAAAAGTTAATGGGTACTGTTGAAGCAAATAAAAAGAAGACTACAACAAGAAGAAATAGAAGACAACCTAACAGGTTGGATCTTAGAGGAGAGCTTAGAGGACATAAGGCCGAAATCGCTGTAGCTATTGATATAAGTGGAAGTATAAGTGATGAAGAATTTAAACAGGCAATTAAGGAAGTTCTTAGTATTGTGAAAAATCACAATCAAGAAATAACTATAATAGAATGTGATAAAGAGATTAGACGTGCATACAAAGTAAAATCGATCAAAGATGTAAAAGATAGAATTACAACAGGTGGTGGAACGGAATTTACACCAGTTTTTGAATATGCTAATAATAAAAAGTTAAATTTATTGGTGTATTTTACTGATGGAAAAGGTGAAGAAAGACTAAAAGTCCTTCCAAGAGGATATAAAGTCTTATGGGTTATATCTGGTAGAGGAGATAAACTTTCACTACTTCAGCCTTTTGGAGCTGTTAAAAAATTAAGTAAAGTTGAAATAAAAGAAGAGATTATAGATATGAACGATATTAGAAGTGACGGATATTCTATGAATAATCAACAACCAATGTTATAAATATAAAGAACAATTTTTATTAAAAATAATATAAATATATATTTATTATGTAACTTTTTGTAACTTGAACCTATCATAGACTATATGTTAGATTTAAATTATCACTAAATAAGGAGATAAATATATGAAAAAAATAATTACTATATTAATATCTACATTAATGATATTTTCATTAGTTGGATGTAGTTCAAACAAAGTTGAGAGAAATCCAGTTTTATCTGAAGATTTAACAAAAGTACTAGACAAAATTTACGAGACAGCAGATTTAGATGAGGAATTTAGAGCATCTTTAGAACATTACCAAACAGTAGAATTAAATGAAGAAAATATTCAAGGATATTTAGGAGATACGGATGTTAAATTTACTGAAGGAATAAGCTCAGCTCCTATGATGAGTTCAATACCTTATGAATTAGTGTTACTTAAATTAGATGAAAATGCTGATGTGGATGCTGTAAAATCAACTATAAAAGAAAATGCAAATCCAAGAAAATGGGTGTGCGTAGAGGCTGAAGAGGTAATAGTAGAAAGTATAGATAATACAGTGTTATTTTTAATGGCAAATAAAACAGAAGCAACTCCAATAAAAAATGCTTTTATGAGTTTAGCAGAAGCTAAATAGTAAATAATATAAATAATATCAATGGCCTGGAAATATAATTTTCAGGCCATTTTAGATTAAAGGGAATTAGCATTAAATTTTATTTCACAAGTCATAATAAAAATTTTTAGGAGGCAGAAATTGTTATTTTCAAGCATAAGTTTTTTATACTACTTTTTACCAGTAACGATAGTAGTCTACTTTATATCAAAAAATAAATATAAAAATTTAATATTGTTATTAGCTAGTTTGTTTTTCTATTTTTATGGAGAACCAGGATATACTTTATTAATGATAATTTCTGCTTTTAGTGGATATATTCATGGAGTTTTAATAGATAAATATAGAGAGACAAAGTATTCAAAAGTATTTTTAGTAAGCAGCTTAGTTATAAGTTTAGGAATTTTAATTGTGTTTAAGTATGGAAATTTTATAATAAGTAACATTAACTATATATCTTCTACAAATATAAAATTATTAAAGTTAGCACTTCCAATTGGAATCAGTTTTTATACATTCCAAATTTTAAGCTATGTTGTAGATGTGTATAGAAATGAAGCAAAGGTATGTAAAAGTTTTATTGACTTTGCCACCTATGTATGTTTATTTCCTCAACTTATTGCAGGACCAATAGTAAGATATACAACAATACAAGAAGAGTTGAATAATAGGGTTTATTCTTTTGAAAAATTTGCTTATGGTGTAAATAGATTTATTATAGGTCTTAGTAAAAAAGTAATCATAGCAAATAATTTAGGTATGTTAGTAGATGTTATAAACAGTAATACGGGGAAAAATATTTTATCTTACTGGATAGTAGCTATTGTTTTTCCGTTGCAAATTTATTATGATTTTTCAGGTTATAGTGACATGGCAATAGGACTTGGTAGAATGTTTGGTTTTCACTTTTTAGAGAACTTTAACTATCCTTATATTTCAAAAAGTATTACAGAGTTTTGGAGAAGATGGCATATATCATTGTCTAGTTTTTTTAGAGATTATGTGTACATTCCATTAGGAGGAAATAGAGTAAGCAAAAATAGATGGATATTTAATATATTTGCAGTATGGTGCCTTACTGGACTTTGGCATGGAGACAGTTGGAACTTTGTATTATGGGGGCTTTATTTCGCTGTACTACTAGTTATTGAAAAATTGCTTTTAAAAGATATAATAGAGAAGTTACCAAGTTTTTTACAACATATTTATGCTAAATTTTTTATAATAATAAGTTTTGTGATTTTTAATAATGAAAATATAAAAGATATGTTTAGTAGTTTGTATAATATGTTTAACTTCAGAGGATTACCTTTATACAACGAGTTTTCTGCATACTATTTAAAAAGCTATGCAGTGATTTTAGTAATAAGTATAATAGGAGCTACACCTGTATTAAAAAATATAATAGTAAAGGTAAGCAATAGATCAGCTGGAGAAAAATTTATATCCACAATAAATCCTATATTCAATATTATTTTATTAATAATAGTAACTTCTTATTTAATAGACGGTTCTTTTAATCCGTTTTTATATTTTAGATTTTAAGGAGGGATTAATATGAACATTAAATTAAAAAACATAATAATAAGTACAAGTTTTATTTTTATATTAGTTGGATTTATGGTGAGTAATATTTTCTCACAAGATAAAGAAATATCTTACGAAGAGAGACGAAAATTATCACAATTACCGAAATTCACTGTGGAGAAACTTGTAAAAGGTGAGTATTTTAAAGATATGGAAGAATATTTTTTGGATCAATTTCCATTAAGAGATAATTTTAGAAAAATTAAATCTTTTATTAATACTAATATCTTCAAAGAAAAAGATAATAATGATATCTATATAATAGATGAGAGTATTTATAAGATGGAATATCCATTAAGAGAGAAATCTATTTATAATAGTGCAATTTTATACAATAAAATAGCATCTATTTATTTCAAAAACTCAAATATTTACTATACTATAGTACCGGATAAAAATTATTTTGTACCTAAAGATAAAGGATATTTAAGCTTAGATTATGAAAAATTGATAGATATAATGAAGAAAAATACAAAAAATATGAAGTACATTGATATTATCAAAAACTTGAAAATAAATGATTATTATAATACGGATTTACATTGGAAGCAGGAAAAGATACTACCTGTAGCAGAAAATTTACTTACTGATATGAATAATAAAATTCCGGATTATAAATATGAAGAAAAGAAATTTGATTCTTTTTATGGATCTTATTATGGTCAATCTGCAACTAATATTAATCCAGATAAACTTGTTTATTTAAATAATAAAATAATTGAAGAGTGTAAAGTATATGACTTTGAAAAACAAGAATATATAAACGTTTATAATGATGAATACTTTAAAAATGTAGACTCCTATGATGTATATTTAGGAGGAGCTAAACCACTTTTAAGTATAGAAAATCCTAATAATACAAGTGGAAAGGAGCTTTATATATTTAGAGATTCTTTTGGAAGCAGCTTAGCACCATTGCTTATAAGTGAATATTCGAAGATAATTTTAGTAGATTTGAGGTATATAAATTCTACAGAATTTGAAAAATATATCAAGCCAAAGGAAGATAGTGATGTACTATTTATGTATAACACGCTAATTTTAAATAATAGTGATATAATTACTAAATTTTTTAGAAGTTAATTTGCGATATAGAAAAATTAATAATTCTATAAAATGTAGTTACTAAGAATGTAAACTTAGTAGCTACATTTTTTATATTTATAATCATAAAAATGTAAAGTATACTTGACATAGATAAATAATCTGTTATTATTAAAATATGTAAAGTAAGCTTTACGTATTTGGATAAGGAGTATATTATTTATGAACAATAGATTAGAAGAAATTAGGAAACAACGAGAAATAACACAAGAAGAGCTAGCTTCAGCGCTTGAAGTTTCTAGGCAGACTATTAGTTCTTTAGAAAAAGGAAGATATAACCCTTCTATCATTCTTGCTTTTAAAATAGCACGATACTTTAATATGCAAATTGAACAAATATTTATATATGAAGAGGAGCAATAATGAAAATTACACAAGTATGTTTATCGTAGCTTTAATAATTACTGCTAAGTTTACTCTCACTATAATTTATTCATTTTACTATAGTAATAAAATCTAAACGATAAATTTAAATGAAAAGTTTTATTATTAAGGGGGAAAAATAATGAAAAAGAATTGGAAAGATTATTGTTTTGTCATAATAGGGATACTGCTACTTGGTACTAGTTTATTTTGTATAAAAATTATATCTGATCCACAGGGAATCATGCAAACACTACCATATATTTGTGTGGGGGTGGGATGTGGAGTTTTTGGTCATGGAATAGGTAATATTGTAGGTGAAAAAGCTATAGCAAATAGCTCTGAGATTAAAAAACAATTAGATATTAATAAAAATGATGAGAGAAATATTGCAATTACTAATGGAGCAAAAGCTAAGGCGTATGACATGATGATTTACGTATTTGGAGCATTAATGATATCTTTTGCTCTTATGGAAGTGGATATGGTTGTTATACTGTTACTGGTATTTGCTTATTTATTTGTAGTTGCTTATGGTATTTATTACAGATATAAATACGATAAAAAAATGTAGATTAAAAAAGACTAAGTCCTGTAAAATAAGCTATTATAAAAACTTATTTTGCAGGACTACACTTATTTTATTTTAAAAATAAAAAGATTTAAAAAAAATGTTTAAAAGAGAAAAAAGCAAGGTATCTATATATTATATAAAATGTGTATACAAAATACACATTAAGAATGGAGGATTAAAATTATGTTAAGTCAAAAGACAATAGATATCGTAAAGAGTACAGTACCATCATTAAAGGAGCATGGATTAGAAATAACAACAACTTTCTATAAAACAATGTTCGAAAACAATCCAGAAGTAAAAGAAATGTTTAATATGGATAATCAAAAATCAGGATCACAACCAAAAGCTTTAGCTATGACAATTTTAGCAGCGGCTCAAAACATTGATAATTTAGAAGTTTTATTACCAGCAGTGAAAAAAATAGGACAAGTTCATGTTAATACAAATGTAAAGCCAGAACATTATCCAATAGTGGGGCAAAACTTATTAATAGCAATAAAAGAAGTTTTAGGAGATGCTGCAACTGATGAAGTTTTAAGTGCATGGGGTGAAGCTTATGGAGTTATAGCGCAAGTATTTATTGATGTAGAAAAGGATATATACGCAGGAAAATAAGTTTCAATTATAAATTAGATATAAAAAGGATGGATAGCCAATAGGTAATCCATCCTTTTAAAGTATATCCTCTAAAGTATATTCACTTAACTTAAGTTTAAAAGAATTAAGAGCATCATCTATAATTGGCTTTAATTTGCAAGAATCATTTATAGGGCAAGTATTACTCTCAAGAGAAAAACATTCAAGGATATTTAAGTTATCCTCAGTTATTTCAAGAAGTTTTCCTAAATTTATATCTTTAGGGTTCATACCTAATTTTATGCCGCCGTTTCTTCCCTTTGATGATGATATATAATTGTTTTTAGATAATTTATATACGATTTTCTTTATATGATGAGTTGATAAATCTAAAATAGATGATAGCTCATCAACAGTAGAAAGATTATCAGGATGATTACCTAAATACATTAATATTCGAAAGCTATAGTCTGTAAATTTTGATAAATACATTATAATCTCCTTTAATAAGATAGTTTTATATATGTATTATTATATAAATTTCCTATTATTAAATACAAGATAAATAATAAATTTTAATATTCATTGAGAATAAGGACAAATAAGATATTTAAGGTTTAGATTAATAGTAATTTATCAATAATAAATTAGTTAGAGAAGTATTTTTAAATTACAAATTAGAATTCTAATGAAAAATAAAAACTATATGTAAATAAGGAATAAGGAATTTCATGCAAAATTTAGTATTTAATATTGATGAGAGAAATGAAAAGGAGATTCGATTAAATTAAAAGTCCTGGCTGTTTATACTGGCCAAGGATTATTAGAATCAAAAGGTTTATCATTAGAAGTAATAGTATCAGAAGTACAATTACAAGGTCATCCAGAAGATATACCAGAAAGTATAAAAATAGATGTGTCTGAATTAAGTTATGGGGATACTATATCATCACAGGATTTATCGATTCCGATAACTTTAAAATCAGACATAGATGAAAATGCAGTAGTCGCTAGAGTAGTTTTATTATCATCTAGTGATAGTGAAGAAAAATCATATGAAGATCAAACATCTACTAACTAATAATTCATATTACATATATAAATAAGATCAAAATTATTATAAATATCCCACCATGATTATCATAATGGTGGGATTTAGTTTATGGATTTATCACAAACACTTATTATAAAAGTATAAAAAAAATTAAAAAATTGTTTAAAGTGAAAAATACGTGGTATTAATATATCATAATTAAAAATTAAATTTAAACAGTATACAATAATTAGATTATATAAAAATTATGGAGGAATATAAAAATGAAAAAATTTGTTTGTACAGTATGTGGATATATATATGAAGGGGAGGCTGCTCCAGAAGTATGTCCAGTTTGTAAAGTAGGAGCTGAAAAGTTCGAAGAAATGAAAGGTGAAATGAAATGGGCTGATGAGCACAGAATAGGTTCAGCTCAAGGAGTAGATGAAGAAGTTTTAGAAGGATTAAGAGCTAATTTCGTTGGAGAATGTACAGAAGTAGGAATGTACTTAGCTATGTCAAGACAAGCTGATAGAGAGGGATTCCCAGAAGTTGCAGAAGCTTACAAAAGAATAGCTTTCGAAGAAGCAGAACATGCTGCTAAATTCGCTGAATTATTAGGAGAAGTTGTAGTTGCTGATACTAAAGCTAACTTAGAAGCAAGAGTTGAAGCTGAATACGGAGCTACTGAAGGAAAATTAAAAATAGCTAAAAGAGCTAAAGAATTAGGATTAGATGCTATACATGATACAGTTCATGAAATGTGTAAAGATGAAGCTAGACATGGTAAAGCATTCTTAGGATTATTAGAAAGACACTTTGGAAAACAAGCCTAATTAACATAAAAATAATAATTAAAAAAACTGTATTATACCTTTTATTAGGTATGATACAGTTTTTTATATATAAGGAGATTATATTGCTTTTAAATCTGTGAAAAAATTATGAAAATAAGTAATGACAACAAATATTGAGATGTAAAAAATTTAGTTTTGAGAAAGGTCGTCGCCTAAAATTTTATAGCGCACACACAGTGGCTTAAAGTGGTAACGAGAGCATCTCATTGGCGATATGATCAAAGTAAATTTTTTATTTTAAGAATTTTTGCAACTAATAATTAAAAATTTACCTCTTACAAAGATAAATAAACCACTTACTCTAATTTCGTTTACAAAGAAAGTCTAATGACTATAATTGATAATGTGGATAACTATATTTCATTATCAGAGATATTATTCTTTGAAACGGAAGATGCTAATATTAGTTCTCATACTTGTGACAATATTTATCAAGTTAATTACAATCTTTATGAATTAGAAGAGATTTTATCAAATAATCTTATGAGGATTTCGAAACCCACTGTATTAAATATAAATTACATTTAATCCATAACACAAAACTTAACATCATCAAGTATCGTTGAATTCCCAAATACACATAAACAAGTGTATGTTTCAAGACACTATTATGAACCACTAAAATTTAAGTTATTAGAAAAGATTAGATAAAATGAAAAAAGAAAGAATTTTCTGGGGTGTCTTACTTGTATTAGGAATTATTACCTTAATAGTTAACAAGCTTGGTTATTTTACTCATATAAATGTATTTAGTATATTATTAACAGTATTTCTTTTAGGAATTATGGTAAAAAGCATATTTAAGAGAAGCTTTGCTGACATATAAAACTAGATACTAGCTTCGAGGGGAGTATTAAATATATTAATTCAGAAAAATTTGAACAAGCGGATTTAGACTGTACCTTTGGTTCAATGGAGGTGTATTTTGACAATGAAAAACTTAACAATGGTCGTGGAATAGTTAGAATAGATGTATTATTTTGTGGAGTAGAGTTATATATACCTAAAACTTGGATTGTAGAAAATAGAGCAAACACATCTTTTGTAGGTGTATATGAGAAGAATAGAGATATGGGAAACTCAGATAATATTTTAACTATAGTAGGAAGTGCCAGCTTTGCAGGTGTAGAGATAGTATATATATAAATATAAGCAATAAACTAAGGGTATTTCAATAATGAAATGCTCTTTTAATATGACCGAAATATTATAGTTTTATTTAAAAATGTGATATTATTAAGAAGTATATGTACAAATACAAAGGTACTAAGTAAGAAATAAAAATGAGGTGAAATTTTGCAAAATGTATTTAAACTAGACAATGAAAATAAAATATTTTATAAAACATTGCTTACTTTATGTATTCCAATAATAATTCAGAACTTACTATCAACTTTAATCAATATGGTAGATACTATTATGGTTGGAGGACTGGGAGAAATATCAGTAGCTGCCATTGGTATAGCTAATCAATACTTCTTTTTATACAATATGGCTTTATCAGGAATTATAGGTGGAGCAGGTTTATTTATAGCTCAATTTTTTGGCAAAAATGATAAAGATAATATAAGAAAAATCACAGCATTAAGTGTAATATCAGCTGTAATTTTAGGGATAGTATTTTCTTTGATAGCTATTTTCACACCTAAATTTATAATTAATTTCTTTTCTTATGATGAAAGTGTCATAAAAATTGCAGTTAATTATTTCTTAATAATAGGATTTTGTTATCCAATAATAGCAATTAGCAATGTGTTTAGCATGGGATCTAGAAGCATTAGAAATCCTAAACTAGGAATGATATGCAGCTCAATATCTTTAGGTATAAATATTATTTTAAACTATATATTTATATTCGGCAAGTTTGGAATGCCAACATTAGGGGCCAGTGGAGCGGCACTTGCTACAGTTATATCCAGAATAATAGAGTTAATTTTATTAATAAGCTATGTTTATTTTATAAAAAATGATTATGAACTTAGATTTACTTTTAAAGATATAAAGTTAATAAATAAAGATTTAATAAAAATATATATATCAAAGAGTACACCAACATTTTTAAATGATACACTATGGGCATTTGGGACAGTACTATATGCAGTAGCTTATTCAAAGGCAGGAACCTCAGCAATCGCGGCTAGCCAAATTGCTTCTACTACAGGTAATTTCTTTATAATGACTTCTGTATGTATAGCTATTGGATCTTCTATAATGATAGGCAATGAGCTAGGAGCGGATAAAATAAAGCAAGCTATAACATATTGTAAAAAGTTTTCTATTTTAGTAACTATAGTGGGTGCCATATTTGGAGTATTATTAATTGCTTCAATACCGTTACTTATAAGAATGTTTAGTGTCTCAGATAGTTTAGCACCAGATATAGAGAAAATATTTTGGATAATGGGAATACTTATGGCTTTTAAGACTTTTAATACTTTTATAATAATTGGAGTACTTAGAAGTGGAGGAGATACAAAGTATGCTTTATTTTTAGAAATGGGTTGTATGTGGTTTGTTTCTTTACCTTTAACATTCTTTGCTGCTTATAAAGGAGTTCCAATTTATATACTAGTTGCGCTGACTTATACAGAAGAAGTAGCTAAATTTATATTTGGAGTACCAAGAGCTCTATCTAAGAAATGGGCAAATAACATTGTAAAAGATATATAAAGTAGCTTATAAAATATTAAAAGTTATTTACTGAGTTGACTTTTTTTTATATTAAAGTTACAATCAAAATATCATCGGTCGGCCGACCGATAATGGAAAAAAGGAGGTATTTCATGGGAAAATATGTTAGGGAACCCATTAATGGATTTACTCACTTAGGTGGTGCTATTCTTTCTTTTGTAGGTCTCTTGGCACTGGTAATAAAAACTACATTAATAAGTGCATCTGCTGTAGACTTAACTGCAGTAATTATATTTGGCATAAGCATGATTTTGCTTTATGCTGCATCAGCTACATATCATTTAGTAATGGCACCAGATAAAGTAATTGCATTTTTAAGAAAATTAGATCATTCTATGATTTTTATACTTATAGCAGGATCTTATACTCCATTTTGCTTAATAGCATTGAAAGAGGATAAAGGATGGATTTTATTTACTGTTGTTGCTACTATAGCAGTATGTGGTGTTTTATTTAAAATGATTTGGTTTAATTGCCCTAGATGGATATCTACTTGTATCTACATAGGAATGGGATGGATATCAATATTCATGATAAAGCCACTTTACAGCTCTATGCCATTTGGAGGAATATTCTTATTACTTTTAGGTGGGATATTTTATACTATAGGAGCGATAATATATGCCCTTAAACCATCAGCACTTAAATTTAAGAATTTAGGATTTCATGAGATATTTCATATATTTATACTTTTAGGAAGTTTATGTCATTTTATCTCAGTATTTGAATATGTAATATAAACTTTAGTCACCCAATCTACTTATCAGAGAGGGTGATTTCATTTTGTAAATAAATAATAAAAATATTATATGGTTAAAAATAGTATATAATATATTCAATATATTTAGGGAGGCATCTTATGTTAAGTGATATTAATATAAAAATAAATCAAATAAAAGAGCAGGTTGCAGAGAAAAAAGTATTAGAAAATAAGCTTGCTGATTTAGGTGAAAATTTGAAGATGTACGAGTGTGAACTAAGAGATTTAGAAGAAATACTTAAGAAAGAGCTAAATGATGTAGAAAAGTTAAAGAAGCTATCTTTATCTAGCATTATGAGTACGATTATGAGAAATAAGGAAGAGAAGTTAAACAAAGAAGAAAAGGAATACTTAATGGCAAAGCTTAAGTATGATGATTGTTTATCTAGATTAAACTCATTGAAAAATAGTAAGTCAAGAATAGAAAGTAGATTAAGCTCCTTAGAAAATTGTGAAAACAGATATGTTGAATTACTTGATACAAAGTTATCCTTAATAAATATATACGGAAATGAAAATCAAAAAAAACGATTATTAAGTATGGAAAATGAGATAGATAATTATTTAAAGGAAATGAAGGAGATAGAAGAGTCAATAGGTGCAGGTAAGGTTTTATATCAAGAGGTTGGATATACTAAAGAAATATTGCAGTCTGCAAAAAACTGGGGAACTATTGATTTACTTGGTGGAGATTTTATTTCTTCTATGGCAAAGCATCAAAAAGTAGATGAAGCTCAAAAACAATTTACCAGAGTATCAAATTTATTAGTAAGCTTTAATAAAGAATTAGAAGATATTAACATGTCTAGTTTGAATTTTTCTACATCAATGAAAACATTTGATATATTTTTTGACAATATATTTACAGATATTTCTGTTAATAGCCAAATAAGTAAATCTTATGATGATATTCGCAAATTAGAGAAAAATGTTAATGATATTTTGATAAATTTAAAAAATAATAAAGAAAAGTTAGAGCAAATTATAGAAAATAAAAAAATTGAATATGATGAATTTATAAATAGTCTTTAAGAATAATGTGATCATTAGCATATAAGTAAATGCCTATATGCAATATAAAATATAAATATTTAACAGATTGATATAATAAATGTATACTCTTCTATGGCGAAAAGTAAAAGTTTGTAAATTAAAATTTAGCAATGGAGGAGACAATTTATGAATCAAGCAGTATCAATTAATAACAACAGTGTTAAGAAAAAATATTTTATGGTATTTATTTGTATGTTTATGCAGGCAATACCTTTTGGTGTGGCACAAAATATACAACCTTTATTTATACCTTATGTAATAAATAACTTTGGATTTTCATTAGCAGGATTTTCTTTAATATTCACATTTGGAGCAATGGCATCAGCAGCATTTTCACCATTTTTGGGAAAATTATTTGGTAAAGTAAATATAAAAGTATTATTTATAGTAGGTACAATGCTATCATCATTAGGATTTTTAGGATTTGGGTTTGCTAATACACTACCTCAATTTTACATATTATCAGCAATATCTCAAATAGGATGTGTTTTATTCTCTGGATTAGGAGTACCTTATGTAATAAATAACTGGTTCCCTAAGAAGGGTAGAGGTAAAGCTCTAGGGATTGCTTTCTCAGGAGGATCTATTGGTAATGTATTTTTACAACAAATAACTTCACAAATGTTAGCATCAAAAGGCGCAAGTTATAGTTATATAATGTTTGGAATTATAGCAATAGCATGTAGTTTACCGATAATATTATTATTCATAAGAATGCCTAAAGAGGGTGAAGTAGAAGTAGTAGAAGAAAATGATGAAGTAGTGGAAGAAGCTAAAGGATTTGAAGGTTTAGGTGCTAAAGCAACTACTAAGAATAAATATTTCTGGACATTTTCAATAGGATACGCAATAATAGCTATAGCAATATCAGCATTAAGTACTCAATACGCAACATACTTTACAGGTGAGCTTAAAATGAGTGCAACTTTAGTAGGTACTTTAGGTTCATTATTTGCGTTATTCTGTTTAATAGGAAACGTAACTGGAGGAGCATTATTCGATAAGATAGGAACAATAAAAACAATGTCTATATCAATGGTACTTTCAACAGTATCAATAATAGCATTATTAGCATCAAGTAAAGTTCATGGTTTAGCATTCTTATTCTCTATAGCATACGGATTAAACGTTTACTCATATATGTCAGCACCAGCATTTATGGCAACAGATGTATTTGGTAGAAAAGAGTCAAGTGTAATACTTGGAACAATAAGTTTATTATTTGCTTTAGGATTTGCATTTGGATCTAGTTTATTTGGTATGATAGTAGATAATTTTGGATTTAATACAGGATGGATAGTAATGATAGCATGTGTTCTTACAGGATACGCATTATTACTTACTTCAATAAAAAAAGTAAAAGATCAAAATAAATTATTAATGAATAAATAGAGTTATTTTGCGAAAAAGGAGTCTACTATAATAATTAGGGGACTCCTTTTTTATATGATAGAATATTATAATATTCTTATATTTTTGAGTAAGGTTGTTGCCTGAAATTTCATAGCGCACACACAGTAGATTAAAGTGGTAATGAAATAATTCACCGACACGCCGCTTAATTAAGCAAAGCAAATTTTTTATAATGATATATATACTTGAGATATGAGAAAATTAATCTTAAAATCAATTCAAGGGGATTTAATTTTTATAAAGATAATTACTAATCAGAATGAGCAAAATAAAAGTAATATTACATAGGAGAAGTAAATTATGAATATTAGGAAATTAAGTATTTTTTATGAAACAGCCAGTTGTTTAAATATGAGCAAGGTTGCAAAGGAAATGTATATTAGTCAGCCATCAATAAGCCAATGTATCTCAGAGATTGAAGCTGAACTCAATACAAAGCTTTTCGATAGAATAGGAAAAAAACTTTTTTTAACGTATGAAGGTGAGATATTTTTTAATTATACAAGAAGAATATTAAATATATATGAAGAAGGAGTTAATACAATAAAAGATTGTGCAAGTGAAAATAGAGGTAAAATAATTATTGGTGCAAGCATTACCATAGGAATATATATAATGCCTTATGTAATTAAAAAGTTTAATGAAGAAGTTCCTGATATTGAAATATCTCTTGTAATAGATAGCCAATCTAATATAGAAGATTTAATTTCACATAATAAGGTAGATATAGCTTTTATAGAGAGCTCAACTTCATGTAGTGAAGTAATATCAAAAGAAATTTGCAGAGATGAACTAGTATTTATTAGTGGAATTAATCATGAATGGAAAGATAAAAAATACTTAGAAAAAGAAGATTTTTTAGATAATATATTTATTTTTAGAGATGATGGAAGTGGAACAAGAGAAACTTTTGAAACTTTCTTAAAAAGTAAAAATATAGAATATAAGGGTTATTTGGAATTAAGTCATATTGAAGCTATTATAAATTATGTAAAATTAAATATGGGAATTAGTTGTGTTCCTTATATTTCAGTTGTTGAGAAAGAAAAACTAGGTGACTTAAATATTTCTAGACTAAAAGATTGTAAAATAGAAAGAAGTCTTTATATTGTTATTCATAAAGATAAGTATATATCATTACCAATTAAATTATTTATATGTTTTTGTGAAAAATTCCTAGATAAAGAATTACTTGAACAAATAAATGAAGAACATAATAAATATTAATAATAGAGAATTATAATATTAATCAAAATAAAATAAATGAGAATTTTTAATAAAATTAACTATGATAGAAAACAAGGTGTAATCACACAAATTTAATGGTTACACCTTATTTTTTAAATACTAGAATTTTAAGTTAAGAGACATTAGTCTATTATAAATTTCATTCATAAGGTTAATTTCATCATCTTTATTATAAGCTTCATAAGTAACAGAAAGCCTTAAATAAGCACCACAATCATCCCACGGAACTGTTGATATCATAGCATTATTTAAAATATAAGCAAAAGCATCTTCTGCATTATAAAAAATTACATCACCAGCGCCTTTTGGGATAGGAAGATAAACATAAAATCCACCTTTAGGTTTTTCAACCTTAAATCCAACTTTTCTAAGTACATCAATTAGTAAATCAAAACGTCTAGAATATCTCTCAATATTTTCTTCAATAAGCTTTTCATAATTATCAAGAGCAAAGGAAGCAGCTTTTTGAATAGGAATGAACTGTCCAGAATCGGTATGGCCTTTAATAGTAGAATAAAGTTCTATAGTTTTAGGAGAACCTACAACAAAAGCCATTCTAAAACCAGTCATATTAAAACTCTTAGATAGAGAGTGAATTTCCAAACAAAGGTCCATAGCACCATCGACACTAAAAATACTAAGTGGCTTACTATCACCATAAGTCAAAGCACCATAAGCTAAGTCAGAAACTATGAATATTTTATTTTTTCTACAAAAATTAACCAAGTATTCATAATATTCTTTAGTGGCAATTTGTCCTGTAGGGTTATTTGGATAATTAATATAAAGAAGTTTAGATCTTTTTAAAATATCTTTAGGAATATTTTCTAAATCAGGAAAAAAGTCATTCTCTTCACAAAGAGGGAGATTATAGACTTCTCCACCTAAAAACTTAGAATAAGTACCCATTATTGGGTAACCTGGAACAGTCATTAAACAAACATCACCAGGATTTATAAAGCCTATGGGAATCATGGCTAAAATAGATTTTGAACCTATGCCATGCATCACATTTTTACAAGTTAAATTGTTTATATGATACACATTTTTCATAAATCTACAAGCTGCCTCTTGGAACTCTAGTATTCCATTGTCAGCATAGAATCTATTTTCATTTTTATGAGATTCTCTACATAAAACATCAACAATACTAGAGTCAGCAATCTTATCAGGCTCACCTACTCCCATATTAATAAGTGAAATATCTGGATTATTTGCTTTTGCATCATTAGTCATTTTCTTTATTTTTTCAAATTTGTATAATCTTGTAGCTGTGTTAAAGAAAGATAAATCGCCCAGTCTTTCTGAAATCATACTGTCTATAAAATCCATTTTCAATCCTCCAAAGGTGTCAATATACTTTATATTATGAAAAATTAATGAAAGTGGGACAAAATAAATAACCTAATATTTTAGTTTTTATAAAAATAGCGGGTTCTTTTTATAAGTTCAACATAACTTTTTCATTTTTTGACTTGCTACAAATAACATTACTTTATTTAGATAACGAACATGATTTGGGCATATTGATATACAACGCATACATGAAATACATGTTGAATCATCTGTTATGCTGGGATTATCATGAGAAATTGATTTTGAAGGACAAAGAGATGCACATAATCCACATTTATGACAGTTTTTATTAGTCTTTGCTTTTAGTATAAATAAAAGAATGCTTTTTATTTTGTTAATAGATAATAAATGATAAAATTAGAATATATGAATAATAATATCAGGAGACTTAAATTAATGATAAGAAAATTAGAAAATAATGATGTAGATAGAGTGATGGACATTTGGTTAAAGAGTACTGTGAAAGCTCATGATTTCATAGAAAAAAAGTATTGGGAAGATAACTATAATACAGTGAAAAATGTTTATATTCCTATGGCAGAGACTTATGTTTATGAAAAAGAGAATATAAAAGGGTTTATTTCTATTATAAACAATGAATTTATTGGAGCGTTGTTTGTAGATAATGACAGCCAAGGACAAGGTATAGGCAAAGTTCTAATTGAACATGTAAAAAGTGAATATAATAACTTAAATTTAGCTGTATACAAGGATAATTATAAATCTGTAGAGTTTTATAAAAAAATGGGATTCAAAATAAAAAGTGAAAATACTAATGAAGATACAAACTTTGTTGAATATATTATGGAGAATTAAGGAAAATAATTTAATTTTTAATAATAAATATAATGAAAAGGGCTGCTTTTAAGCAGCCTTTAATTTTTAAATACAATTTTCTAATATTGAAGGAATATCTTGTACTGTTACACTTTCATAAACTCGTCCATTTATGGTAACAATAGGTGTTTTACGGCAAACACCTACACATCCGCCAGATTCTAAACTGAACTTCATATCTTTAGTAGTTTCACCAGTTTTAATTCCAATTAATTTTTCAAATTCACGCAGGATACTAGGGCTATCATCTTTATTACAAGCATTACCAAGGCAAACTTTTATCTTATATTTACCCTTAAGCTCAGTTACAAAATAACTATAAAAATTAACAATACCTTCTACCTGGCTAAAAGGAAGATGTAATTTTTCTGCAATATACACTTGTACATCTTTCGGTAGATATCCAAATATACTTTGAGCATGATGTAAAGTATTCATTAGTATTTTTTCATTATTATCATTTGAATTCATAAATATATCTAATTTATTAAATAATTCTTTATTTCTAGAGGCAAAATCACACATAGTAATCTCCTTTATATAGTTAAAATATAGATTTAGTTTATACCCTATAATGAATGTGTATAAACTTCATATCAATTAGATAATTATAACATAATTATTTTCTATGTTACTAAAGTGTAACATTAGAGAATAAAATGTAATCTTTAATTAAGGATTTAATTATTAGAAAGATTTAAAATAATAATATATTAAATATTAAAGTGACTTAGGAGGTTAATTATATGAAAGAAATATTAAAAGTTGAACATATATGTAAAGATTATGGAATAAAAGGCTTTAAGACAAAGGTATTAAAAGATATATCCTTAACAGTAAAAGAGGGCGATTTTATAGCTATAATGGGACCATCAGGAGCAGGAAAAACCACATTACTGAATATAATGTCAACGCTGGACAAGCAAACTTCAGGGGAGATTATATTAGAGGGAATAGATGTATCAAATATAAGAAATAAAGAATTATCAAAACTAAGAAGAGATAAAATTGGATTTATATTTCAAGAATATAACTTATTAGATAATATGACTCTTATGAATAATATTGCTCTTCCTTTGGCGCTTGGAAAGAAGAGAAGCAAAGAAATAGAGGATAAAGTTATTGAAATATCTAAAAAGTTTGGATTAGAAAATCATTTAGATAAATATCCATACCAACTATCAGGAGGACAAAAGCAAAGAGGTGCAGCGGCTAGATCCTTAATTACAAATCCATCAGTAATATTTGCAGATGAACCTACGGGGGCATTAGATTCTAAATCAGCGTATGAACTTTTAGACGCATTAGAAAAGATAAATAAAGAGAGTAATGCAACTATTATAATGATTACTCATGATCCTAAAACGGCAAGTTATTCTAATGAAGTATATATGATAAACGATGGTACTATAAAATGTAAATTAAATAAAGGAGATAGTAGAAAAGCATTTTATAGCAAAATAATGGATATGTTGTCTTCTATGGGAGGTGACATATAGTTGAGTATATTAGAAATCGCATATAATAATTTTAAAAGTAATTTAAGAACTTACAGAGCATTTTTCATATCTATGGTATTTTCAGTAGTAATTCTGACTAATTTTGAACTATTACAATATGGAGAGGCTATAAAAGCATTGCAAGGAGAAAATGCAAAATTTACTTCGGCAGTATTAATGTCCGTAATTGTAATATTATCAGTATTTTTATTTTTCTTTATATGGTATGCAACTAATGTATTCTTTAAAAATCGATCAAAAGAAATTGGAATCTTATCTTTTATGGGGTTGGATTTATATACTATTGGGAAGATATATTTTGTAGAGAATATGCTTATAGGTATAAGTTCTTGTTTAATAGGGTTAATTATAGGCATAATTACCTCAAAATTTTTCCAAGCTATAATAATAAAACTATCTGGATTTCATATAGATATAGCTAATGGAATTAGCATAAAAGCATTGATTTCTGCTAGCGTAATATTTATAGCAATATTTATGATAATGTCGGTAAAAGGATTTATAACTATTTGTAGAAGTAGTGTAATTAATTTAATAAATGCTTCTAAAAAACAAGAAAAAATACCCAAAGTAGGAATTGGATTATACATCTTAGCTATAATATCAATTTTCGTAATAGGATATGGTTACTATCTTTCTCTGAATATAAGAAGTGAAAATATAATGAGTTCAGTTACAGTAGTGATTGTAGTTATCATAGGAACTTATGGATTATTCAAATCAGTTATGCCTGTATTATTTAGTTTAATAATGAAAAATAAAAAAATATTATTTAATGGGGAAAATATAATTGCTATTAACAATATAAACCATAGATTAAGTAAAAATTATAAAACTTATGCCATAATAGCAATTATGATTACTGCAACTATATCAACACTTGGGGGTGCAGTTGCTATTAAATATATGCAAGAAAATGCTCAGACCCAAAGAAATATATACACAGTTAGTATATTTTCCCCAGATAAAAATGAAGTGAATAAAGAAAAAATTGATAATATAATAAAAAATACTAACAAAATAAAATATGAAGTAAATACAGAGTTAACATTTTTAGAAAATAAGGATAGTAAGTATATCTATGATACTATGGATGTAATAATGAAATATAGTGATTTCATAAATATTCTTAATATAAATGGAAATGAAGAAGAATCAAAAGAGTACGGAAAAAGCTTAGTTGGAGGGAATAATGTAATAACATTAAAAAGCCCTCAGACCATTATGACTCTTGCACAAAAAGAAAGCGAAGTTAAAATTGATGGACAAGTATATAAGATTTCAAAAGGAGAAGTAAAATTACCAGTATTAGGTACTGGTGTTAATGAGAGTATTATAGTTGTAAATGATAGTACTTATGAGAAATTAAAAGATAAGGGGCAGCAAGGATACTTTTATGGAGCAAAGATAGAAAACGAAGAGAATAGTACAATGATGTTTAATAGCCTTGAAAAAAGTTTAAATTTAAAAAGTGGATATATACAAAATGGATATAAGGCACAAAATGAAAGTCAGTGGATGAAGTTTGCTTATGCAGTTCTTGTATTCTTGTTCATAGTATTTGCAATAATTGCTGGAAGTATTATCTACATGAAAATATATAGTGACGCTTATGAGGATAAGGAGAAATATACTACTTTAATAAAAATAGGTGCTACAGAGAATGAAATTAATAGAGCAGTATTTAAAGAGGTGGTTATATTTTATGCTTTGCCAATGATAATTGCAGCAATATCAAGTTACTTTGCATTAAAATTAGCAGGAGAGTTACTAATGGCAAATTTAATTAACATATATATATTAAGTTTAGTAATTTGTTTAGTGATATTTGTAATATATGGTGTGGTGTCTGTTAGAAAGTTCAAAAGAATAATTTATGATAATTAAATTAATCTAAAAATAGAGGAAGATAAAATGATAAAAAATTTATTTGTTTGTGTGATACTGATATTTATTATAGCAGTATCAACCGGATGCTCTAAAGATGAAATTTTAACTCATTATAATAATATAATTCAAAGCGCTGGCAAAGGAACTCTTACAAGTAATTATGAATTGAATGGTGACAGAGAATTTGGAGTAGATGACTATGTGGGAACTTATATTGCACAGTATGAAAATTATTCTGGAATAGAGTATGTATTTGGAGGAACTTCAATAGAACATGAGAGTGGATCTGAAGTGACAATTACTTGTAAAATCAATACTACAAGTGGATCTGCTCAATTAATTTTATTATCAGGAAGTGATAAACCAGTAGTTTTATGTAAAAATAATAAAGTATATAAAGTAACTTTAAAAATTCAAGATGGAAGTAATTATATTGGAATAAAAGGAGATAATTTCACAGGAAATATAGAGCTGAATATAAAATAAAATTGATTAAAAAAGAGACTATTACAGGAGAATTCAAAGTTATTTTTGTGATAGTCTTTTTTAAATAAAGTTAAAAATAATATATACAAAATAATGAAAGTTGACCATAATTAATAATGATGGAAGCAATTTGAATAAGGAGAAAATGAGCATGTATAAAATTTTATTAATAGAAGATGATATAGACTTATCCAAAGAAACTTCATTAGCATTAGAAAGATGGGGGTTTAAAGTTGATTTAATTGATGATTTTGAGAGGATAATGGAAGAATTTATAGATAAAAGACCTGATTTAATAATTTTAGATGTAAACTTGCCGCTATATAATGGATTTTATTGGTGTGAAAGAATAAGAACTATATCAAATGTGCCAATCATATTTTTATCTTCTAGAGATTCAGATATGGATTTAATAATGGGAATCAATAATGGAGGAGATGATTATATTACAAAACCATTCTCCATAGATATACTTGTTACAAAGATTAATGGAATTATAAGACGAGTTTATAATTATAGTGTCTCAAATAATGTGATGCGTTATGGAGACTTAATATTTGATATGGAAAAGGGCATTATTAAAAATAATGAAAATACCATAGAATTAACTAAAAATGAAATAAAAATATTAACTACATTATTGAAAAATAAAAATAAAGTAGTATCTAGAGAAAATATTATGATGATTTTATGGGATAGTGATGAATTTGTAACAGATAATGCTCTTACTGTAAATATAAATCGACTTAGGGGAAAAATTAAAGACTTGGGAATTGAAGACTGTATAAAAACTAAGAAAGGTATAGGATACATAATAGAATGAATTTTATAGAATATCTAAAAAATAGATTCAGATATATTATTCTTTCCATAATTATCATAGGTTTAATTGATATATATTTATTTGCAATAGATATACTTGAAAATTACTTTGAAGAATTAATATATTTAAATTTTATTATTGTAATTATAATATTAGCATTTATTATATGTGATTATATTGATTGGAAAAACAACTATAAAATCTTATATGAAAGTTTAGAAGAAAATAAAGATATGGATGAAAGCTTAATTGATGGAAAATCATTTGAAGAAAAGCTAATGAAAGCAATTATAGACAATATGAATATTAAAAATAATAAAGAGATAATTAATTATAAACAGTCATTAAAAGAGTTAGATGAATATATAGCAAAGTGGGTACATGAAATAAAAATTCCAATATCTGCATTAAATATTATGACAGATAGATTAAATGAAGCGGAAGACAGCATAGATATAAAAAATCAATTGGCTAAAATGAGTTTTTTGGTGAATTCTATTTTATATAGTAGTAGAAGTACAAGTTTGTTTGAAGATATATTTATTAATAAAGTCAATTTAGAAAAATTAGTAAAGTCTTCAGTAAAAAATAACTCTTTTCTTCTAATAAAAAATAATATTGAAGTTAGCTTAGAGAACTTAGATTATTTAGTGTATAGTGATATAAAATGTCTTTCGTATGTTTTAGATCAAATTATAAATAATGCTATTAAATATTCAAAGGAAAATAATAGAATTGAATTTTATGCAAAACAAGAAAGTAATTTCATTACATTGTCTATAAAAGATTATGGAATTGGAATAAATCAAGAAGATTTAAATAGGATTTTTGATAAAGGATTTACAGGTTCTAATGGAAGAAATAAAATTTATAAATCTACCGGAATGGGAATGTACTTTACGAAGAAAATGATAGATAAATTAGGACATAGGATAGAAGTATCATCCAAACTAAATGAGTATACAAATTTTAAAATATATTTTTATGATATATCTGATTATTTAAATATGGAAAATTAGAAAACTTAGATGATTTTATGTTAACTAAGCATAAAACATATCTAAGTTTTTTATTTTATATACAAGTGTATTATATTGACTCAAATATTAGGGGGAAAAATGATAAACGTAGTTGCCTTAAGCGGTAGTGAATGCATATCGTTGGCGACATGAGCATAGCAAATTTTTTATAAACATGAATTTTATTATTATATTTAATATATAATGAAATGAAACGATATAATAGCTATTATTTAAATATATCTATAAAAATTATGAGAGGGGCTTACATATGAAAAATTTAAAAAGGGAAGTGTTTACGATACCTAATATAATGGGGTATTTTAGGATAATTTTGATACCTATATTTTTATATATTTACTATAATGCAACATCAGTTAGAGACTATTATATAGTAGCAGGTATAGTATGTGTTTCTGGAATAACAGATTTTTTAGATGGTTACATAGCTAGAAACTTTAATATGATTACTGAGCTGGGAAAATTTATAGACCCTTTAGCTGATAAATTAACTCAAGCAGCTCTTGTATTTTCTTTGGCATTTAGGCATAAATTAATGTGGTATTTGGTTGGATTATTTATAATAAAAGAAGGATTTATGGCAATTATGGGGATTATAATGCTTCGAAAAGGTAAAAAATTAGATGGAGCAAAGTGGTTTGGAAAACTTTGTACAGCCATACTTTATATCGTAATGTTTATACTAATACTGTTCCCAAGAATGAATGATACTAGAGCAAATTTCTTAATAGTAGTATGTGGAATGTTTATGTTGATGTCTTTTATATTATATATACCAGTATTTTATAAAATGTATAAATCAAGCAAATAAGATAACTCTGTAGAGAGTAGTTATATAAATTAAATTTCTTGTAGAGTATAATATGATTTATTCATATAGTTATATATAAGCATAAAATCAGGAGGGATCGTATGACAACATATATTTTATATACACTAGCAGCTGTAATGTGCTTTATGTCCTATTTAAAAAACAAAGATAAAACAAAAAATGCTTTAATAAAAGCTTGCAAATCAATGGAGAATATCATGCCTCAATTTTTATCTATAATAGTAATAGTAGGATTAATGCTAGCTTTTATTGATACGAATACTATTTCAAGATTAATAGGAAATGAGTCAGGATTTTTAGGAGTTCTATTTTCAGCAGTTGTAGGATCAACTGTTATGGTTCCAACTTTTGTAGCATTTTCAACAGCAAATACATTATTAAATAGTGGAGCGGGTTATGCCCAGGTGGCGGCTTTAGTATCAACTTTAACATTTGTAGGAATAATGACATTTTCTCTAGAAGCCAAGTATATTGGGAAAAAAACTGCTTTTTATAGAAATTTCTTTGCATTTCTATTTTCATTTATAGTTGCTTATTTTATAGGGGGGATATTAGGATGAAAAAGAAAATTTATTTTTTTGTAAATCGATATAAATTTTTTCTTATTTTTCTTGTTATTCTTATTTTAGTTACTATATTTGAAAGAAATATAGGTATAAAGGCATTTAATAGTACGAAGGGTAGTTTTTTACAGATGCTATCAGTGTTACCGCCTATTATGATTCTTCTAGGATTAATGGACGAGTGGGTATCTAGAGAATCAATGATGAAATATATGGGGGATGATTCGGGAATCATGGGAATTGTCATAGCCATAGCTTTTGCAGCTTTTGCTGCAGGACCAATGTATGCGGCATTTCCTTTTACAGCTGTCTTATTAAAAAAAGGTGTGAAGCTTACAAATGTGATTATTTTTATGAATGCATGGTGTGTTATAAAAATTTCAACTCTTTTATTTGAAATAAGTTCCTTAGGATATAAATTTACATTTTATAGGCTATTAATCGATTTTGTTGGAGTTATTGCTATGGGATATTTAGTTAATTATTTTGTTATGAATACTGGTGAAGAGGATAAAGTTTTAAAGAGTTATATGAAAGAATCTTAAAAGAATAAAAATATATACAAGGCATAAATTAAATTATCTCATTTATGCCTTGTATAAAATCATAATAGAATATTATTTCTATTAACTTTGTTACTTTAGCAACGGTCTAAGACGTTGGCGATATGAAGCGATTTGTCGACACAATGCTTAAGCAAAGTGAATTTTTAAATTAAGCAAGAATACCTACTTTTCTTAAAAGATACTCAGCATTTGTAGTTAAAGACCTTCCATTTTTAATCTTATAATCAAAGAAAATCTCACCATCTACATAATGTTCATTAAAACTGTAGTTCGTTATATTAGGGTTTTCATCTTCTAAATTACAAACCTCTAGATCATGAGTTGTAATCATTCCTGAAACATGAGATTTACATAGTTCTTTTAACACGCCTTCAGAGCCTTTAAGCCTATCAACAGAATTTGTTCCTCTAAAAATTTCATCTATTAGAAATAGTGTTTGTGGGTCACTATGAGATTGATCGATTATTTTTTTTATTCTTTTTAACTCAGCATAGAAGGTTGAAATGCCTTCGTTCAAATCATCTCTTATACGCATGGAAGTAATTATTTTCATCTTAGAAGATAACATACTATCTGCACACACGTAACTTCCAGCACGAGCAAGAACCATATTGATACCAACAGTTCTCATAAAAGTAGTTTTACCAGACATATTGGAGCCAGATATAATGTAGATATTATTATCTAGTTTAAAATCATTACAAATACGTTTTTCATTATTTATTAGAGGATGCCCTATATTTGTGGCTTCAATAATATTATTTTTATTATTAAAACTAGGAAGACACATATTGTTACAAATCCTAGGAAGATTGGCAAAACTTATTAAACTTTCCAGTTCTCCTAAAGTATAAAACCAGTTTTCAACTGAATCAGAGTATTTCATCTTCCAATTGTCCAAATCTATGGCATTTTTATAATCCCAAAGCAATAGAGAATTTAGTATTATGCACATTACTCCATTATTACGTTGATTGATATTTGAAGCTATTTTTGATAATTGTTTAACTCCTATTTTAGCAGTCTCTAAGTTTTTTACAATTTCATCTAACTTATTAGTTTTAAACTCTATTTTTGTAATATTATCTATAACATTATCGTAGCGACTGATTTTGGGTGCTAATTTTTTTAGAGTTCCAACATAATGATTTGCTTTTAAATAGCCAATAATCCAAAGCAATAGTTGGAATATGATTAAACAATTAAGAATAATAAAACTTAGAGTGCTTTTAGTAAATATTGAATATAGCAAAGTAAGACACGTTATTATATTTGAAATTTTAAATAATAATTTTAAGTAATTACTCTTAATAAATTTTTTCGTATCTTGTAATTGAGAAATTAAAATAGGAAAATCCTCATCTATACCAACTAGAGAAAAATCATACTCGGTTTCAGCACAAAAACTATAATTATTTCTTAACTCAGTAATAGCCTCATGGCGTTTTTTCAACTCTTTATCTGAAAAATTAGGATTCAGCAAATCTTTTACAAATCGTCTTCTTCCATAATAAGTACCAGTACTATTAATCATTTGGAATAAAGATTTGTTTCCAACTATGTCCAAATCTGTTGCATAATCATGGTCATAATCTATAAACTCCTCACCAATATCAGTAAAATTAGACCATTCACCAGTAATTCTTTTTATATTTGATTCATTAATTTTTATAACCCCTTCTTCTTTATATATTTGATCATATGTAGTTTTATGAGCTAAGGATGCTATGATGAAAAGGATAGCTTCAACTATCAGGACTAATATCAATTTTAAAGGGTATTGATTTACATATATTTTGTAAATGTTATAACATATTAAAATAAATAAAAACATTTTAATAATAGTAATTATATTAGCAGTCTTATTATATTCTACTATGTTATTTTTTCTTTTTTCTATATCATCATTAAATATTGATTCCATAAGTGTCACCTCCAAATTTATCCTGTAATTTTTATGATAACCAATAATTGCGTAAAATCCAACTTAATTTGTAGAAATATTAAAAGCTCCTCTCAAAATAATAGAATTAAATTAAAAAGGAGCCTTATTTTTAATATTTAATATATATTAATTCTGCTTCATTATATCTAGCAATTGCATAAATTACATCAGAAAGTCTGTTTATGTATTTTAATAAAAATGGATTTACAGTTTCTATTTTACTAAGAGAAAAAATTCTTCTCTCAGCTTTTCTACAAATAGTTCTAGCTATATGTAAATTAGCAGAGATTAAGTTAGTTCCAGGAACTATAAAAGCATCTATTTTATCAATTTTTTCAATATAAGAATCTATAATTTTTTCTAAAGATACGACATCATCATTACTTATGGGTGTTTTATAGGTTCCTTCTTCTTTAGTAGCTAATTCAGCAGAGACTGCAAATAATTTTATTTGTATACTTCTTAAAATTTCCTTATCTTCATCCTTAGCATAATTTGTGCAAAGACCTATGTAAGAGTTTAATTCGTCTAAAGTCCCATAAGACTCTACTCTTATATCATCTTTATCAACCCTAGTTCCATCGTATAAAGAGGTTTTACCTTTATCACCTGTCTTAGTATATATTTTCATAATAGTCCTCCTATATATTTTAATAATATTTATAATATACCCATAGCTAATAAACATATATACAAATATTTATTGAAGATTGCACATTAAAATAAGAAATTATGGGTATAAACTAAGTATAAAATGAATTAATTAAAATTACTTATAATATAAAAATTAATAAAAAATAGACTAATAAATGTAATCTACGGAGGAAAATAAAATGGGAAATTGTAACTCATGTCCATCAAAAAATAATTGTAATAAACAAGATACTTGCACAATAGAAAATAATCCAAATAATAAAATAAAAAATATAATAGGTGTTATGAGTGGAAAAGGTGGAGTAGGTAAATCTACAATAACATCATTAATAGCAAAACAATTAAGTAAGTCAGGATATAAGGTGGGAATATTAGATGCGGACATAACAGGACCAAGTATTCCAAGGCTTATGGGAGTACAGTATGAAAGAGCATTTTCAAATAATGGTACAGATATTTACCCTATAATAACAAAAGAAAATATAAAGACTATGTCAGTGAACTTTATGGTAAATGATGAAAGTCAGCCAGTAGTATGGAAAGGTCCATTAATAAGTAATACTATAAAACAATTCTATAAAGATGTAATGTGGGAAGAGCTAGATTATTTATTAATAGATATGCCACCAGGAACAGGAGATGTAGCCCTTACAGTTATGCAATCTTTACCTTTAACTGGAATGATAATGGTATCTGTACCACAAGATATGATATCTATGATAGTTTCGAAAGGTGTTAATATGGCTAAAATGCTAAATGTAAATATATTAGGCGTAGTAGAAAATATGAGCTATATTGAATGTCCTGATTGTAATAAAAAGATAAAATTATTTGATGGAGAAGAGACAGATGAGTTTTTACAAGAAAATAATTTGGATCTATTAGGAGAATTGCCTATGACTAGAGAAATTGTAGAAATAACTCATAAAGGTGTGGAGATAGTTAGTGATGAGTTAGACAATATCTTAACTGGCATAGTAGAAAAAATTAATAAAAAAATAAGTAAATAAATATTTTTAAACCACTATTCTTTTTGATGGAATAGTGGTTTTATGTTATAAATTTACTAAATTTAACTCTATATAAGTATTTTTTTTACAGATAATATATTTAAATATATTATTAAGGAGAAATGAAATGAGTAGAGAGAAAAAAACTGAATGTAATAATCAATGGGCAACTTCTAATATGTTTTTAACAAGTAAAGCAGAAGTCAAAGAGAAGAATGAAAGAAATAATGAGTGGGCTTCAACATTGAAGAAAAGTCCAGATGTATATGATGAAGATAATAATAAATAACTGAAAAATTTCACCACCTTTCTGTTAATATGAGAAGGGTGGTTCTATTATTTATATAGAAAATCTATAAATAATGGTTATTTATAGAAATAATTAATTAGAAGCAATATATTATTTATAGTAAAATACTAATGCAATGATACATCAGGGAGGGAAAAGATGAAAAATAAATTAATCAAAATGTTACTTTGCGTAGCTATGGTAGCAACAATGGTAGTGGGATGTAGTTCTAATTCGTCTGACAAGTCAGATGAATCTAAAAGTGAGTCAAATGTAAAAGCAGATGCAGTAGATAAAAACAAGGTTTTTGTAACACCTGACTGGGTACAAAGTGTAATAGATGGAAATCAACCAGAATCAGAAAACTATGTTATATTAGAGGCATCTTGGGGAACATATAAAGATAGTCCAGACTATACAAAAGGACATTTACCAGGGGCTTTACATGTAGATATAGCAAGCGTAGAATCAGAACCATACTGGAACTTATCAGAACCAGCAGTAATTGAAAAAGGAATGTTAGACCTAGGCGTTACAAAAGATAAAACTGTTATATTATATGGAGCTGATGTTTCTGGAACTGCGAGGGTAGCTTATGCTTATTTATGGGCAGGCGTTGAAAATGTAAAAATCCTTAATGGTGGACTGTCTGCATGGGAAAAGGCAGGATATAAAACAGAAACGGATGTTGAAAAAGCAACAGTTGCAACTGATTTTGGGACAACTGTTCCAGCACATCCAGAATACTGGATGTCTATAGATGACGTACAAGAAAAATTGAAAAATGATACTAATTTCAAACTAGTTAGTATAAGAAGCGAAGCAGAATTTTTAGGTGAAACAAGTGGATATAACTATATAGATAGAGCAGGTGAGCCTAAAGGTGCAGTTTGGGGTCGTGGAGGAAGCGATCCATATAATATGGAAGATTATACAAATGAAGATGGTACATATATAACTGCTGATAAAATGGAAGAATTATGGAAAGACCTAGATTTCAGTAAAGAAAATGAACTTTCATTCTATTGTGGTACTGGATGGAGAGCTACAATTCCTTGGTTAATAGCTTATGATGCAGGATGGGAAGGAATGACTCTTTATGATGGTGGATGGTATCAATGGCAAATGAATGATAACCTTCCAGTTCAAGTTGGTGACCCAAGCAGTGATGATGTAGTTTACACTACAGTAGGAAAATTATCAACAGATAAAGCTGCAAAATAAAATAAATAATGTATAATAATAATAAGCACTGTATAAAATGCAGTGCTTATTTTAGTAAAAAATTCTTATAAGTAACGAGGTCGATATTTAAATGAAGAAATTGAACAAAGGATTTTATATAATAGTAAGTATATTACAGATTCTATTATTAATAGGAATGTATGTAGTGAATTATTTCACACGTAAGAGAATGGGAATGTTACGATTCGTCATTTACAAAAATAGTACTTGGGAAAGCTTATATCCAATTGCGAAAATACAATACTTAGTTATTGCTTTGTTTGCAATATTAATGATATCAATATTAGTATTTTATTTAAAAAGAAAGTCACAGCTAAATAAAAATACACTAAGTAGAAATATAGTTATGATTGTACTTGTAGTTATTTACTTAGGCTTTAACTTGTTATATTCTACTGAAGATTTTAAAGCGTTTTATTTTATGAATGCAATGCTGGCAGTAGTAACTTTTTTACAGATTATAAAAGTATTTTTTGTAGTTCTATTAATATAAGTGAAAAATGGAGGATAAATATTATGCTAGAAGCAGGAGTAAAAGCACCAGAATTTAAATTATTAGATAAAGACGGAAAAGAAATAAGTTTATCAGACTTTAAAAATAAAAAAGTAGTTTTATATTTTTATCCAAGAGATAATACACCTGGATGCACTAAACAAGCATGTGCTTTTAGAGATAGCTACGAAGAATTCACATCAAAGGATGTAGTTGTAATAGGCATAAGCAAGGATAGTGTAAAATCACATAGCAACTTTGCAACAAAGCATGAATTACCATTTATATTATTATCAGATCCAGAACTTGAAGCTATAAAAGCTTATGATGTATGGCAAGAGAAGAAATTATACGGAAAAGTTAGCATGGGTGTGGTAAGAACTACATATATAATTGATGAAAATGGAATGATAGAAAAAGTGTACAACAAAGTTAAAACTGATAAAAATGCAGGAGAAATTTTAGAGTATTTAGGATAGATATAAGGGAACCAAATTTTATTTGGTTCTTTTTTTATGGTATTATAAAATAAGATGGGAGTGAGACATTTTGAAATTACAAAAACCAGGAATGAGAAATATAAAAACAGGTATAGGAGTTATGATTTGTGTACTAGTTGGATATTTGAACATAGTCGACAAAACTTTCTTTGCTGCAGCAGCATGTATTGTTTGTATGCAGACAACTGTAAAAGGTTCTGTAACAGTTGGATTTAATAGATTGAAGGGAACTTTTATAGGCGGTTTAATAGGATTCCTATTTGTAATTATTAAACCAGGAGATCCTATATTATCTTGTTTAGGAGTTATCACAACTATTTATATTTGTAATCTTTTAAAAGTAAATAATTCTACAACTATTGCTTGTATAGTTTATTGTGCTATTTATTTAAGCATAGGTGATGCAAATCCGATAGCTTATTCTATTTCTAGAATACTAGACACATCTGTAGGAGTAATTATAGGTGTAGCTGTAAATTATTATATATTCAGACCTAATTATTTAGAAAGTATATATAAAGAAATAAAAGCTATTGAAAAAACATCAATTAAGCTATTAAAAAGTGAAATAGAAAAAGGTGTTAATACTGATATTTCATCCTTGAGTAAAGAAATTACAAGATTAGAGGGATTGTATAAAAACTTTTTAGACGAATTAGAGTATAGGAATGAAGAAGTTGATGATGAAGCAATAAATGATGTCATTAAACGATGTAAACATATTTATCTACACCTTCAAATTTTAGAGCAAATGAAAGATAAATGTTATTTAAATAAAGAAAATTATATTAAGTCAAAAATTATATACGATACCTTGCCTAAAGGAATAGAAATTAAAGATGATAGAAGTGCTGTTTATAATTATCATATTAGTGCCATTATTGATAACATTAATGAAATACATGTAGTAGAGGAAAATAATAACGAAAGTGATCTAATTGAAACAGTTTAATTTATATGAAAAACATTTAAAAATACTTAAAGAAAAGATAACTCATAATAATTTTTTTTCAGTGTTATAATTAGCTTGTCAGTATAAATTCACGTTTAGACAGGGGGAATATTATTATGAGTTTTAACATGCCAAAATACACTCATCCAGATTTTAGTGAAGAAAAATTTAAAAATTCACCAAATGCAAAAATTGAACTAGTTGAAAAGGACAGAGTTGCACCAGAGAATTATCACGCTATGTCAATTTATCCAGAATACTTTAAAATTAATGGTGAATGGATATTAGCTGAAGAAACAAGAATGGACTGTGTTCCAAGATTGAATGATAATAAGATAGAAATAGTAGAATTTAGACATTTGAAAGTTGGAGACAAGATTATTGTTGGAAGAACTGAAGATGCTAGCGAAGGAATATATCTACACACAACAGGTTTTGAAGATAAAAAAGTTGAAGAAGAAGCTTTTGCTTTTAGAGGAAGTAGATCAAGAGAAACTTCTCAAACTATGGACTACGATCAACTAATTGAACTTTTAAAACACGAAAAAGAAAATGGGTATATAGTATGGGTAATGGGACCAGCAGCAGTATTTTCTAAGGGGGCTAGGGAGTCATTAACAAAATTAATAAACAATGGATATGTAGATGCTTTCTTAGGTGGAAATGCTGTTGCAACTCACGATTTAGAAGCAGGGGTATATAACACGGCTTTAGGTCAAGATATATACACTCAATGTTCTATAAAAGATGGTCATTATCATCACCTAGATTTATTAAATAAAGCAAGAAAATATGGATCAATAGAAAAACTTATAGAAGAAGAAAATATAACATCAGGATTAATTCATTCTTGTGTTAAAAACAATGTACCTATTGTACTTGGTGGTTCAATAAGAGATGATGGTCCACTTCCAATAGTGATAGCAGACGTTTATGAAGCACAAGAACAAATGAGAAATCAAGTAAGAAAAGCCACAACTGTAATTTGTATGGCAACTCAACTACACACAATTGCGACAGGAAATATGACGCCATCATTTAGAGTTGTTGATGGAGAAGTAAGGCCAATATACTTCTATACAGTAGATACTTCAGAATTTGCTGTAAATAAGTTAAAAGATAGAGGAAGTTTAAGTGTAAGAACGATGATATCAAACGCACAAGACTTTTTACAAAGATTAGCTGATAATTTATAATATAAAGAAACTGCTTTTATAGCAGTTTTTTTTATGAAAATATGGCGAAAACATGTCATATTGTATACAATTTTATTAATATAAAGTTAGAAAAATAACTAAAATGCAAGGGGGATTGTATGAGAGCTATAATAACTGTAATTGGGAAGGATAAAGTAGGAATAGTAGCTGGAATAACTACTGAACTTACAAAGTACAATATTAATATTATTGATATCAACCAAACTATAATGGAGGAGTTTTTCACCATGGTTTTAATGGTTGACTTAAGTAAAGCCAAGGAATCATTTGATGAAATAAAAAAGGCCTTAGTATTAGAGGGAAAAAGTTTGGGTGTTGATGTGAAGATTCAAAGGGAAGAAATATTCAACTCAATGCATACTGTCTAGGAGGATGTAATGAATATAAATAATATATTAGAAACCATAAGAATGATAGAAGAAGAAAAATTAGATATAAGAACTATTACTATGGGAATATCATTGTTAGATTGTATAGACTCAGATGGAGAAACGTGTAGGGAAAATATCTATAATAAGATAATGACTTGTGCAAAAAATTTAGTAAAGGTAGGAAAGGAAATTGAAAATGAGTTTGGAATACCTATTGTAAATAAAAGAGTATCCGTAACACCTATTTCCATAATCGCAGGAGCGACAAGTGATGAAGACTACGTTGAATTTGCCAAAACTTTAGATAAAGCAGCAGAGGATTTGGGAATTGATTTTATAGGGGGGTTTTCTGCTTTAGTTGAAAAAGGGTGTACAAGGGGAGATGAAATTTTAATTAAATCTATTCCAAAGGCATTAGCTTGTACAAATAAAGTTTGTTCATCTGTAAATGTGGGTTCAACTAGATGTGGATTAAACATGAATGTCATAAAAGAAATGGGAAAAATCATAAAAGAAACTGCTGAATTAACAAAAGAAGCAAAGGGATTTGGTTGTGCCAAGTTAGTTGTATTTTGTAATTCAGTAGGAGACAATCCGTTTATGGCTGGAGCATATCATGGTGTAGGTGAAGCAGATGTAGTCATAAATGTGGGGGTAAGTGGACCTGGTGTGGTTCAAAGAGCGCTGGAGAAAGTAAGGGGCGAATCTTTTGATGTGGTGGCAGATACAATAAAAAATACAGCATTTAAAGTAACGAGAATGGGTCAACTAGTTGGACAAGAAGCATCAAAAAGATTAGACATACCTTTTGGAATAGTAGATTTATCTTTAGCTCCAACACCTGCAATTGGTGATTCAGTAGCAAATATTTTAGAGGAAATGGGTCTTGAAACTGTGGGAACACATGGTACTACAGCAGCACTTGCTCTTTTAAATGATGCAGTGAAAAAAGGTGGAGTAATGGCATGTTCTAGAGTTGGTGGACTTAGTGGAGCATTTATACCAGTATCTGAAGATGCAGGAATGATTGATGGAGTAATAAAGGGATCTTTAAATTTAGAAAAGTTAGAAGCGATGACTGCTGTATGTTCAGTAGGATTAGATATGATAGCAGTAGAGGGAGAAACTACAGCTGAAACTATAAGTGCTATGATAGCTGATGAAGCTGCTATAGGAATGGTAAATAATAAAACAACTGCGGTAAGAATAATTCCAGCACCAGGGTGTGAAACAGGAGACATGGTTGAATTTGGAGGACTACTTGGAAGGGCTCCAGTAATGAAGGTTAATAAAAACTCGTCAGCAGATTTTATAAATAGAGGTGGGAAAATTCCAGCGCCAATACATTCTTTTAAAAACTAATAAGCAAATAGGAGAGCACTTTTTCAGTACTCTCCTATCTAGCAGCTTTTTTTTGTGAAACCATAAATATTGTTTTAAATAAAGAAGTTACAATAAGAACCCCCATTGATAAAGCAACAGCAATAAATAGTACATCAGCACCCTTTGCAATGGCAGCAGTATAATTACCTTGAACTAAGTAAAGCATAGTATTATACATACCAAGTCCTGGAACAAGAAGAATAATTCCTGGTATTGTAAAAACTATGGCAGGTTGTTTTAATCTTCTAGCAAGTAACTCACTACTTAGTGAAACTAAAAGTGCAGCTATAAAATTTGACATTATGTTATTATTTGTAACTGTCATTAAAAAATAATATATAGCCCAACCTATTCCACCAACAAATCCTCCTGGGATTAAAGTAGATTTAGGCGCTTTTAAAAATATAGCAAATCCTATGGTAGAAATAAAAGAATATATAAAATGCATGAAAACAGGCATATTAGTCATTATAAAACACCTCCAAGTCTTAACCAAATATCTAACACTATACCAACACCACAAGCTATACTTACAGCAGTAACACCAGCATCAAATGCACGAGCTACACCAGACATTAAATCGCCTGAAATTAGATCTCTTATACCTTTAATGAAAGAAACACCTGGAAGTAATGGCATGATAGCTCCAACGACTAACATGGTAGGTGCAGAGATTATATTTAGCTGAGTAAGTATTACACCTATGAAAGCTATAACAGATGAAGCAATTAAGCTAGCAAAAGCAGGTATACTACTTAAGCTTATTATTTTGTTGTAAATCTTTACAGCTAAGATAGAGGTTATAAATGTAGATACAAAGGTAGGAATATTATTTCCTTCAACTAAACCTGCAAAAAAAGCAGAACCAATACCTGTGCTAATATACTGGATTAATTCAGAGTACGAATCAGAACGATTAATTTTCTTAATCTCTTTTTTTGCCTCTTCTACAGTTATTTCCGTATTGCTAACAAACTTCCTAGAAAAATCATTTAATAATGAAATTTTATGTAAGTCTATAGACCTAGATTTTATTGATTTTAAAAATGAATAACCATCAAATTTATAATCAGATATTATTATTACTGTAGGTGATGCAAATACATTTACATGATTAAATCCTCTTGAATTACAAACTCTAAGGACAGTGTCTTCCACACGATAAGTTTCAGCTCCGTTAATCAACATAAGCTCACCTAAAAACAATGCTAATCCTAGCACATCCTTTTTATTAGCAGGACTAAACTCAACTCTCATTAATTTTCCTCCATATATAATGATAAATAAATTATTATTTTGTCGAAATAGTTAGATTTATAAAAAATACAAACCTAGAGTAGTATATAATATTTACAAAAAGAAAGTCAATAAGATAGTTAAATATTAAAAATTCGACTTGCTAATGTCATAAATAACCCTGGAAAGAATGGCCATTGCTCCTTACAATAAAAAAAACTGCTACTTAGCAGCTTTTTTTATTGATATTATATGTAAAGTTTTAACTAGAGATGTTATAACTAAAATTCCTAAAGATATGGCCCCACCAACGAAGAGTACATCAGCACCCTTTGCTATAGCATTGTTGTAATCATTTTGAACTAAATAAAGCATTGTATTATACATTCCCAGACCTGGTACTAAGGGAATAATACCTGGTATTATAAAAATTATTGCAGGCTGTTTTAATTTTCTAGCAAGAATTTCACTAATATAAGAGACTAACAAGGCAGCAACAAAGTTTGACAATATATCGTTTCCAGTTAATTGTACCAAATAATAAAATACTGACCAACCAATACCACCGACAAGTCCGCTAGATATAAGGGTTGATTTAGGAGCATTTAGAAAAATAGCAAAGCCTACAGTAGCAATAAATGAATATATGAAATGCATATATAAAGGCATATCTGTCATTATAAACTTCCTCCTAATCTAAGCCAAATATCTAAAATGATACCAACACCACAAGCTATACTTATAGCTGTGACGCCAGCCTCAAATGCACGAGCTACACCGGAAATTAAGTCACCAGCAATTAAGTCCCTTATTCCTTTTACAAAAGACACACCAGGAAGTAGAGGCATAATAGAACCAACTATTAATAAGGCAGGTGTGGGAAGCACGTCTATTTGTGATAGTATGACACCCACAAGCGCTATAAAAGTTGAGGCAATTAATGAAGAAAATGCAGGTATAGTACTAATTTTCATGATTTTTTTGTAAATCATGACTGCTAATATAGAAGTAATAAAAGTTGAAATAAAAGTAGGAATATTGTTCCCTTTTAATAGGGTTGCAAAAAAAGCAGAACCTATTCCAGTTGAAAAACTTACGACCAACGGAGTATAAGATGTAGTGTTAATAATTTCTTTTAACTCCTTCATAGAATCTTGTACTGTTAAATCAGTATTACTAACATATTTTCTAGAAAAATTATTTAACATGGAAATCTTATTTAAATCTATAGATCTAGATTTTATAGTTCTCATAAATGAATATCCGTCAAATCTATAATCAGAAATAATTATGACTGTTGGAGATGTAAATACATTTATGTGATTATAGTTTCGAGATTTGCATATTCTAATGATAGTATCTTCTACACGATAGGTTTCTGCACCATTAGCAAGCATAAGCTCACCAATAAATAATGCTAGTCGTAGTATGTTTTTTTTATTATCAGGTTTAAATTCATTTTCCATGAAACTACCTCCTTAAGTTGTCACAATAAATTTAAAATTAATTATATCTATATTATGTAAAAGAGGAGTATTCTAAACCTGTAAAAGTGAATAATCATAAATAAAAAACTAAAAATATAAGCATAAAAACTTTATAACTTATATACTTATAAGTGAGATATATAATCAAAAGTAAGGAGGAATTATAGTGTCCCGAGTATATTATGTATCGGATTATCACTTTTTTCATGAGTTAGCATTAAAAAGAAGCAGAAGTGAATACTTTAATGATATAAATGAAATGAATGAAGAAATTATAAAAAGGCATAATGATAAAGTTAAAGACGATGATCATGTCTACATATTAGGCGATGTTATAGTATGTGAAGAAAAAGATTTAGAAGAAAAACTTAATATGACAGTAGGGAGATTAAAGGGCCATTTACATTTGATTTTAGGAAATCATGATTATAAGTTTCGTGATAATCCTATATTTTTGAATTATTTTGAGACAGTTGAAGAAAGTAAGTTAATTAGAGATAACAATAAATGGGTTCAGCTTTGTCATTATCCTATACTTTTATGGTATAGAAAGAATAAGGGAGCATATCATGTTTTTGGTCATATGCATGATGACTCCTATACTAGAGAATTTTATATTATTAAAGATGAAAAGAATATATTTAATGCATGTGTGGAGATTAATAATTTTGAACCATGTAATCTAGAAGAATTGATTATGAATAATGAAATTTTTTATAAAAAGCACTAAACTAAGATTACAATATTATCTAGTTTAGTGCCTCTCTTTATTTATATATATATTAATTATTATAATAATTATCCCTTAAAAATTGAGCGTTTTTTCTATTAACTAAATATTTTTTTAGTTCAGTTAAACATAAAAATAAAATAGCTCTATTTTCAAATTCTTCTCTGTCTTTAGGAAGAGGCTGAGTTTTCATATCATTAGAAATCCTATTCAAATCACTTAATAAATTAGTAACAGTATTAGCTTCGAAAGAAGTATTTCCAACTTTATTTATAAACTCAGACACTATATATCCTTGAGAAGGAACGTAATTTAGCTGAGATACTAATGTGTATAGATTATTTAGGATATCTCTTTGACTTTTTATTATCTCCATATGCTCTAAGAAATACTTTGTATCGCTTAGTAAATTATTATTAATATTTTCATAAGCATCTTTAGTACTGTTTTTTATTAATTTATTCAATTCATCTAAGTTGTCTTGGAAAGAAAGGTTTTTATCTGGATTACTTATTATATCAGCAATGTCCATTAGAATTAAGCTAACTTGTTCTTGCAGCTTTTGTTGACCAAGATAAATTTTATGAAAATTAGAAGGCATATACATGTTGATTATTATACCTATTCCAGCACCAATTATAAAAAGTCCTGTTTCATTTAATATCCAATAAATACTCATTGAACTTTGAAGTAAGTAATGAGAAGAAATAACAACACACATTGCTATAACATATCTTATATTTAATACAAAGCAAGTACCTATTATAATTAATATGTATAAAGAAAATGCAAATAAATTATAGCCTAATAAATTGAAACATATATATGAATAGACTGTGCATAGTACAAATCCAAATAACTTTCCGAAAGCTCCTTTTAAAGTTTCTTTTTTCGTATCTTTTACAACTAAAAGAGTAATTACTCCAGCTACAGTTGAATATTGAAGTTTAAAAAAAGATGCAATAATAATTGCTAATATACTTCCTAATGATAATTTTAATACTTTAACTGCATCTGTTTTGTTCAAGTTAAAACCTCCTTGTAAAATTATATTATTCATATTTTATCATAAATATAGTATTTCATGAAGAAATTATATAATATAGTAAAAGGACATATGTCCTTTTGATTAATTTTAATAATTATTAAAATTAAAATAGTACAAAACTTAGGAGCAAGTTAAAATGTATGACAACTCATTATACAAAGAAATAGAAAATAAAAAAGTTAAAGAATTTATAAGAAATATACCTAGGCATATAAAAGGAAACTGTAATTTTAAATGTATTGAAAAGGATAAAATAGTTGTACTTAAGGAACATGAAATAGAAAAAATATATATACATTGTAAAGGGAAAATGATAGTAAGAAATGAATTTGAAAATGGCTTTATATATGATTTCGCAAGTATTGAGCCCATATCTTACATAGGGGCTATGGAGATTATGGCAAATAAAAATATCTATTCTTCCACATTACAAACTATGACGAATAGTATAATTCTTGAGATGGATAAATTTGATTTTATAGAATGGATTAATAATGATCATAAGTTGACATTAGATGTATTGCATTTTGTATCAAATCAAATGTATGAACAGTCATTAAAAACAGGAGAAGTTTTAGCTTATCCAGCTATAGGTATTTTGATAAATTATTTAATTAATGTTTTTGAACGAAGTAATAAAAATGAAGTTGTATTGAAAAAAACAAGAGAAGAAATAGGCTCTATTTTAGGATTTTCAGAAAGAACAGTTAATAGAAATTTGAAAATACTAAAAGATGAAAACCTAGTTTTTGCAGATAGAAGAGGTATTTTAATTACTGAAGAACAATGTGAAAAACTATATAAGAAATTAGATTCAATAAAAAATAAATGAGCTAATTATGGGGGACATTCAAATGAATCAAGTATTGGAAATAATAAAAAATGAGACATTAACTTATAACCAACAATTATTACAGTTGGCAGGATATGCAGGAAATAGCATAGAGGTTTTTGATATAGACGAAGAAACTAAAAAATTATTGGATGCAGAAATAATATGCACAATGTTTGAAGGAAACACTCCTTACAGACCAAGATATGTTATACCAAACTATGAAGTTTTAATGGAAAAAGGGTGTGAATTTCTAAGTTTAGAAGCACCGACTGATATTTGGGAAGCAACTAATAGCTTATTAATTTTATATAAACATGTACCATCTATAACATCGTACCCAGTGTACCTTGGAAATATAGATACACTTTTAAATCCTTTTGTAAAAGATGAAGAAGAGGCTTATAAAGCAATAAAGTTATTCTTAAAGCATGTTGATAGTGCATTAACAGATTCATTTGTTCATGCGAATATAGGACCAGTTGATACTAAAGCAGGTAGATTAATACTTAAAGCTATGAAAGAATTAGAATGTGCAATGCCTAATTTAACAGTTAAATATGATAAAGATATAACCTCAAAAGAATTTGCTAAGCTTTGTGCAAGTACTGCTTTAGTTACTGCAAAGCCAAGTTTTGCTAACCATAAAATGGATACAGCTGATTTTGGAACAGAAAACTATGCATTAGCTTCTTGTTACAATGGATTTATAGTAGGAGGTGGAGGTTACACTCTAGTTAGATTAGTTTTAAGTAGACTAGCAGAAACTGCTGATTCGGTAGAAGATTTCCTATACAATAAGCTACCATTTGCAGCAGAAAAAATGCTTAATTATATAGATGAAAGAATTAAATTCCTAGTTGAGGAAGCGGCTTTCTTTAAAACAAGTTTCTTGATTAAAGAAGGATTTATAAAAAAAGAATTATTTACAGGAATGTTTGGTATGGTAGGTCTTGCGGAAGCAGTTAACCATTTACTAAATGCAACTGAACAAAATGATAGATTTGGCTATGGAGATGAAGCAAACGAATTAGGATTAAAAATAGTAGAAAAGCTTAATGAAGTAGTGACATCATATAAATCACCATATGTGGGAGATGCTTATAAAAATAATCATGTTATGCATTGCCAAGTTGGTATAGATACTGATACAGGAATATCTCCAGGATGTAGAATACCAGTGGGAGAAGAGCCAGAAATATTTAAACATATAATTCAATCAGCGCCATTCCACAAATATTTCTTCAACGGAATAGGAGATATATTTGTATTTGAAGATACTTATAAAGATAATCCAGAAGCTATCGTAAATGTTATAGATGGAGCATTTAATTCAGGAATAAGATATATATCTGCTTACGCAGGTGGATGTGATGTAGTTCGTGTTACAGGATATCTTGTGAAAAAATCAGAAGTAGCACAACTTGAAAGTGGACAAGCAGTTAAAAATAATGCAACTGTATTTGGTATGAATGCTAAAAATGGAGCAAAAGCATTTGATAGAAGGCTGAGAGATTAATTATGGCTTTAGTTAATAAAATTATTCCGTTTTCATGTATAGATGGACCTGGAAATAGAACAGCAATATTTTTTCAGGGGTGTAACTTTAAGTGCACCTATTGTCATAATCCAGAAACCATAAACAAGTGTGTAAACTGTGGATTATGTGTTAAAGTTTGTCCTGTAGATGCTTTAAATATTGTGGATAAAAAGGTTACTTGGGATGATAAAAAATGTGTTGCATGTGACGCATGTATTCGAGAATGTGATAACTTATCTACTCCAAAAACTAAGGATTATTCAGTAGATGATTTATTTGAAGAAATTAAACAAGTTAGCCCTTTTATTCAAGGAATAACTGTTAGTGGCGGTGAGGCTACACTTAATATAGATTTTATAGCTCAATTGTTTAAAAAAGTAAAAGAAGAGCTTGGCCTTACTTGTTTTGTTGATACTAATGGGAGTATTGATTTAACACAATATGAAGAGTTCGTAAATTTAACCGATAAATTTATGATAGATGTTAAAAGTATGGATGAGAAAGAGCATGTTAAAGTAACTGGACAGAGTAATGATATTGTGATTAAGAATGTAAAATACTTACTTGATTTAGATAAGATTTATGAGGTTAGAACTGTAATAGCACCAACTTTAAATAATGAAAATACAGTTAGAGAAGTGTCAAAGATAATTAAAGATAAGTGTAAATACAAGTTTAATATATACAGACACCATGGAGTGAGAAAAGAAGGTTTGGATTTTCATGGATATGTAAGTCCTGACGAGGAAGAAATTAATAAATGTTATAGAATCTACAAAGAAAGTATTTTATAGAAGAAAACACATTGATATTTTGAACTGCACCCTTCATGTGGAACAATATAAAACAACCTAGGCTACCTTTTTCTTGTATTTTACAGGAGAAAGGTAGTTTAATTTTGCCTGTATTCTTTCTTTGTTATAATAATCTATATATTG
>NZ_JWHR01000012.1 GCF_000808015.1 Terrisporobacter othiniensis | reverse complement strand
CGTGTAATTTCCTAAACTTTTATTATTTTCATTTAATTGAGTTTTTAAATTTTCCTTTTCTCTATCTTCAATAATTATTTTTTCATCAATATCTTTTATTTCATTTTCTTCTTCATTATTTTCTTTCTCAATTAAAAGTTTTTTGTTATTAAGTTGATTTAGGTATTCTTTTATTCTCTCCATATCTGCATTAAAGGATTTAAGAATTTCTTTATCTTTTGTAAGCTGAATATTTATATTATCAAACTTACTTTTTTCATTTTCATAAATTTCACTTTCTTTGTTAAGTTCTTTACTTAAAGTTTCTATAGTTTCTTTGTTATTCTTATGCTTATCATCAATATCTTTTATCTGAGATTCTAGTACTTCTTTCTTTTGAAGAGTATAACTTAAGTTAGAACCAAGACTTTCTTTTTCACTTTCCAGCTTTTTAATACTAGATAAGAAGGAATTTATCTCTTCTTCATATCTTGAGTAAGAAGAATTACTAAATATTAATTCTTTATCTAGATTTTTTATTTCTTCTTCATAATGTTGAATATTCTCTTTACAACTTATTATCTCTTTTTCCATAGATACTAGTTTTTCTTGTATAGATGTATTTTCTTCCTTGGTAGCTTTTATCTTTTCATTAAATTCATTTATAAGTCTTTTTCTTGATAAAATATTTCCACTTGATTTTAACGAACCACCTGTTAAAGAACCACCTGGGTTTAATATTTCACCTTCCAACGTTACTACCTTATATTTATGTCCAGTTTCCCTAGCAAATTTAATTCCTTCATCTATATTGTCAATTACTACAGTTCTTCCTAGTATATTTTCTAATATATCTCTATATTTTTCTTCATAAGATATTAAGTCACTGGCAATACCAATAAAATTAGTTCTTGCTTGAATATTGTTTATTTTTTTTGATTTAATTATATTCATCGGCAAGAAAGTTACTCTACCAATTTTATTATGTTTTAAGTAGTTTATGGCAGCTTTTGCACTATTCTCATCAGATGTTATTATGTTTTGCATATAAGCGCCTAGCGCTGCTTCTATTGCTTTTTCATATTTCTGTGGAACAGTTACCACTTGTCCTAATGCTCCATATATACCCTTAAGGTTTTTATTTTTAAGAACCTCTTTAACTCCTCTATTAAACCCTTCATAATGATTTTCCATATCAATATAAACATTTAATTTTGAGCTATATTCTTTTAGAGCATAGTTATTATTTTGTATCTTTACATTTAAATTATGATTATCTTCTTTTAATTTTCTAAGATTTTCATAATAAGAATTTACTT
>NZ_JWHR01000011.1 GCF_000808015.1 Terrisporobacter othiniensis | reverse complement strand
TTTTTGCAACTCAAATTATTTTTATTTCTTTTTTATTGATAACAATTCAATCATTTTACCTCTTATAAATTATAAATTAAAATCAACATAAAAATTATTTTCCATGTTTTTTTCTATTATTTCCTTATTTAAATTAATCCAACTTTTACACTTATCTAAAATTAGTGCATCGCTACTTATAACATTTTCTAATTTTTCTAATGTTGCATCCACATTGCTTATATTAAAAACTTCAACTTCAAAAGAAAAGTTTTTTAATAATTCTTCTATCTTTTTCTTTAAATTTCCCGAGTTGGATACAGGAGAGTCTAGATAAAAATTTGCCTTTTTAATTTTATTTTTTTCTAAACTGGACCCAATATTTAGTATTGCATCTTTCGTTTTATCTATAATACCATATGTCCCTCTTAGTCCTGCTAAATCCCTATATGTACCATCCATGCATTTAACCAACAAAGAATTAGATAAAGCTACTTCCAAAGTTATTATAGTATTAAAACCATCAATATTTACTATGCTATTTTCAATATTTATATTAACCTCTTTATCTTTTCTAATTTTAATATTTTTCTCAGAAGAAATACCTCTGGTTAAAGCCAGTCTTTGCCTTTCGGATAATAAGTAATGATTTCCCACAAATACTGATGCTCCTTTTATCTTGTATCCATGATTCAATAAATAATATAAGTCTTTTCCTGCATTATAGAGATTATCTAGATTATTATCAATAAATTCTTTTTGGTCACTAGGAAAATAACCCCTTCTAACAACTTTGCACATAATTTACACTCCAGTATTTAAATTTATCAATTATAGTTTTACCAATATTGAATATTTTCATTAAAAAAGCGCTAGTATTTCTACTAGCGCACTATGGAAT
>NZ_JWHR01000010.1 GCF_000808015.1 Terrisporobacter othiniensis | reverse complement strand
CGCCGGAGCTTTGATAAGAGAAACATGCGAATCTCTTATGTTATCCTGTATTAGCATACCTTTCGGTATGTTATCCATGTGTATGAGGCAGGTTACCCACGCGTTACTCACCCGTCCGCCGCTCTTCACCGAAGTGAATCGCTCGACTTGCATGTGTTAGGCACGCCGCCAGCGTTCATCCTGAGCCAGGATCAAACTCTCATATAAAAATTCGCTTTCGCTCATTTCGCCAACGATCTTTCTTCACTATTGCTTCAGAAATATCCGTTGCTCAAAAGTTGTCCATTGCTCAGACTAATCATTATCTGAATATCTGGCTTGGTTTGTTTGTTGTTTCAGTTTAATTCTTAAAGAATTAATTTATTGTTAACCTACTGTTTAATTTTCAAAGTTCTTTGTTTGTTTCAGCTTCTTTATTCTATCAAAGCTATTTTTTTCTGTCAACACCTTTCTTAACTTTTAGTTTGCTAGGTGTTTGCCTCTTTCTTGAGGACATGTATAACTATATCATCATTATAGATATTGGTCAACAGTTTTTTTCATTTTTTATATTTTTATTTCTTTGTTTAATATGCATATAACTTATTTGATATTTTCTATAGTTGTAATTCTGATTATAAAAAATTCACTTTTCTTGATCCGATGCGTGGTTTAGCCATTTTCATTTAAAGTAGCTTGTAATATAAAATAAGCTGAAATACAAGTTTATATTTCAGCTTATTACTTTACATATATTAGTTTATAACTATCTTATTTTCTATTTTTTCTAACAAAACATAATCCACCTAATGCTATTAAGCCCATTGCTAAATATCCAATTGATGAAGGATCTCCTGTTTGTACACTACTTCCATTTCCCGAAGAATTTTGGTTATTATTTCCGCCTTGATTATTACTTTGCTCATCATTATCATTTATGTCTCCATCTTGGTTCTGATCATCGTCTATGTCTTGGTCTTCATCTGTATCTTGATCATTGTCTGTATCTTGGTCTTCATCCCCAGGATTTGTTGATTCATCACCTTTTATAACTGTTTTAGTTACTTCTAAAGTATTGTATCCCTCTTTAGTCATTTTAACTAATACTATTTCTCCTTCTTCTAACCCTGGTATTTCAACTTCAAAAGTTCCATCTTCATTTACTGATCCATTTCCTATTAATACTCCATCAACATAAACTTCTATCTCAGCTCCTGCTTCTCCTTTACCTGTTACTACTTCGTCTATGGTTTTTATATCATTTACTTCTAATTCTTTTTCAAATTTTTCTAGAATTTGACTTAATGCATTGTTTAATTTTTCAATATTTTCTACAAAACCTTTTTGCTCATCTGTTAATGCATCGTATTTTTCTTTTACTGATAATACAGATTCATCGTCAGATTCAGTTATTTTTTCTGGTAATGCATTTATTAAATCATCAACTTCCTTAGCTTTTGCTAAATTTTCTTCTGCTTTAGATATGGCATTTTTTAATGATTCAACTTTTTCTTTTTCTGTTACATATAATTTCACTTCATCACTTAATTTGTTATATTTATCTAATTTAGCTTTAGCAGCTTCTAGTTTTTCTTTGTTATTGATATTTTCTATTACATAATCTCTTATAGAATTATCAAATTCATCTGCTGTAGCTATTTGTTCTATGTTTGCTTTGATTTTATTTAAATTCGCTACTGCTTCTTTATCTTCACTAAAATAGAATTTAGCTCTATCATTTAACTCTTTATGTCTTTTAACTAAAGATTTAGCAGTTTCTAATTTTTCTCTATCTATTGGTGTTTCTAGTTTTTTCACGTCTTGTGCAAGTTCTTTTGCCATTTGTTCATAAGCTTTTTCTTCATCTATTTCTAATAATATTTTATCTATCTCAGCTTTAGCACTTTTAACTTCTTCTTTAGATTTTTGAGAATCACTCATAGCATCATAAGCTGCTAAAAATGCTGTTACTTTATCTAAATCATCTTCAGTTGCAGGACTTGGGATGCTATCTAATATAGCTAATAAATTTTCAACTTCTAACTTATCAATTTCGCTTAAACTATTAGTTAATTTGTCTAATGTAGCTTGTGGCACTAATGCTTTTTGGTAAGAATCAAAGTTGTCATATGATTCTTTTAATCCTAGAACATATCCTCTAGCTTCTTGTGAAAAACCACCAGATAAATCAATTTCATTAACCTTTGAAACAAATTCATCTACAACTTTTTGATTTTCTTCTTTAATTGCTGCTATTGTTTTTTCAGCATCTATTAATATATTTAGGTTAGTAACTTTTTGTTTAAATTCATCACCTAAGTCTTCATAAGCTTTTCTAGCTTCTTTTACTTGTTCTTCTTTTGCTAAAGTAATTTCGCCTAAAGCATCTATTTTTTCCATTACTATTTTAGCAGGATTTTTCTTTACAGTTAGTGTTGCTGTTACTGTTTTACTTCCTATTTTGGCGTTCACCTTTGTAGTTCCTACTTTTTTAGCTGTTAACATTCCATCTTCTGATATAGTAGCTACTGCTTTATCTTCTACTGACCAAGTTACTTTACCTAATTCACAACCTGGTGCACCTTTAACTTCTAATTGTTTAGTTTCATCATCATATAACTCTACATCATCTAATGTATAGTTAATTTGATCTTGCATATCATAAAGTGAAGATTTACCATCTAAGAATCTTTGATAAGCAACTAAAGCATACATTCCTTGATCTGTAGCCATAGCATCTGTATCCATATTTAGTACGTGTTTAAAACCACCGCCTTCACTATAGAATTGCATTAATCCTGTTAATAAATTACTTTCTTTTCCTGTCTCACTATTTACTTTTATAAATCTTTCATCTTCTAATGGATCTATTCCTAAAGCAGTAAGTGCTACTATAACTTGTGCTGTAGATTCACTATTCATTGTTCCCCAGCTATTATAAGCTCCGTTATCTAATTGTAATCTTGAAAGTTGAGTTAATCCTCTATCTACTGCAGCTTTTACTTTTTCATTAGTATTGTAATAAGGAGCTAAAGATTGAATAGCCATAGCAGTTATATCCGGATCTGGCACTTTACCTGTTAACGCCCAGCCACCTAGTTCTCCTGAGGTTTGAGTAATTTCTAGATTTAATATATAATCTATTAACATTTCTCTAGTAGTTTGAGTTTTTCCTTCTGCCGCTTTTGGTATATCATATCCCCTAGTATCTAATGCTATAAGTGCAAATATTGGTCCATTTATACCTTGCCTTTTAACTCCATTGAGGTCTGCAAGTGGTGCTACCATACTATATCCACCAACATCAGTAGCATCTAAACCTATTGAAGAGAACCCTAAAATAAGCCTAGAGTATTCTGTGTATTTAGCTGCATGAAGTTTTCCATTTTTACTTTTTACATACTCAACGACATTATCTTCGTATGTTTTGTAATATTTTTCTGGTACTTCTATTCCACCTCTTGCTAAACCTAGTACTGTCCATTCACCAGAAAACGTTCCAAATCCTGCTTCTGGTACAGTTTTTAACATATAAGATCCAGTTTCTTTTATTGCTTTAGAAACAGTTTGCTTTATTTTACCTTTTTCATAATTTTTTATGCTCGCTTGTAAATTTTTAGTTACAGATTTTACTTTTGCTTCTGTAGTTTCCATATCTTGAGCTACTTTCATAGCTTCATCATAAGCTTCTTTTACCTCTTTATTTTGAAGTAATTTTTCTTTATCAGCATTGCTATTCACTGTTGCTATAGCTGTAGTTAAATCATCCTTCACTGGTGGATTTACTAGTGCATCTCCACCACCCATAAATGTTGAACCTAAATCACTGCCATATCCCCACACTGTATATTGCCATCTCATTACGTCTCCGTCTTTTAGCTCATATTGACCTGCACCATAATTAGGAAACCAATTATTTACTGCATACATCCATCCTGACATAAAAGTATAATCAAACTCACCTAGCCAGTCATCTCTATCTCTTCCATATGGTTCATCACATTCCTTAAGAATATATTCTGGTATTTTAGCCTCTCTATGATCATTATCTTTTACACTTGCTAAATAGAATGATTGTCCTATTATACCCGAGTCATCATCTACGCTACCTGTATTTTCATAACTACCTTTGCCTAATTTTTCATCAAGCAATTTTGTTATTACCTTAGAACCTGTATCACCTTCATATATAGGTACTAAGACCGGCTCAATAATATAACCAAGTCCTAAAGTGAATTTTTCCATACTAACCGTAACATGTCCTATAGGTTTCTTTTCATCTGCATAAACATTTGGAACTTTTACAAAAAATGCTGAAGTAGTAAGTATTAATGCTGTAAATACTGATATAAACCTTTTCAATACACTCTTCATCTCTTCTCCCCTTCTAACAATTTATTTTGTAACTATTTTGTTACAATTTAATTGTAATTGTATTCTCATGTCTATTCAGTATACTTTTTTAGCACTACTATGGTAGTACTACTTCTACATTACTACATCTAAAGTTAATTGTATTTCCAATAAAAAAGTACATCTATTTAAAATTTATAGATGTACTACTTTTTATTATTTATTTATTTTTAATAATCAAATCATATAAAAATTTTACATTTCATTATTCTTATTAATATTAAAATCTGACTTAGGTCTTACAAAATATCTAGTATGAAGTAATTCATGAGCCTTATGACTTAGTGGGTGGTCTAAATATTTATCATAAATAGCCTGTACTGCTGGATTTTCTTTTGAAACCCTTAACTCTTTACTTCTATCTATACTATTCAGTCCTTCCCCTCTATTTTTTATAACTTCATCCTTATTTTTTCTAACCTTAGGTTGACCACCGCCACCTATACATCCACCTGGACAAGCCATAATTTCTATAGCATGATAAAATTCTTCTCCACTTCTTATCTTATCAAGCATTTTTCCTGCTTCTTCTAATCCATGAGTAACACCTATTTTTAGTTTCAAATCTCCAACATTTACTTCACAAGATCTAAAGCCATCCCATCCTCTAAGAGATTCGAACTCTATCTTATCAAGTCTATTACCTGTCATGTTTTCTAAGGCAGTTCTAAGAGCTGATTCAATAACACCACCAGTTCTACCAAATATAATTCCTCCACCTGTATATTCTCCAAGTATTTGATCTATTTCTTCATCCTCAAGTTCTTTTAAATCAATTCCTGAATCTTGGAAGATTTTTATTAATTCTCTAGTAGTTATAACGTAGTCTACATCATAGTTAAGACCTCTCGAAAACTCTGGTCTTGAGGCTTCATATTTTTTTGCAATGCAAGGCATTATAGCCACAGAGGTTACTTCATCTCTTTTGTATCCTTTTTCTTTTGCCCAAATATCTTTTGCTACTGTTGCGAACATTTGCATAGGTGATTTGGCAGTGGATGGTACATCTAGCATATCTCCATAATTTTGTTCTATAAATTTAACCCACGCTGGACAACATGATGTTAGCATTGGTAATTTTACACTTTTATCACCTGCAAAATATCGCTCTAATCTATCTTGTAACTCAGCTGCTTCTTCCATTATTGTTAAGTCAGCAGCCCAAGTTGTATCAAATACATAGTCTACACCTAATTTTCTAAGCCCTGCTGCAAGTTTTTTCTCCACATTGTCTCCAGGACCAAATCCGAAAGCTTCTCCTATTGTAACTCTAACAGCAGGTGCCATTTGTGTTATTACCAGTTTATTTGGAGTAGACAAATCTCTTATAAATTTCAAAGTATTATCTCCTGCTGTTATAGCGTCCACTGGACAAGCAGATATACATCTACCACAATGAGTACATCTAGTATAATCAATATAATGTCGTTTTTTACGTTCTCCAGATATACAACTTACTGGACAAACTCTAGCACAAGCTCCACATCCTATACATTTTGTTGTTATAGTAAGTTTAATCAAGTTATTACATTGCATCGTATAACATTTGTTCTCTTCTATATGTTCACTAATTTCATCATAAAAGTTTATCAGAATTTCTTCCATGATACTATGTTCTTGATTTAAATCTTCTTTTATTTGTTCTGCTAAAGTTCTAAGTAAGTAAACATCCCTCATATTTGATTTGCCCTTACTTATTCTATCCAGTATTTTCCAAATTCTCTTTATTGGTTCTTTTACTTTAGCATAATTTTCTAAAGACTTTCCATTCTGCATCAGTCCTATTACTGAGTCTATATAGAACTTAGAATATTGAACTATACAATCTTCTTCTGATAATACATTTATTGCTCTAATATAGTTATCAAATAATTCAAAGTCTAACTCTTTATCTAGGTCTTCTTTAGATAAAAATCTTCCATAAGGTGGAACTCCAACGTGAGCTCCTTTGAAAGCTTTTTTGTCTAGTATACCCCCAGCTAACTCAATAATATCTGCAAGTGTAGCACCTTTAGGAACATCAACTATTCCACTGTTGTTTACTCTCCCACATATAGCCACTTTTCTTTCACTGCTGTCAGTCATATTTTTTAATTCTTCTTCACTAAATACAGAAAAAACAGACCCTCTATTACTATGTAACATAGTTGGCTTAGTATTTGTCATATAATCCACTCCTTTTTACACTTATGCTTAAATTATGCTACTTTCCCACATTATATACTTAAAAAATTTTTTTTACAATTACATCCAAAATAGTTGGAATATTATATTTATATATAAGTTCCTTACAATTAAAAAACTGGTATAAATAAGGTATTATTCCTCTCATTTATACCAGCTTCTATATGGATTTAGGTATTATTAATTAGCTTGTCCTGCACTTTTTACAACTATTATTTTTGATTTAACATATTCTTTTACTTCTTCTCTACCTTGAGAGTTGTATTTTTTAGGATCTATTGTATCAGGGTTTGCATCTAATACTTTTTTAACTCCTTTTGTAAAAGCTATTCTTAAATCTGTTGCATAGTTTACTTTACATATTCCTCTATTTACACATTCTGTAACTACTTCATCAGGCACACCAGATGTTCCATGAAGCACTAGCGGAATATCTACAACTTCTTTTATTTGTGATAATCTATCTAAATCTAGCTTAGGTTCTCCTTTGTAAACTCCATGAGCAGTACCTATTGAAACTGCTAATGAATCAACATTAGTTTTTTCAACAAACTCTTTAGCCTCTAAAGGATCAGTGTATCCACCTTCTCCTCCATCTAAATCATCTTCTTTTCCACCAACTTTTCCAAGCTCTGCTTCTACTGGAACATTTCCACTTTTACAAACTTCTACTACAGATTTTGTCAAAGCTATATTGTCTTCAAAACTTCCATGAGAACCATCTATCATTATTGATGTATAACCAGTTCTGTAAGCCTTCATTGCTAATTCAAAGCTATTTCCATGGTCTAAGTGTATTGCCACTGGAACAGTAGCTTTCTCAGCTGCTACTTTTACATTTGCATAAAAGTAGTCAAAATCTGCATATTTTACTGTTGAAGGTGTTGTTTGCATTATTACTGGAGACTTTAACTCCTGCGCTGCACTTACAACTGCCATTACCATTTCCATATTTTCCACATTAAATGCTCCTACTGCATATCCATTTTTTTGAGCATCTAATAACATTTCTTTTGTCGTAACTAAAGCCATTTTTTCTCTCCTTTATCCCAATAAACCAACTATTTCTTTTTCATTTTTACTTGCTAATATTTGGTCAACATATTCTTTTTCCATTAAGTTTTGAGCTAGTGAAGATAAAGTTCTTAAATGTAAGTCGTTATCTCCTTCTCCTGCTGCTATCATAAATATTAAGTGAACTGGTTTTCCATCTGCTGAATCAAATTCAAAACCTTTTTTAGATATACCTACAGCAACCCTTGGTTTTACTACTGACTTAGTTTTAGCATGAGGTATTGCCACACCATTTCCAAATCCAGTTGATCCACTTTCTTCTCTTTTATTTATTTCTGCTAAAAATTCTTCTTTATTAGTTAAAACACCATCTTTGTATAATAAGTCAGTCATTTCTTTTAAAACTTCTTCTTTTGTACTACCTTTTAATTCTAAAGCTACAGTGTTTTCACTATATAAAGATGCTACTACTGTATCTAATCCTTGAGCAGAAACTACTTCTTTTATTTTATTTTCTTCTTTAACTTCTACTTTTGGTGTTACTAATACATAAAGTAGCGCACCTACTGCAGAACCTGCTAATATACAAGCTACCCACATCATTGGTTTATTTACTAATCCTAAGATTAAGAACCCACCATGAGGAGCTGGAACTTCTATTTTCATCATGTAAGTTAATATTGCTGATACTGATGAACCTATCATTAATACTGGTATAACTTTTAATGGATTTTTAGCTGCAAATGGTATTGCACCTTCTGTTATATGAGTAAATCCAAGTACATAGTTTAATAAACCTGCTGTACGATCATCTTCTGTAAATCTATCTTTTTTAAATGTTGCTGCAAGAGCTATTACAAGTGGTGGAGTTATACAAGCTGCTGAAACACCTGCCATAAATAAGTAGTTACCTTGAGCTAATAACATAGTCCCTGTAACATAAGCTGCTTTGTTTACTGGTCCACCCATATCAAATGCTGACATACATCCTATTACTAATCCAAGTACTATTGGGCTTGATTCTTGCATTCCTGCTAAGAAGTTCATCATACTTTCATTAAGCGCTGAACAAGGTCCACCTAAAGCGACCATTAAAAGTCCTGATGCAAATACTGTTATTATAGGAACTATAAATATTGATTTTAAACCTTCTAGTTGTCTTGGAAGTTTTCTTAAACTATTAACTATTAATAATGTGAAATAACCTGCGAAGAAACCACCGATTATACCACCGATAAATCCTGAACCATTATCATTTGCCATCATACCTGCCACAAAACCTGCCAGCATCCCTGGTCTTCCTGCTATTGATTGAGCTATGAAAGCTGTAAGAACTGGAACCATAAGACCCATGGAGAATCCACCAATAGATTTTATTGTTGCTGCTATTACATTATATGATTCATGAGTTGGATCAAATGAGAATATCCCCCATAAGAATGATATTGCCGTAAGTACACCACCTGCTACAACCAAAGGAAGCATGTGAGATACACCATTCATTAAATGTTTGTATATTTGACGCCCAATAGAAACCTTTTCCTCAGTTTCATTACTTCTTCTAGCATTACCTTTTCTTATAGGTGCTTTATTATCTAAACATCTTTGTATTAATTCTTCAGCTTTGTTTATTCCATCACTTACAGAAACTTCAATAACTGGCTTTCCGTTGAATCTATCCATATCAACGTTTTTGTCACAAGCTACTATTATGGCATCTGCTTGTTCTATTTCTCTTGCTGTCAGAGCATTTTCCACACCTATTGCTCCATTTGTTTCTACTTTTATTTCACAACCCAATTCTTTAGCTGCAACTTTTAAGGCTTTTTCAGCCATAAAAGTATGTGCAATTCCTGTTGGACAACCTGTAACTGCTAATATCTTTTTACTCATAGATTATTCCACCCTCCTGATTTTAATTTCATTCATGTATTCTTCAACCTTTTTTAAATCCCCTATGGCGTTACTTTCAGCCACATTGGCTCCTGTTGCCGATGCTCTTTTTAGTGCATGTTCAATGTTTGCCTCATTGTTAACATCCTCAAGCCATATACTTAAAAATCCTGCTAATGCTGAGTCACCTGCACATGCTGAACTTAAAAGTTTTACCTTATGAGCACTTGCATAGTAGATATTTTTTCCATTATAAAAATAAGACCCTTTTTCACCTAGAGTTAAGAAAATATTCTCTGCTCCTTGTTCATGTAAATATTTTAGAACATCTTTTATATCTTCTTCATCTCTAACAATAATCCCAAAAATATCTGCTATTTCTTCATCATTTGGTTTAATTAAAAATGGTTTATATTTTAATAGACATTTTAGTTTTGGTGAGCTAATGTCTAGTATTACCTTTATATTCTTTTTCTCACAAATCCTTAGTATCTCTTCATAATAAGATGTGTCTATTCCTGGTGGAAGACTTCCACTTATGGATAAATACTCAAGATCCTCAAAATTTTCTATCATTCGTAACATTTGTTCTTGCTTTTGCTTTTCAACAAAAGAACCTGAGTTAACAAACTTAAATTCTCCTTCACCATCATTAAGAAAAATATTTATTCTTGTTGTATCTTCTACTTCCACTGGGAAAATTTCTATCCCTTTCTTTCTTGTTTCATCAACAATATATTTTCCTGAGAAACCACCAAAGAATCCAAGTACTTTCGAATCTACTCCAAAATGTTTAAGTACAAAACTTACATTTAACCCCTTTCCATTTGGTGAATACACCACATCATGGGTTCTATTTACAATTTTTCTTTCTATTGAATTAGTACACATATTCATGTCTATGGCAGGATTTGTAGTTAAAGTATAAATCATTTATCTTTCCTCCCTTTATCTTATAAATCAATTATAAAAAAAAATAGAATGAAAATCTTTTCATAATATGAAAATAATTTCCACTCCCTTTATACTATTTTTCCAATTCTAAATTTGCAGCCATATAATCAATTATAATTCTAGACATCATAAATAGAGAAACTCTAGAGGATACTTCGAACTTTTTAATAGAAACGTGATTGTGCTTAAATCCTATTAAATTGTAGTGTGAATGTTCCAAAAGTGATGATGTTTCACTGCAACAGCACGTTATAACCTTAGCACCACATAAATTTGTATTCTTTGCAGATTCTATAAGCTCATAAGTCTCTCCATTCAATGAAAATATGAAAACTACCTCATCAGAACTTAAATTTTTAGTTTTTATTTGCATAATATTAGGATCATCTATGAAAATAGCATTGCATCCTAATAACTGAAGTTTTAAAGTAAATTCTTCCCCCACATATTCAGTAAGACCTCTCGCCAATACATATATTCTCTTGGCCTTTGCTAAACAATTTATAATATTTAATACATTCTTAACAGATATTCTATCTACAACTTGTCTAGCTTCTACGAAAGATTTGTTGATAATTTCACCCATATTTTGAATTTCATCATCATTATTTTTAGATGTAAGTCTATATCTAAGTTCATTGAAACCATTTACTCCACATTTTCTAATAGCTCTAGAAACAGTAGCAGGTGATGAATAAGTATCAAAAGCTATATCTACAATAGATAGCTGAGACATTCTTTCTTCATTATCATTTATAAATTTTATAATTTCACTCTCTGTCTTTGTAAGACTTTGCATTATTTCTTTATTTAATTCTATTAACATATGACTCCCCCTCTCATGATGAATATTTTTTATTATAACATATACTTCTTCAATATAAAAAATAGATGAAAATATAATTTATATTTTCATCTATTTCCACACATACTATTGAGATTTTATTTGTGTCCAAGCATCATCATATAATTTTAATACATCTGATGGTAAGTTTAAGAATGTTTCACATTTTTCTAAAACCTTATCACTTGGATATGCATTAGGGTCATTTTTAAGCTTATCACTTAATAACTCAAATGCTGCTTTATTTGGTGTAGAGTATTGGATATACTCAACATTTTGTGCTGCATTTTTTCCATCTAACATGAAGTTTATAAATTGTTCAGCTTCTTTTTGATTTTCTGCAGTTTTTGGTATACACATAGCATCTATCCATTGGTTTGTTCCTGTTTCAGGTATATAATACCCTAAATCTGGGTTTTCTTCCATCATTACAGATGCATCACCCGAATAATATATTCCCATAGCAGCATCTCCTGCCATTAATCTATCTTTTCCATCATCATTTACATAAGCTTGGATTAATGGTAATTGTTCTATTAATAAGTTTTTAGCTTCTTCTATTTCTTTTTTATCTTTAGTATTTATTGAGTACCCTAGCTTCATTAAAGCAATACCCATAGTATCTCTAACAGAGTCTAACATTTGAATTTGACCTTCATATTTTTTATTCCAAAGTATATCCCAGTTTTGTAAATCTTTTTCATCTACTTTAGTCTTGTTATACACTATACCAAATGTTCCCCATAAGTAAGGAATACTATATTTGTTGTTTTTATCATACTCAGTAGTTTTAAAATTATCCATCATATTTTTTTCATAATTTGGTATATTTGAATAATTTATTTCATTTAACATATCTTCTTCTTTTAATTTTTCTACCATATAATCTGATGGGAATATTAAATCATAATTACTACTTCCACTTTTAAGTTTTTGGTACATAGCTTCATTAGTATCATAAGTCTCATATACTACTTTTATTCCTGTTTCATCTTCAAATTTTGTTATAAGATCTTCATCTATATAATCTCCAACATTATATATATTTAAAACTTCATTTGATTTAGACCCTCCACATCCTACTAATATAGATGCAGTCATTACAAAAGTTAATACTAATGCAGATATTTTTTTAAATTTCATATTTTATCCTCCCTTATTCTTATACTAATTACTTGTCGCCTTTTTATTTTGTGTTATATTAGATAAAACTAATAATATAAGAACACTTATAAACATTATTGTAGATAATGCATTTATTTCTGGCGATATACCTCTTCTTGTCATTGAGTATACTTCTATTGCTAAGTTTGTTACACCGTTTCCTGTTGTAAAGAAACTTATAACAAAATCATCAATCGACATTGTGAATGCTATAATCATCCCTGATATTATACCTGGTTTTATTTGTGGTAATACTACTTTTCTAAGCGCATACCAAGGTGTTGCTCCTAAATCTAAGGCTGCTTCTTCAATATTTGCTGGTAATTGTTTTAATTTTGGTAAAACAGAAAGTATTACATAAGGTATATTGAAAACTATATGAGATAATAGCATTGTAGTAAATCCAAATTCCATATTAATAAATACAAATAATGACATTAATGCCACCCCTGTTACTATATCTGGATTTAATACTGGCAAATAGTTTATATTTAATAATAATCCTCTTACCTTACCTTGTCTCATCTTATGTATACCAATTGCTGTAATTGTTCCAACTATCGTGGCTATTATTGATGCTACTACTGCTACTAATAAAGTATAATATAGAGCATCCATTATTCTAGAATTATCCAATAATTTTTCATACCATTTTAATGAAAATCCACTCCATTTAGCCATGGATTTTGATTCATTAAATGAAAATACTCCTAGCGTTATTATTGGTAGATATAAAAATATATACACTAGAGTTAAATATATATTTGATGTGAATTTCTTTATAATAGTAATCCACCGCCTTCCTTCTCTGAATCGTCACTAAATCTATTCATTATTGCCATAGTAATTAAGATTACTATCATCATGAATAAAGATATAGCTGAGCCAAAATGCCAATCTCCAACTGACATAAATTGTTGTTCTATTAAGTTACCTATTAACATAAATTGACCACCACCTAGTAATTTAGAAATTACGAAGGTAGACACTGCTGGCATAAATACCATTGTTATTCCCGAAACTACTCCTGGCATACTAAGTGGAAATATAATTTTAGAAAACACTTGTCTTCCATTAGCACCTAGATCTTTGGCTGCATTTATTAAATCTTGATCCATTTTTGATAATACTGTATATATAGGTAATATCATAAATGGTAAGAAATTATAGACCATACCTAAAAGTACTGCTGCATCTGTATATAAAACATTAACTGAATTTAATCCTATTGCATTTAAAACTGTATTTAGTATTCCTTCTCTACCAAGAATTGCTGACCATGCATAAGTTCTAAGTAAAAAATTCATCCACATTGGTATTATAGCAAGCATTAATAAGATATTTTGTCTAGATGCTTTTGATTTAGATATTATATAGGCTGTGGGATATCCAACCAACAAACATAGTATTGTTGATATTACAGCCAGTCTTATTGATCTCCAAAATACTTTAAAATATAGTGGATTCATTAATTCCTTAAAGTTTTCTAAACTGAAAACATAAGCTCCACCTTCCATTTTTGTAAAACCAAAGAATACAATTAGAAATAAAGGAATTACTATGAATAATGTACTCCATAAAATATATGGAGATGTTATCTTTAAGCCTAACTTATCATTTCTCTTACTCATTTGAATCATCATCCCCTATTTTCTTCATGATATGTATATCTTCTGGATATATATCCATACCTAATTCACTTCCAACTTCTGCTGACTTAGTATTATGAAGTAACCATGTTAACCCACATGATTCAACTGTCATTTCATAGTGAACACCTTTGAACACACAAGAAGTAACTTCACCTTTTAACATTCCTTCTTCTGGTTTCACCATTTTTATATCTTCTGGTCTTATTACTATTTCTATAGCTTCATCTTTTTCAAATCCTTTATCCACACAGTCAAAGTTTCTTCCACAGAATTCAACTAAGAAGTCTTCATGCATTATACCGTCCATTATGTTACTTTCACCTATAAATCTAGCAACAAAAGCATTTTCTGGCTCATTATATATATCTTCTGGAGTTCCCATTTGTTGTATTTTACCTTTATTCATAACAACTATAGTATCTGACATTGATAATGCTTCCTCTTGGTCATGAGTAACAAATATAAATGTTATCCCTAATTGTTGTTGTATATTTTTAAGTTCCCTTTGCATTTCTTGTCTTAATTTTAAATCTAATGCTCCTAAAGGTTCATCTAATAAAAGAACTTTTGGCTCATTTACTAAGGCTCTTGCTATGGCAATTCTTTGTTGTTGACCACCACTTAGCGAATCTATGCTTCTATTTTCGAATCCTGGAAGTGCAACAAGTTTAAGCATTTTTTTAACTTTTTCATCTATAGTTTTTTTATCTATTTTTTTAATTTTTAATCCAAATGCTATATTTTCATATACATTCATATGAGGGAATAAAGCGTATTTTTGGAAAACTGTATTTACTGGTCTTTCATATGGTGGTATTTCATTTACATCTTTCCCTTGGAATAAAACTTTTCCATCATCAGCAAATTCAAAACCAGCTATTATTTTTAAAGTCGTTGTCTTTCCACACCCACTTGGTCCAAGCAATGTTAAGAACTCATTCTTTTTTATATCTAAATTTAAGTCTTTTAAGACTACATTATCTTCATATTGTTTAGTTATATTTTTTAATTCAATTATGTTCTCTTGTTTCAAATGTAAACACCTCTTTTATTCTTTAAAATTCGCTTCACTCATAACGCCAACGAGTTTATCTCGCTACCGCTTCGATTAACTACGTTGCTTAAAATTCGCTTCACTCAGCCTATTAAAACATTGGTGGGGAACTTACCCAAACCACTCTTGCCTCTTTTTTACCTGGATTGGAAATATAATGATTAGCTCTAGGTTTAAAGTAGAAACTTTCACCTTTTCTTACTTTATTTTTTTTATCTCCTAAATGAAGGAAAATTGAGCCTGCTAAAACATATCCAAATTCTTCACCTTCATGAGGCTTATCTTCTTTATATTGTCCACCTGGTTGTAAAGTTATTATAATGGGCTCCATCTCATTTTTCTGTGAGTTTGGAACTAACCATTTTAATGTATATTTTAAATCTTCATCTTCTGTTTCAAACATATCATCTTTTGTAAAGGTAATTTTTTCATCACTTATTTCATTAAAAAATTCCCTTAAATTCGTTCCTAAAATATCTAATATATCTATTAATGTTGCAATAGAGGGTGACGTTAAATTATTTTCAAGTTGAGATATAAAGCCCTTTGATAATTCACATCTATTAGCCAGTTCTTCCTGGGTCAGCTGCTTTTCTATTCTCATACGTTTAATTTTTCCACCTATATCCATAGTAACACCTCCTCTTTTTTATCGTTTAATTTTTAAGTTTATGTCAATTTTGGTTTTTATTATTAGTAAATTTTAAGTTTAATATATTCAACTCATTTTTTTATTTCCCATGTTATTATATGTAAACATTAAGTTTATATTTTCTAAACAACAATAGCTATTATATAAAATTATGAAGCACATTTCAATAGTTTTTTCGTTTTTTTTAATTTTTTTATTAAACTCTAAAGTCCTTCAAATAGCTTGTTTTTATTATTTTTATATTTACAGATGTTTATATTAATTATTTAAAAGTTTAGTATGCCTAACTGTTTTTTTATTTAATATGATTTCTCTTAATGAAATATACTAATATTAAGAATAAATTCATTTAATATAAATTTAAATTTTCTTAATTTTTGCGAAAATAACATAATCTAAGCCTGTCGTAAAATCTTGTCCTTTTTTATTCGTAAAAAAAGTATTGATT
>NZ_JWHR01000009.1 GCF_000808015.1 Terrisporobacter othiniensis | reverse complement strand
GTATATTATTACTATGGTTTTATTTTTTGAAAAAAATTAATGATATAAAAATATATATCTATTTCTTGGGAAATAAATATATATTTTAAATGTTGCGATAAGATAAATAATTGTAATAATGGAATTATAAATTTTAACAAAGGAGGTTTATATGGACAATTATATGATTGATGCAAAGGTTCAACATAAACTATGGAAAAGAGAAATGAAAAAGAAAGTATCTTTAATAAATAAAGTTACATCAATGACACAAAAGAAGTTTAATAGTATGTTGCCTAAGAAATATCATGAAATACTAACTAATGCAGTTAAGACCATGGTGAAATCAGTATTGTTTGGATATAAATATATTACTAAAGAACCTTTTGAAAATATTTCTATAGAAGAAAGAGAAAAAATTGTGAATAGTAAAATAAACTTTTATAAAAAAACTGCTATGGCAGAAGGATTTGCAACAGGGGCAGGAGGTATTATTTTAGGTATGACCGATTTCCCATTACTTCTCAGTATAAAGGTGAAACTTTTATATGATATTGCAGCAATCTATGGATTTGATGTTAGAGATTATAAAGAAAGACTATATATACTTCATATAATTCAATTAGCCTTTTCTTCTCAAAGTTATGGTAAAAATATATTTGATAAAATGGAGAATTGGGAAGCTTATTCATGTGGTTTACCAAATGATATTAATGATTTTAATTGGCAATCATTTCAACAAGAATATAGAGATTATTTAGATTTGGCTAAACTATTGCAACTAATGCCAGGTATAGGAGCAGCTGTTGGATTTTATGTTAATGGTAAACTACTTGATAAATTAGGCGAAGTAGCAATTAATTCATATCGAATGAGATTGGAAGAGTTTAAGTAAATAATAGAAATAGACAAGTACACAAAATGCTAAATAAAAATCGTCAAACATATTACAAGTAAATAATGTTTGACGATTTATTTATGTTAAGAAGCTTTAAATTTCTTTAAGTGAAATTATTGAGTTGTTTGGTAAATAATAAGTATTTTCTTTGTCAAAATTACTTTTGTGATAATCTGATCCTGAATTTGAAAATGTTGGGGCTATGGTAATAGAATTTTCGTCAGAATCGATAACCTCACCAACTATAGGCACAGAACTCAAATAAGTATTAACTTCAACGGGCTTTTGTAAAAATTCATTGTAATTATAAGAAGAATTATTATCCATTATTTTCACTCCTTTTAAGTAATAAAATGTCCATATATTAGTAGTATTAAATTTTTATGACATTATATGCACAATTAAAGAATAAAAACAAAAAAGAAGTTTTTTAGAATAAATAAATTGGGTATAATTGTTAAAAAAATAAGTTATTATAGTATAATTAAATTAAATTATTTATAATTAGGGAATGTTTATATGTAAAATAATTTCGTACAGTCCATTTAT
>NZ_JWHR01000008.1 GCF_000808015.1 Terrisporobacter othiniensis | reverse complement strand
CTGTATAACTTTGTCTCTTATTATATAGTTTTTCATATAATTATTTATTTTATCAAAGGTATTTACCAATTTTTCATTATCTAATATCACTTGATTGTTTAAAGATCTGTTCATTCTATTTTTTATATTTTGTAGTCAATAATCAATCTTTTTTTAGTTTTTGGGAATTTATAATCTATTTTCTATCGTTTAAAATTTTAATTTTAAAATAGATAGTTATTAGATAATCATATGTTTTTTGGGTATTATTAAAAATAATAAAGTATTTAGTATAATGACAGATAGGAGTAAATTATAAAATGGAAGAATCAATAAAAGAAATTATTTCTTACTATAAAAACTATTTAATGAAAAAAATAGATAGCTATATGGATAAGATGAAGATTATTTCAAATGAAGATATAATAAATTATGAAAAAGATGCAAAAAATAAATTTAAAACATTGGAAGATTTAAGTAGTAAATATAAATTATATGATGAAAATTATAATGAATTTATGATATCTATGGGGAGGCTTGCTTTAGGGATAGAACAGTTAGATGAATTTAAAATAGATAATAAATCTAAAGATAGAATTATAAGCCAGTTTTTAAGTTTACATGAATTATTTGAAGAATTAGAACAAATAAATATAATGAAAGATGTGTATATATGGAAATTTGTAAATTAAAAACTGTAAAAGTAAATTTACAAGTTTTTAATTTAACCAAGGCGGGTATTAATAATATATAAAAATATAAAATATGAGGAGAATAAAAATGAGTAAGTCGATAAGAGTATGTCCTTTTTGTTCAAATGTAGACATTGATAAATTAAAAAGAATAATAGGGGAAGAAAATGTAAATACAGGTTGTGTAAGTGCTTGTAGAAAGGATAAAACACAATTTTTTGGTAGGATAAATGGATCTTATGTTATGACAAAAACAGAAGAAGAATTTTTTGATGAGTGTAAGTAAGATATTGAAATAAAATATTTTCTGTATATAGATATAAAAATAGAGGGTATAATAAAAAATCCAGAGATTAATAATTAATCTCTGGATTTTTTTATTTGATATATTATTGTTGAGCAGCTTTTCTTCTCTTATTGTATTGTAATCTTTCGTGCTCGTTTAAATATTTCTTTCTAAGTCTTATTGAATCTGGAGTTATTTCAACTAACTCATCATCATCTATAAACTCTAATGCTTCTTCTAGAGTAAATGTTCTAGCAGCGTTTAATTTTATAGCATCATCAGAACCAGAAGCACGAACGTTAGTTAATTTTTTATTCTTAGTTGGGTTAACTATCATATCGTCTTTTCTAGAGTTCATACCTATTATCATACCTTCGTATACTTCTACACCTGGATCTACGAACATAGTAGCTCTTTCACTTAAAGCATTTAATCCGTAAGCCATAGTAGTACCATTACATTGAGATATTAAAACACCATTTGCTCTTGATGGGATTTCACCTTTATGATCTTCGTATCTAGCAAATGAACGAACCATATTACCTTCACCACGAGTATCATTTATGAATTCAGATCTATATCCTAAAAGTCCACGAGTTGGAGCAGAGAATTCTATTTTAACGAAATCTCCTTCTATAGACATAGCTTCCATCATACCTTTTCTTAAGTTCATTTTGTTTATAACTGTTCCAGAATATATTTCAGGACAGTTTATTATAACTTTTTCAATTGGTTCTTGTAATTTTCCATTTTCATCTCTGTGCATTAAAACTTCTGGTTTAGAAACACCTATTTCATAACCTTCACGTCTCATGTTTTCAAGAAGTATAGATAAGTGAAGTTCACCTCTACCAGATACTCTATATCCGTCAGTAGTTTCCATTGGCTCAACTTTTAGACCAACGTTAACTTCTAATTCTTTATCTAATCTATCTTTTAAGTGTCTTGTAGTAACGAACTTACCACTCTTACCAGCAAATGGAGAATCATTTACTAAGAAGTTCATAGAAAGAGTAGGCTCTTCTATATGTATCATTTCCATTGGTAAGTGATGTCCAACTTCACAGATTGTTTCACCTATAGATATATCAGGTATACCTGCTATAACTACGATATCACCTGAGTGAGCTTCGTCAACTTCAACTTGTTTTAATCCTTCATAAACTGAAAGTTTAGATATTTTTCCTCTAGTTACAACTTCTCCTGCTTTACAAACAGAAACTTGTTCTCCACTTTTTACAGTACCTTTGTAAACTCTACCGATTCCAAGTCTTCCTACAAAGTTATCATATGCAAGTGCAGATATTTGTAATTGAAGATGCTTATCATCATAATCAGGGTAAGCAGAAGCATGCTCAACTATAGTTTCAAATAATGGAGATAAATCAGTAGAATCATCATCCATTTCTCTCTTAGCTATACCTTGCTTAGCTATACCGTATATTATAGGGAATTCACATTGCTCATCAGTTGCATTTAAGTCTACGAATAAATCGAATACTTCATCAACAACTTCTTCAGCTCTTTGATCAGATTTGTCTATTTTGTTTATAAATAGTATTGGCTTTAAACCTAACTCTAAAGATTTTTGTAAAACGAATCTTGTTTGAGGCATTGGTCCTTCAGATGCATCAACTAGTAATACAACAGTATCAACAGTTTTGATAACACGTTCAACTTCAGAAGAGAAGTCACTATGTCCTGGAGTATCTACTATGTTTATTTTGTAATCTTTATAGTTTATAGAACAGTTTTTAGAATATATTGTTATACCTCTCTCTGCTTCAAGGTCATTACTATCCATTACACAGTCTTTAACTACTTCGTTTGCTCTAAATACACCACTTTGAGATAGGAAAGCATCAACTAGAGTTGACTTACCAGCATCGACATGGGCAATTACAGCGATATTTATAATTTTATGTTTTGTTGTCATTTATTTAATTCTTCCTTTCTAAAAAATAACTTATACAGTATAACATAAGCTAGATAAAATGTAAAATAAAATAGCATAGATACTTTATTGTTAGTATTAACATAATTATTGAAAATATAATGCTACTTAAGTGATAGTAAACTTTGATGCAACTTATATATAAAGTTTAATAACTAATAATTAAAATTTATATAAAATACAGTCAGTATATATTTATTTATTTTCTAAATTGTATCTATATACTAGAAGCAGTATAATTTATATTATATAAACAAAAAAATCTAGTTATGAAAGGGTATTTAATCCAATTATTGTGGATGATTTATTAAAATATGATAAGCCAACAGTAAAAGTATTAAGAAATAAATTTAAATAAATGGAGACAAAAATGAAAAAAATTTTGAAAAAATTAAGAAAAAAACAACCTAAATTAAAATTTATTTATGCATGGTACTACAAGAATAGTAAAGTAAATGAAAAACAGATTCTTTTCGAATCCTTTCATGGAAAAGATATTTCAGATTCTTCTTTTGCAATTTTAAGGGAATTTTTAAAACGATCTGATTCAGATGATTATAAAATTTATTTTGCAACAACACAAAAAGAAACTCATAGCAATAAGTTAAAAAAAATGGGATTAACTCAAATAAATCTAGTTGATATTACAACTTATGAATATGTTAGAGTATTGGCTACATCAAAATATTTGATTAATAATAGTTCTTTTCCAGTTTATTTCATTAAAAGACCAGAGCAGATTTATTTACAGACTTGGCATGGAACACCTTTGAAAACATTGGGAAAACAGATGCGTTTTGGTATTGAGTCTATGTATAATATCCAGCATAACTTTATGCAGGCTGATTATCTTATGTTCCCAAATAAATTCACAAAAGAAGTCATGATGCGTGACTATAATCTAGAAAAGCTATATACAGGAAAAGTAGTTTACAATGGTTATCCAAGAAATACTATTTTTTCAGATGAAAGAAGTGGAAATGAAGTAAAAAAACAGCTGGATAATAAAAATTATACCACATTTGCATATATGCCTACGTGGAGAGGACAGAGTAATCATTCTGTACAAAAGGATAACTACGAAGAAGAAACTAGAAAGATGTTAACCTATCTTGATAGTCAACTTCAAAACAATCAGAAAATGTATGTTAATTTTCATCCTATTTTGCAGGATAGTATTGTATTAGATTGCTATAAACATATTTATCCATTTCCAGATAATATAGAAAAGTATGATTTTTTGAATAGCATGGATGTATTGATTACAGATTACTCTAGTGTATTCTTTGATTACTCCATTACTGGAAAACCAATAATTTTATTTATGTATGATTATAAAGAATATATGCATGACCGTGGAATGTACATGAATGTAAAAGAACTTCCCTTTTGTAAAATTTATGATGTAAAAGCACTTGCTAGTTGTATAAAAGAGAAAACATATCTATCTGAAGAGTATGATTATAAGAAAAATCTCTCTTATATAAAGGATTTTCTTCCATACGATTCTTTAAAAAATGCAAAAAATATGGTTAATCTGATTTTTGATCATCAAGAAAATGATTTACCTATTTTAAACTACAATGAGAATACAAAAAAAAGATGGAATATTCGTTTTTATCCAAATGTAAAAACAGAAGAAGGAATTCAGACTGTGCTAGATACTGTAGATAAAGAAAATGATATTGTTATTTTTGAAAAAAAATTCTTTGGGCCAGAACTTAGTAGTTATTTATATGATAATTGTCGATTTGATTTACAGTATATTTTTATTACTAAGACACTTCCTAGAACCTTTATAGAAGAATATTGTAGTAAAAAGGAAAAATTCAATGTGAATACAGTACTATGGCATAGAGAGTTAAAAAGAGTTTTTCCAAATCTTAATGTGAATCCAATCATGATTGAGGAATGCTATACAGGTATTCCAGGACATCAATATTATATAAAAGAAACAGATTTTGTGAAAGCAGAAGTGAAAATAGATAATAATCAACTTATTTTAAATGTGGAAGATATAGACAATATCACTTCTTTTATGATTATTAATCAATCAAAACACATCTTATGGAAAAGACCATTAAATCATGAAGAATTGCATTTGGGGCTTATTAAAGAAGATTTTAATGAAATTATGAATGCAGAAAGTTTAAATAAAAATGGAAAATATTTAATAGCATTAGAAACAAAGGAAAAACAGCCTGTTTTAATTAAACATTCAGACTATACTTCCTATCTGGATAAAATTAAACAACATTCTGTTTGGAAATTTTTTGAACCTTTAAAATTTAACACTGTAGACTTAAAAGAATATGATAAAAATAAAAATGATACAGAAAATCAATTAATTCCATATTTATTTCAAAATCAATTTCTTGGTATATGGGTGGAAAATCCAGAAAGGTTATTTAGTAAAAATGTCAAAGGAAGAGTATCTTCTTTTAAAATAGAGGGTACTGTATTAAAGATAAATTTGAAATTAAATTTTTTACCAAATCCTATAACAGATGTAGTGTTAAGTTATAGAAGTAGCATAGAAAAATTAGAGTATCCATTTGATTATACAGTAAATACTTCTGGAAACCAAATTATCATTCATGCAAAACTGGACTTAAAAGGCAAACATATGGAGGAATTATTTTGGGATGTAATTGTAAAAACAACATATAAAAATATAGAATTAAAGGCATCAAATTATCTGAATCGAAGACAAAGATTAAAATTAATGATAATGAATCAACAAATGAATATTTCAGGTAATAATATTTTATTTCCTTACAGAACTTTGAGTGGAAAATTAGCTTATACTTATCGTGAAAAAACTCCTTATGATGGATGGGATACAAAAATAAAAGAATTTTTAGCTTGTTTTGTATTTACTTTACTGCATCCATATTGGAAACGAAAAAAAATGTGGCTTGTATATGAAAAATTCTGTTCCATGGCTCAAGACAATGGATATTATTTCTTTAAATACTGTATGGAAGAATTGCCTAAAAATGAACGAAAAAAAATATTTTATATTTTAGATAAAAACTCTCCTGACTGGGATAAAGTTAAAAAATATGAAAAACAGATTATTCCGTTTATGAGTTTTAAACATATATTGTATACAATGGTTGCCAAAATGTATATTGCTTCTGATTCCAAAAAACATTTATATATTTGGAGAGCAAAACCTAATTTTGTTTCATACTTAATTTCAAAACATAAAATTTTATTCTTGCAACATGGTGTAACTGCATTAAAGAAAGTAGATGGAATTTTTGGAAAGAAAGGTTCTAGTCCAATGACATACTTTACAACAACATCTAAATTTGAACAAAATATTGTAGTAGAAAATTTTAAATATAAAAAAGAGAATGCACCTATTCTTGGATTTACAAGGTGGGATGTCCTTGAAAATACAGCAACTGATACAGAAAAGATTATTCTTGCAATGCCAACTTGGAGAAGCTGGTTAGAAGAAAAATCTGCAGATGAATTTGTAAAGAGTGATTATTATCATAATTATATGAAATTATTAAGTAGTAACCATTTAGCAGTACTATTAAAGACATACAATGTAAAACTAATTTTTTACATTCATCCAAAATTTAAAGATTACATAGGTCAGTTTAATGTAAGTGGAGAACATATAGAATTAATTCCTTTTGGAAGCATACCACTAAATGAAATTATTAAAAAATGCCACATGTTAATCACAGATTATTCTAGTGTATGTTGGGATGTATATTATCTCGGAAAGCCAGTACTATTTTATCAGTTTGATTATGATATGTATGAGCAGGCTCATGGAAGCTATTTAGACATGGAACAAGAATTATTCGGAGAACGATATACAGAATATGAAGACTTATTAATTGGAATTGAAAAACAAATTAAAAACAATTTTACTGAAGATCCGAAATATAAAGGTTTACGAGATTATTATTTTGCATATATTGATAATGATAATAGTAAACGTACGTACCAATATATATCAAGTAAAAGTAATTTATTGTAGTTATTTTAATTGATGATAATATATTATTACACTTTAAAATAAAGCTATACTAGAAAAACTAGTATAGCTTTATTTTAGATTAAATTCTTTGTGTAATTTCCATGTGTTATCTTCCCATTTGTAAATACATATATTATCAAAGAAGCAATTAAATTTGAATGGAATTTGATTAACATAATCCCATAGTTCATCATAAATATTTTGTATTTTCTTTGAAGATATAGTAACATGAAATACTTTATTTTTTCCGTCGTGTAGTTGAAAATTGATAAAATCTATTTCGTCTAACTCGTCTATTAAATTATCATGAAGCTTTTTACCTTCTTCACTCATATGAACTTTCATATAAATTACTCTATTATCGAAGTGACCATATTTTTCTAAAGTATATTTAGCTTTGTTATGATTATTGCAGAAATTTTCTATTACTTTGTCTACTTCACTTATGTTGTTGCATTCAAAAGGAGATTTAATAGTAAAGTGAGCAGGTAATTTAGAAGACTTAGCACCAAGTTTTTTAAAAACTTCTCTTCGAAGATTATTATTAAAATCCCCACCTTCTCCTTTTACTACACTAACAATTACATATCTCAACTTTTATACCTCCAGAACTTTTTATTATTATAATATAAGAT
>NZ_JWHR01000007.1 GCF_000808015.1 Terrisporobacter othiniensis | reverse complement strand
ATTTTAAGGAGTTTGTTAATTACTGTAACTTTTTGTGTTCTTCTTACATCATATTTTGTATTTAAAAAAGAACAAATAGTTTTACAAGTTGATGGTGAAAAAATAACTGTAGATTCTTATTGCAAGACAGTGAAAGAACTGTTAAGTGAAAATAATATATATTATGATGAAGATGATATTATATATCCTAGTGTTAATAGTAAGTTGAAAGATTATATGGATATAAAAATTACATATGTGCAACAAATTACTGTTAGTGAGCATTCAAGAATAGCATATAAAACTAAGGTTAAAGAGGATAATTCTTTACCAAAAGGAGTTATAAAAGTTACTCAAGAAGGAAAAGACGGAAGAAAAACTATAATATATGAAGAAGTATATCATGATGGTAAGTTGGTATCAAGGGTAGCAAGTAAAGAAATAATAAGAGAAGAGCCTGTCAATAAGGTAGTTATAAAAGGAACAGATACAAGTTATATGGCTAGTTCTGTAAATTCATCACAAAAGTTATCAATATCAAACCATAACTCTAACATTAAAGGCGATAAAATGATAGTATCTGCTACTGCGTATAGTGGTGATAGTATTACTTCTACTGGAACACGTCCAAGATGGGGGACTATTGCAGTTGACCCCAGAATAATACCTTATGGAACAAAGGTATATATACCTAAATTTAATATGACATTTGTAGCAGAAGACTGCGGTGGTGGAATAAAAGGAAATAGAATAGATATATTTATGAATAGCTCTTCTGCTTGCTATAGTTGGGGAGTAAGAAATATAGATATTTATATAGTTGGATAAATTAAAGTGTTAGGTCGAGATAAAACTTGATCTAATACTTTTTTATTTTGTAGGAAAAAATATTTTATAAATTAATGCTTCATATTTACTAAATATAAAAATAAGGATAAAATATATAGTATGAATAAAAAGTAAAAAGATAAAGGAGTATTTTAGATGTCATATAGTAACAAATATAATAGTTGGATAAGCAATAAATATTTTGATGAAAAGACTAGAGAAGAATTAATTAATTTAAAAGAGAATGAGAAGGAAATAGAAGATAGATTCTATAAAAATTTAGAGTTTGGAACAGCGGGGCTTAGAGGGGTAATAGCAGCAGGAACTAATAGAATAAACATATATACTGTTAGAAGAGCTACTTTTGGACTAGCTAACTACATATTAAAAAATACGACTAAAGAAGAGCAGGAAAGAGGAGTAGTTATAGCTCATGATAATAGATTTATGTCTAGAGAATTTTGCTTAGAGTCTGCAAATACTTTAGCTGCTTGTGGCATAAAAGCTTATATATTTGATAGCTTAAGAACTACACCAGAACTTTCTTTCGCAGTAAGAAACCTAAAAGCAATAGCAGGTATAGTTATAACTGCAAGTCACAATCCACCAGAATATAACGGATACAAAGTATATTGGGAAGATGGGGCACAAGTAATGCCAGAAATAGCAAATGCTATAACTGAAGAAATAAATTCTATAGAAGATTATTCAACAATTCCAACATTGACTGAAGAAAATAAAGATCTAGTAATAATGTTAGATGAAAAACAAGATACTGATTTTATTGAAGCGGTTAAAAAACAAGTAATCAGAAAAGATTTAATAAAAAATGTGGGAAAAGAATTTAAAATAGTTTATACACCACTTTGTGGAACTGGAAATGTACCTGTAAAAAGAGCACTAAAAGAAGCTGGATTTGAAAATGTTCTTGTTGTAAAAGAAGAAGAAATGCCAGATCCAAACTTTGCTGGAGTTGAGTATCCAAACCCAGAAGACCAAAAAGCATTAACTAGAGGAATAGAACTTGCTAAAAAAGAAGGGGCTAATTTAGTAATAGCAACAGATCCAGACTGTGATAGAGTGGGGGTTGCTGTAAAAACTACTAGTGGGGATTATGCACTTCTTACAGGAAACCAAATAGGTGGAATGTTAACAAATTATATAATAGAAGGTCAAAAAGAAGAAAATAAATTAAAAGACAATTCAGTACTTATAAAAACTATAGTTACTTCTGAATTTGGTGCAGATATAGCTAAGGCAAATAATGTGGAAGTTATGAATGTGCTTACAGGATTCAAATTTATAGGTGAGAAGATAAAATCATTCGAAGAGAACAATGACAAGACTTATTTATTTGGATACGAAGAAAGTTATGGTTACTTAGTTGGAACTCACGCAAGAGATAAAGATGGAGTGGTTGCATCATTATTAATATCTGAAATGGCTGCATATTATTACTCAAAAGGTATGAGCTTATATGAAGGATTACAAGAGTTATACAAGAAATATAGATACTTTAAAGAAGAAACTATATCTTTAACTTTAGCAGGAATAGAAGGGTTAGAAAAGATACAGGAAATAATATCTTATTTCAGAAATAATGATATAAAAACTATAAATGATAAGAAAGTTGTGGAAGTAAAAGATTTTGCAAATGGTATAGATAATTTACCAAAGTCGAATGTATTGAAATATTTCTTAGAAGATGAATCTTGGGTTGCAGTTAGACCTTCTGGAACTGAGCCAAAACTTAAATTCTATGTGGCAGTAAAAGGGAAAGATAAATCTGAGTGCGATAAAAAAGTAGATGGAATTAAATTAAGTATAAATGAAATATTAAACAAATTAATGTAATAAAAATATAATTATGATTATGATACAACAAACATATTTATGTTGAGCATGATTTTTATAGATATTAAAAAAGTAATGGTTATTGATTATAAAATATCAAAAAAGCATTACTTTTTTGTTTTTGAAAGCGGAATTGGTATAAGTATAGTAAGGTCTATAATATATATGATAATACGGAATATGAGGCATCAGACATATAGAGTATTAAGTATAAATTAAATATTTAAACGGACATAATAATACTATATTTGTAATTGTAGTAAAATAAAGTAAATACAAATATATAGGATAGGAGGGATAAAATGAATAATAAATTTAATCGTAGAATTCAAACTTATAGTAAGAAAATAAAATTTCTTATGGAATATTCTAATTATAGAGAGATAAACTCTAAAGCAGCTGAAATGTCATTTTACTTATTATTATCTTTCTTTCCTTTTTTAATATTTACTATAAGTTTAGTAGTTTATACTCCTATAATTAAGCTAAGTAAATATATATTTTTATTGAAAAAAATACTACCATTAAGTGCTTTTAATATAGTATCATCATTAATACAATCTGCAATAGAAAATAGAAGTTTTAGCTTTTTAATATTAAGTTTTATTCTAGCTATGTATACCATGTCTAGGGCAGTTTTATCACTGATTAGAGGTATGAATCGATCTTATAATATTAGAGAAACAAGACCATATTTTGAGGTATTATTTATATCTTTAGTATTTGTAATTATGATAGTAGTATTGATTTTTACATCTATGATATTTTTAGTATTTGGCGAAGAATTGGGCTCATTTTTATTTAACTTAATCGGTCTAGATCAATATTTTATGTATATTTGGAATTTATGTAGATATATAGTTGGAGTTATAACTGTTATCATAATTTTAATGAATCTTTATAGATTTACTCCGAATAAAAAATTATCTTTTAAACAAGTACTACCTGGAGCTATAGTATCGACCTTATGTTGGTTAATAGCATCTTTTTGTTATTCATTTTATTCAAATAACTTTGCAAGATACGATATTATTTATGGGAGTTTAGGTGGCATTATAGTGCTAATGACTTGGGTTTATTTAAGTAGTTGGACTATTTTAATTGGATGCGAAATAAATGCTAGGCTATATAAAAGAAGTATAAGATAAATTTGTAACATTTTACAATAATTTTTAATATATTATATAGATTAAAAAAATAAAAAATACCTTGACAATTAGTAATATTTCTTATAATATTAATTTAAAATAAATTTAGAATTATAAAAGCGATGATTAGAAAGAGTAAATCTAATTCGATTACCAGAGAGAAAAGCTCATGGGCTGTAAGGCTTTTCAAATTAGAGGGATTGAAAACTATCTAGGAGCTGTGATCTGAAGTAATCTCATTGATTTTAGTAAGATTAACCGTAAGCTGCGTTAAAGCATTAAGTGGATTTTTAATCAATTTAGGTGGAACCGCGGGAAGATATCTCGTCCTTATTTATAAGGGCGAGTTTTTTAATTTTTGTATATTTAACAATTTAATATTTAAAGGCAATGAATAGGAAGAGTAAATCTAATTCGATTATCAGAGAGAAAAACTCATGGGCTGAAAAGTTTTTCAAATTAGAGGGATTGAAAACTACCTAGGAGCTGTAATCTGAAGTAATCTCATTGATTTTAGTAAGATTAACCGTAAGCTGCGTTAAAGTTTAAAGTGAGTTTTATTATGTATAAAACTAAATTGGGTGGAACCGCGAGAGACTCGTCCCTTTATGAGGGATTGGTCTCTTTTTTTATTGAGTAAAATGAGTTTTTAAAGTAAAAAGGAGGTTTTAATATGAAAATAGCTATACTTGGATATGGTACTGTAGGAAAAGGTCTTGTACAAATGATTGAGGGAAATAAAAATAAAAGAAATATAGAAATAACAAGCATATTAGTAAGAAATAAAAATAAATATAAATCATCTAAATATGCAAATATAATAACTGAAAGTATAGAAGACGTATTTGAAAGTAATATAGACATCCTAGTTGAACTAATGGGAGGATTGCATCCTTCTTATGAATATATAAAAAGAGCTTTGGAAAATAAAATCAATGTTGTTACTGCTAATAAAGACATGTTAGCAGAGTATGGGGATAAACTTGTAAAAATAGCAAAAGAAAATAAAGTAAGCTTACGATTTGAGGCATCAGTTGGAGGAGGAATTCCAGTACTTAAGCCTTTAACAGAATCCTTAGAAGGAAATTCAATTGAAAGTATGTATGCCATATTAAATGGAACTACAAATTTTATATTAAGTAAAATGTATAACGAAGGTTTACCTTATGATGAAGTACTAAAAGAGGCTCAAGAGCTTGGTTTTGCAGAATCTAATCCAGAAGCTGATGTGGAAGGATATGATGCAGCTAGAAAATTATCTATTTTATCAACTTTAGCTTATAATCGAAGGGTATATTGGAGAGATTTTTATTTAGAAGGAATATCAAAAATTGATATGAAAGATATGGATTATGCAAAAAAAATGGGATGTAAAATTAAATTAGTTGGTCAAAGTAATAAAAAGAATGAGAAGGTTAGTGGTTTTGTAAGACCAGTTCTTGTAGATAATAATAGTTTATTATCTAAAATAGATAATGAATACAATATAGTTGTGTTTAATGGTGATTCTGTGGGAGAATTATCTTTTGTAGGTAAAGGAGCGGGAAAAGAGCCTACAGGAAGTGCTGTTTATGCAGATGTTATAGATATTTTTGACAATAGAATTGCAAATATAGACCAATTTACACAAGATAAAATTGAAGTTGAAAAAACTATAAGTAATAAATGCCAAGTTTTGTTAAGATTTAAGTCTCCTAAAAAAGAAGAGATAATATCTCTTATAAATGCTTGTATAGATCAATATGATGTAATAGAAGATAATGATGAATTGGCTGTTATGGTTTATGCGGATTCAGAATATGAAATTAATAATATTTTATGTTTAATAAAAGATAAAGGGTATTGTAAGGAAAGTAGAAAATTATTGAAAATTAGCTAAAGTAAAATTGAACCATACTTATAAAATGATTATTCATGTAAAAATAAGTATTGCACTAATTATAAGTATGATAGCTCTTTTTTTACATGAATAAAATTGATAGCAAAAGTTAAAATGTATACTTGCTTTAAATTCATAGATATTTATCTTGTGGAGAATGATATGGTGTACATATGATAAATATGAGGACAAGAGGGGGAATGCAAATCTGAGTTCTATATTTTTTAGCAGTTTTTTATGATGACTAATATATGAACTATAATAGAAATATTTCTATGGGTGGGAATTTAATATATAGCTAAATTTCCAAGTTATCCAAGTAAAATAACTTGATTAACGGAGATAGATAAGTGGTATGTTGCATATGGATTTATTAGTTTGTTAAAAGTGTTAGTATATCTAATACCTATGTATATGACTTATAATTCTTAATGTAAAAGTAAGTAAGACATATACATAAAATCACTGAATAAAATCAATTTTAAATAATAAATAAAAAATACTGTTGCATTGAAATATTAAGATGTAACAGTATTTTTTATTATGAAGAAATTATATTGATTTAAAATATTTAGATAATTTGTAAAGTTGATGTATAGCAACATATATAATTGAAATAATTTCTAAGGTTACAAAAAAGTGTCTAATTGATAGGGATTTTCAATATTGATATATTAGACATATAGAAGTTTATAATACTATATTTCTAATATAGAAAATAGAAAAGATAAGATAAAGTTATATGATGGAATAACAGGTTATGGTAGTGAGCAATATATAAACATAAATGAAAATAATGCAAGTTCAAATAATAGTGTAAATGTGGAGGAAAGATGAATGAGATATGATATAGCAATAGTAGGAAGTGGGCCAGCAGGATTAGCAGCATCTATAAATGCTAAGGTTAGAAATAAAAATATAATAATATTTGGAAGTAATAACGCAAGTGTTAAAATTACAAAAGCACCATCAATAGAAAATTATTTAGGATTTGAAGAGATAAGTGGTGTTCAGTTAAAAGATAAATTTATGTCCCATGTAAAAAGCATGGGTGTAGAAATAACAGAAAAAAGAATTAATAATATTTACAGTATGGGAGATTACTTTACTTTAGTTAGCGGAGATGATATGTATGAAGCCACTACTGTTGTACTTGCTACAGGAGTAGAATATGGAAAAATGATTAAAGGAGAAGAGGAGTATTTAGGAAAAGGCGTTGGATACTGTGCAACTTGTGATGCTTCTTTATATAGAAATAAAAAGGTGGCAATTATAGGAAGTAATCATGAAGGAGAAGAAGATGCAAACTTCTTAAGTGAAATAGCAAGCGAAGTTTATTATATACCAACATATAAAATGACAAATAAACTTAATGATAGTATAAAAATAATAGAAGATAGACCGAAGGAAATAAAGGGCGATCAAGTGGCAAATAAATTAGTGCTTAGAAATCAAGAACTAGATGTAGATGGAATCTTTGTAATAAAAGATAGCGTATCACCCCAATATATGGTACCAGGTGTTGAAGCAGATGGACCTCATATAAAATGTGATAAAGATATGAAAACAAACATAGAAGGTTTATATGTGGCAGGTGATTGTGCAGGTAAGCCATACCAATACTTAAAATCAGCAGGACAAGGACAAACAGCTGTATTAAGTGCAATTTCATATTTAGATAAAAAAAGAATAGAGGTTAAAAATAAAGAGCAATCTTAAAAATAAATTTACAAAATATATCGTAGTTACAAAAAAGTACCTAATTGATGAAGTGCTACTTCAATAATATATTATATATATAAGAGTAATAAATAAAGAGTAAGGTGCTTTTAATATGATAAATAAATTTGATACTATAATAATAGGATTTGAAAAAGCTGGCAAGCCTTTAGCAGGTGATTTGGGAAATAGAGGACAAAAGGTTGCTTTAATAGAAAAATCACCTAATATGTATAGTAGAACATGTATAAATAAGGCATGTATACCAACTAAAGCATTGGAAAATTCAGCAAGAATAATTAGAAGAGAAAATTTAAATAACACTGATGAAAAATTTGCAAAATATGAAGATGCAATAAATAAAAAAGAAATTTTAAATACAGGTTCAAAACCTTCCATTCCAAATATAAAAGGAATTGATAATAAAAATGTTGTTTATACAATTGAAACGTTAATGCAATTAAAAAACTACCACAAAAAATGACTATTATAGGCGCAGGATATATAGGTCTTGAATTTGCAGGTATTTATGGATTTTTTGGTAGTGAAGTTACAGCTTTAAATACTCACAGTATTATACTTCCAAGAGAAGATAATATCGATGAAATAATAAATATACTTGAAAAAAGAAATGTTAAATTTATAAATAATGTATCTATAAATGAAATAAAAGAAGAAAATAAAATAGCTAAATTAATATATACTAAGGATAACAAAGATTATAAATTAGAAAGTGATATAATTCTTCTGACAGCAGGTAGAAAAGCAAATATTGATAATTTAAAGTTGGAAAATGTTAATCTAGAATTAGATGCTAGAGAATTTATAAAAGTAAATGAAATTTTAAAAACTTCAACAGAAAATATATGGGCATTAGGTGATGTAAATGGAGGGACACAGTTTACTTACATCTCACTGGATGATTATCGTATAGTAGTGAATCATTTATATGGTGATAAAACTAGAAAAACAACAGATAAACAGAACGTACCAAACGCATTGTTTTTTAGATCCTGATTTTTCTAGAGTTGGATTAAATATAAAAGAAGCAAAAGTTAAATGATATGATGTTTTAGTAGCTAAAATGGCAATTGAGGCCATACAAAGAGCTAAACAAATAGGAAGAACAGAAGGATTTATTAAAATTGTAATAGATAAAGATAGTGAAAAAATATTAGGAGTAACTATTATATGTGATGGATCTTCCGAAATAATACATCTAATACAATTAGCTATTGATATGGCGTCAAATATACTTATTTAAGAGACAGAGTATATGCACATCCAATTATGATGGAAGCTCTTATGAGGTATTATCACAAGCTATGATAAAATAGGTTTATAGATAAACTTACCTAGTTTATTCTTTAATGCAAATAAAAATTTAATTAACATAATAGATGGAACATATTGAGAAGAAATAATAGAGCTATTTCACAAGATGACTAAATGTTTGTGTTTTAGCTCTTTTTACATTATTCAATATATTTAAAAAGTAAAAAAGTGTATCGCACTACTTTTTAGCACGATAGCACTTTTTTATTAAAATTTCTTAACTTCTTTTGTATCAAATAATTTGTGGCTTATCAAGTCTACGTAAGGCTTATTTATAATATAGGATGCAGATAAATAGACTCTTCTTTTATCTTGTCTTCGCCAAAGTCTGAATTTAAGGTTTTCTTCGCTATGGAAAAAGTTTTTATAATAAAATTCAACTTTTTCTAATATTCTTGCTTCTTCCTCACTTACTTTTACTTCAGCTAAAATTTCTTCGATTCTCTCATTAATTTTTTTATCAGAAAGGTAAGACAAACATAATTGAAACTGTAATTTATAATCCACATCTTTATATTCGTCATAGATATTTTTTGCTATCTTATGAGCTTCTTTGTATATGTCGTCCATTTCATACTCTCCTTCCTAGATAATTTTATAATATTAAACCCCTTTATATATACTATTAAATAAAAATAATATTAATTACCTTAAGCATAAATAAATGTAAGAATTGAAATGTTTTTTGAAGTCTTGAAGTAAAATTTAAATAAAATATTTAGAAAATTTTGAAAAATATATTGACGTAAGATTAAGTCTCGTATATTATTACTACTAATAAGTTAAATAATTAGAAAGCTAAGAATAGGAGTAGTAAGAATTTTGAAGCTTATAGAGAGCCAAAGGTGGGTGGAATTTGGCAGTGGATTGTTCTGAACTTGCCTAGGAGCTGTTTACAGGGAGTAAACCGTAGATCTACGTTATAAGATAAATAATCTTTATGATTATTGTAAAGTGAACTTATTTAAGTTAACTAGAGTGGTACCGCGAGAGTTAAACCTCGTCTCTAAATATAGAGACGGGGTTATTTTTATTTCTAGAGATATGTAAGAAGATGAATTTATAAAATTTATAATTTAGCATTGAATACAATATGCAAAATTAATTAAAAACTAGTGGAGTTTTATTTAAAAATAAGGGGGAATTTGTTATGAGTTTTAATTGTAAAAAATATAAAAGACCAAATTTTCAGCCAAAAAATTTTAAGAATAGAAAATGGCCGGATAATGAAATAATTAAAGCACCAATTTGGTGTTCTGTAGACTTAAGAGATGGGAATCAATCTCTACCAATTCCAATGAGTGTATCTGAAAAAATGGAAATGTTTAATATGTTAATAGAAGTTGGATTTAAAGAAATTGAAATAGGATTTCCTTCAGCTTCACAAACAGAATATGATTTTTTAAGAAGATTAATAGAGGAAGATTTAATACCAGATGATGTTACAGTTCAAGTATTAACACAATCAAGGGAGCATTTAATTGTAAAAACCTTTGAAGCTTTAAAGGGGTGTAAAAAAGCAATTGTTCATTTATACAATTCTACATCAATACTTCAAAGAGATGTGGTATTTAATAAAAGTAAAGAAGAGATTATAGACATAGCGGTTGAGGGGGCAGAAATTTTTAACCGAGAAGCAAAGAAATATCCTGAAACTAATTTTCAATATGAATATTCACCAGAGAGTTTTACAGGAACTGAAATGGACTATGCACTAGAAATTTGTGAAGCTGTTATGGATGTTTGGCAGCCTACAAAAGAAAATAAAATGATTATAAATTTACCGTCAACAGTAGAAATGACAACACCAAACCTTTATGCTGATCAAATTGAGTGGTTTAGTGAAACTGTGAAAAATAGAGAATGTGTAACCATAAGTTTACATCCTCATAATGATAGAGGAACTTCTGTGGCGGCTTGTGAGCTAGGAATTTTAGCAGGAGCTGATAGAATAGAGGGAACTTTATTTGGAAATGGGGAGAGAACAGGAAACTTAGACATAATTACAACTGCTATGAATATGTATTCAAATGGCGTGAATCCTGAACTTGATTTTAGTAATATTTCTGATATAACAGATATTTATAAAAAGTGTACAAAGCTTGATGTTCATGTAAGACATCCTTATGCTGGAGACTTGGTATTTTGTGCATTCTCTGGCTCACATCAAGATGCCATAAGAAAAGGTATGATTGAAAGAGAAAAAAGAGGTAATTATGAATGGGAAGTTCCATACTTGCCAATTGATCCTCACGACTTAGGAAGAGAATATACAGAAATTATAAGAATAAATTCTCAGTCAGGTAAGGGTGGAGCAATTTATATTATGGAAAATGAATTTGGATTTAATATTCCTAAAAATATGCATAAATACTTTGGTCGAGTTGTCAAGCAAGCATCTGATAAGAGAGGAAAAGAATTATCGCCACAAGAAATCTATGATTTATTTAATGAATGGTATATAGATATTGACACGCCGTACAAACTTAAAAAATATAGAATTAATTCAGTAAACTCAGATGTATATGATATTAAAAACTGCTCAGAAAACAATATCTTAGAACTTGAAGCTATAATCAACTTTGAAGGTGAAGAATATGTAGTTAAAGGTGAGGGAAATGGTCCAATAGATGCTTTCAATAACGCTTTAAAACAAAAGGAATTAAAAAATTATCGCTTTAAAAATTATCATGAACATGCCTTGAGTGATGGTTCTCATGCTAAGGGTGTGGCTTATGTGGAAATAGAAGAAGATGGTGAACCATATTTTGGTGTTGGAATTTCAGAAAATATAAATACAGCAGCTATAAATGCATTAATGAATGCAATTAACAAAAGTTATATGAAGATTATAATATAGGGGGATATAAAAATGGGAATGACAATGACACAAAAAATCTTAGCAGATCATGCTAATTTGAAAGAAGTTAAAAAAGGTCAATTAATAGAAGCTGATTTAGACTTGGTTCTTGGGAATGATATAACAACTCCTGTTGCCATAAGGGAGTTTGAAAAATTAAATGTTAGTAAAGTATTTGATAGTAGTAAAGTAGCTATAGTTCTTGATCACTTTACTCCGAATAAAGATATAAAAAGTGCCGAACAATGTAAAGTGGCGAGAAGTTTTGCCAACTGTAAAAATATAAAAAATTACTTTGATGTGGGAGATATGGGGATAGAACACTGTTTGCTTCCTGAAAAAGGATTAGTAACAGCAGGAGATGTAGTAATAGGAGCTGATTCCCATACTTGTACTTATGGGGCACTTGGAGCATTTTCTACAGGAATAGGCTCAACAGATATGGCAGCAGGTATGGCCACAGGGAAGGCTTGGTTCAAAGTTCCTGGAGCAATAAAATTTGTTTTGAAAAATAAACCATCAAAATGGATAAGTGGTAAGGATATTATTTTACACATTATAGGTAAAATAGGAGTGGATGGAGCTAGATATATGTCTATGGAATTTGTGGGAGATGGTGTAAAACACTTAACCATGGATGATAGATTTACTATTTGCAATATGGCAATAGAAGCAGGGGCTAAAAATGGAATTTTTCCAGTAGATGATATTACTAAAGGCTATATTAAAAATCATGAATGTAAAACTATAGATAAAAGTCATCAAATTTTCGCAGCTGATGAAGATGCCATATATGATGAAACCATAGAAGTTGATTTAAGTGAGTTAAGACCTACAGTAGCCTTTCCTCACTTACCTGAAAATACAAAAAACATAGATGAAATTACTGAAGATATAAAAATAGATCAAGTAGTAATAGGTTCTTGTACAAATGGTAGAATAAATGACTTAAAAATAGCGGCAGAAGTTATGAAAAATAAAAAAGTGGCTAAAGATGTGAGATGTATAGTATTTCCAGGGACTCAAAGTATATATTTAGAGGCGATAGAAAAAGGATATATATCTGAACTTGTAAAAGCAGGAGCGGCTATATCAACTCCAACTTGTGGACCGTGTTTAGGAGGACATATGGGAATATTGGCACAGGGAGAAAGAGCAGTATCAACTACGAATAGAAACTTTTTGGGAAGAATGGGTCATGTAAAGTCAGAAATTTATTTGGCAAGTCCAGCAGTGGCAGCAGCATCGGCTATAAGTGGAAAAATATCATCACCAGAGGAAATTTGTGAAGAAGTAGGGGGAGATACAACATGTTAGCAAATGGAAAAGTTTTTAAATATGGAGATAATATAGATACGGATGTGATAATACCAGCAAGATATCTGAACACACCTGATATGAAAGAGTTGGCATCTCATTGTATGGAAGATATAGACAAAAATTTTACTAAAAAGGTAAATGAAGGAGATATAATTGTTGCAAATAAAAACTTTGGATGTGGTTCATCAAGGGAGCATGCTCCAATAGCGATAAAAGAAAGTGGAATATCTTGTGTTATAGCCTCTACTTTTGCAAGAATTTTTTATAGAAATGCCATAAATATAGGGCTTCCTATTCTAGAATGTGATGAAGCTGCTATGAAAATTGAAGAAGGAGATAAACTGGAAATAGATTTTAATAGTGGAATAATAAAAAATATAAGTAAGAATGAAGAATACAAAGCTGAACCTTTTCCAGAGTTTATGCAAAATATTATTTCAAATGGAGGCTTAATTAAGTCTATTGAAAAAACAATGATCAAATAAAAATAGAATTAAATTTTAAAATTATTAGTGATAAATATAAAATTGGGGGGAAAAGATAATGGACTTTAAAATAGCAGTAATAAAAGGTGACGGTGTAGGACCAGAAATTGTAGATGAAGGAATAAAAGTTCTAAATAAAATAGGCAAAAAATATAATCATAATTTTAAATGTATAGAAGTATTGGGTGGAGGAGTTGCCATAGATAAATTTGGGACTCCTCTACCAAAAGAAACTTTAGATGAATGTAAAAAAAGTGATGCAGTTTTGCTTGGTGCAGTTGGGGGACCTGCCTGGGATAATATTGAACCTTCCATTAGACCAGAAAAAGGTCTTTTGGCTTTAAGACAGGGGCTCAATTTATTTGTTAATTTAAGACCTGCTACTATGCATGAAAGTATAAAAGAATCCTCTCCTTTAAGACGTGATATCGTAGAAAAGGGTATTGATTTTGTAGTAGTTAGAGAACTTACTGGTGGAATTTATTTTGGTGATAGAAAAACAGAAGTTATAGATAATGTAGAAGTGGCTTATGATGTGGAAAAGTATGATGAAAATGAAATTAGAAGAATAGGGAAAAAAGCTTTTGAGACTGCAAGAATTAGAAAAAAAAGATTAACTTGTGTAGACAAAGCAAATGTACTTGATAGCTCTAAACTTTGGCGAAAAATAATGAATGAGTTAAGTGAAGAATATAAAGAAGTTAAACTGAATTTTATGTATGTAGACAATGCAACTATGCAATTAATAAAAGATCCTAGCCAATTTGATACCATCGTTACTAATAACATATTTGGAGATATTATTTCAGATGAAGCCTCAATGATAACAGGTTCCATAGGAATGCTGCCATCAGCATCACTTAGAGATGATAAATTTGGAATGTATGAGCCTATCCATGGAAGTGCACCTGATATTGCAGGAAAAAATATAGTAAATCCCATAGCTACAATATTATCCGTAGCTATGATGCTTAGATATTCATTCTCTTTAGAAAAAGAAGCTAAAGAAATTGAAGGTGCAGTAACAAAAGTTATTAATAAAGGATATAGAACTGTGGATATATATAATGGAATAGGAAATGTTATAGGAACAAAAGAAATGGGAGATTTAATAGTTAAAGAGATTTAATAATAAATTAATTAAAAACAAAACACCTTTACACTTGTACATTTAAAAAGTATAAAGGCGGTTTATTTAAGTTTAGTGGCTTCTTTTTAAATTTAAAAACTATATTAATTGTATTATTGTTGACATCTAATATATAAATAGATAGGATTATTTTTATATAGACCGAAACAGGGAAATATTTGATTTATTATACCGTTGTTATGGGAGGAATACATATGGAAATTCTGAAAAAATCTCAGTTTAAAAATATTGAAACCGAAAAAACAGTGAAAGTTCAAGTAAGAGAAATATTAAACGAAGTAAGACTTAATAAAGATATTGGGGTTAGAAAGTATAATTTACAATTTGATAAAAATCCACGAACAAATTATAAAGTTACTAGGGATGAAATAGTAAAGGCATATAAACAAGTAGATATAAAATTTATTGAAGATATTAAAGTTGCATCAAAGAATATTGAAGAGTTTGCTAAAGCTCAAAAAGAAAGTTTTAACAATAACTTTGAAAAAGAAATTTATCCTGGTGTAACACTTGGTCAAAAGCATATACCTATAGAATCAGCTTTAGCTTATGTGCCAGGTGGAGGATATCCACTTTTTTCTACTGCATTAATGTTAATTATTCCAGCAAAGGTTGCAGGAGTTAAAAGAATTTGTGCTTGTTCACCAACTATGAAAAATAGTAGCTCTATAAATCCAAAAACTTTAGTTGCCATGGATATAGCAGGAGCAGATGAGATATATGCTGTTGGAGGAGTACAAGCTATAGGCGCTTTTACCTATGGAACAGAAAGTATAAAACCAGTAGATATTATAGTAGGTCCAGGAAATAAATATGTAACAGAAGCTAAAAGACAATGTTATGGAAGTGTGGGAATTGATTTTGTAGCAGGACCTAGCGAAGTATTGATTATAGCAGATGAAACAGCTAACTCTGATTATATAGCAGCAGATGTTTTAGCACAATGTGAACATGACTACAGTGCTAGAGGAATTTTAATTACTACAAATAAAATTTTAGGAGAAGAGGTATGTAAAAAAGTAGATGAGATTTTAAAGGACCTTCCTACTAGAGAAATAGCATCATCTTCGTGGAGAAATAATGGAGAAATAATATATGTGGATAATTTAGATGAGGCAGTGAAACTTAGTAATAAATATGCTCCAGAACATTTGGAGGTAAGCTTAAAAAATGAAGATGAAATAATTGATAAATTAATAAATTATGGATCTTTATTTTTAGGAGGATTATCAGCAGAGGTTTTTGGAGATTATGTATCAGGAACAAATCATACTTTACCAACTCTTAGAGCATCTAGATATACAGGCGGAGTTTGGGTTGGTACATTTATAAAGACATGTACTACTCAAAGATTAAATCAAGTAGCGGTAAACTCACTGGCACCAGTGGCTCATGATTTAGCTGTTGAAGAAGGATTATATGCTCATGCTAATGCAGCTAAAGTAAGAAGAAAATAAATAAAATTAAATCTAGGAGGAAATATGAATAATTTATTATGGAAAGAAGTTGTTAAGTTTCATGGTCATGAATGTCCAGGATTAGCCATTGGAATAAGGGCTTGTGAAGCAATAATAAGTAAAATGAATATAAAACCAAAGGAAGATAAAATTATATGCATAACTGAAAATAACACATGCCCAGTAGATGGAATAAAATATGTTTTTGGATGTGATTATGATAAAAAGAATTTATTTTACAAAGAAAGTGACGAACTGGCTTTCAATATTTTCAATGCTAGCAATAATGACAGTCTAAGGATTATTTATAAAGGAAAAAATAATACTGATACAAAGGATGGGTATATGAAATATATTTTAAGTGCAGACATAGATGAACTGTTTGATTTTTCTAAGGTAAAATATGATTTATAAAAAGCTCCTTTCTTTACAATTAAGTTATTGTAGAGAAAGGAGTCTCTTTATTTGGAAAATTATAAAATTATAAAATTTCTTAGTCCAAGTAAGAGGACATGGGTTCTTCCCACCATGAAAATGACATGACAAAGTTTGAAGTTATTTCTTCCTTAACAGGGCTAATTTCAAAGAGATAACTAAAGCCTGGAGAAATAACTATGCCACCATTCTCATTGGATGTATACATATTATAAGGCGGTATAATTAGATTTTGACCATAAACACCATATATTTTTTCAACATCATTACCAAAAAATATTCTGCCTGCAGGCATACTTCCACTTGAATTGGAATTTGTTATAGTTGTATTGTTTGAACTATCTAAATTGCCAGCTACATCTTCTACACAATAATATACTTTGGAGATGATAGGGCTTGGGGATAAATTAGTAATTATAGAGTTTTTAACATAAATGCTTACGTTGGACTTTTTAGGGTTAGACAATAAAAAATAAGCATATTCAAAAGTACTATTTCCGCCACAATCCATTTCTTCACTAACTCCATTAAATAAGGATAAGTTTTTACTTTGTATATACCCATTGGAAATATCACAGGAATAATTAAGTTGTGAATGGACTTCTGAGTTAACTATATTTTTAGTTGACTTAGACTTATTTATATATTGATTTTGAGTTATTTTCATTTTTATCACTCCTATTAATATCTTAAAAAAGTATATGAATTAATACAAAAAACTATGAATATTTGTAAAGAATGATGTTTTGTAATATTTATTGTATACAAATAATTAAATACTTATTGAAAATATATATAAAATAGTGTATCATATTTATATAGTGTACACTATATATTGTAAATATAACACACTAAATAAGCTATTTATCTCGAAATAAGACATTTAATATACATTATATTATTGCTGATTTTAAATTTACTTTAGCAATATAAAGGGAAAAGAGAGAAAGATAAATATATAGTATACTCTAAATAATTATAAATGATATGTGGGAGGAATAAACTTGAAAATAAAAGTAGGAATTAACGGTTTTGGAAGAATAGGAAGAAATGTGCTTAGAATAGTAGAGGAAATGCCAAGAGATAGCTTTGAGATAGTAGCTATAAATGCTAGGGCAGAGGCAGACACATTAGCACATTTATTTAAATATGATTCTTGCTATGGTATATTTAAAGGTGATGTAAAGGTCAAAGATGAAGAAACAATAGTTATAAATGACAATGATATAAAAATACTTAGATATGGTGATCCAGGTCAAATTCCATGGAATGAATTAGGAGTGGAGTTAGTAATAGAATCTACTGGTAAGTTTGTAAAAAAAGAAGATTGTATGAAGCATATTAAAAATGGAGCAAAAAAAGTTATAATAACTGCTCCTGGTAAAGATGAAGACAAAACTATTGTTATGGGTGTTAATGAAAATGAATATGATGAAGATATTCACAACATAATATCAAATGCATCTTGTACAACTAACTGCTTAGCACCTTTTGCAAAAGTATTAGAGAATGAATTTGGAATAGAAGAAGGGCTAATGACTACTATACATGCTTACACAAATGACCAAAGAATATTAGACAAAACACATAAGGATTTAAGAAGAGCAAGAGCTGCTGGAGAATCAATGATACCTACTACAACTGGGGCTGCAAAAGCAGTTGCTAAAGTTTTACCACAATTAAAAGGAAAATTAAATGGATTTGCTGTAAGGGTTCCAACACCAACTGTATCACTTGTAGATTTAGTTTGTGTATTAAAGAAAGATGCTACTATACAAGAGGTAAATGCAGCATTTAAAAAAGCATCAGAAAATGAAATGAAAGGGATTTTAGGATATAGTGAAGAACCATTAGTATCAATAGATTATAGGGGAGATAGCCGTTCATCAATAGTAGATGGATTATCAACAATGGCAATGGGAAGTAGAATGTTTAAAATTGTTTCATGGTATGATAATGAATGGGGTTATTCTTCAAGAACAGTAGACTTAGTTGATTTTGTTTCTAATAAAATGAAAGTTTTAGAAGATATTATTTAGAAAATGAATATATTATAAAAAGACATCTATTATAGATGTCTTTTTATAATATAAAATCTTGAAAATAAAAAAATCCTTACTTTAACCGATCAAGTAAGGATTCTAAAATATATTATAAAAAGGGGTTTTTATTGAATATATTTTATTTGGGGAGTAATCAGTTATTGGGGAAATAACTGTATATT
>NZ_JWHR01000006.1 GCF_000808015.1 Terrisporobacter othiniensis | reverse complement strand
TAATTATAAAGTAGAAGAGTTTAAGTTAGATGATTTTATAAGTAATGAATTAAATAAAGACTTAAAATCTATATTTGATAAAATAAGCAAGATGGATTTTGGAAAAGAAAATTTTTTACAAATAGGATTATTTAATAAAAAGTATAAATTAGTTTTAGTAAAAGATTATTATGAAGATGAAGAAATGATAATATGTGAGTTAAAAGATATTACAGAGCTATCTTTAGAGGAAGATAAATTGAAGAGAAGTGAACTTAGATATAAAAATTTAATGGATATATTAAGTGATGGAGTGTTTATTCATGATGGAAATAATATTAGCTACATTAATAAAATTGGAATGGATATATTTGGCTTAGATTCATCAATAAAGAATGTGTGGACTATGGATAAAATACAAAAAAGAATAAGTAAAGCTAGTAAGAATGAATTTTTACATAACATATTTATCTTAGAAAATGGTGTAAGAGAACAAGAAAGAAGTAAATTGGAATTAGAAAATGGTAAAATTGTAGATTTTATATCATCAACCTTTATGCTAAATGGTAAGAAAATGATATTAAGCATTGCTAGCGATTGTACTGAGCATGAAATTGCTTTGAATAAACTAGATGAAAATAAGGAGACTTATTATGGCTTAATTCAAACTTTGCCAGAAGGTATTATATTAGTAAATAAATATACTAAAAAGCAAGTATATACTAATAAGTATATGATGAGATTGTTAAAAGACATGGGGTTAGAGAATTTTAATAAAACAATAGATACATATTTAGAAAATAATGAAGAATTTAATTTTAAAACTTTTTATTTAAACCAAGAAAAAAATAAAAAGATATCTATAGCAATAGAGCAAGTTCCAAAACAAGATAATTTGCTTATTATAGTAAGAGATTTGGAAATAGAACAACAGTTGGAGAGTGTATATAATAAGCTTCAGATGATAAAAGAAAGAAATAAGTTTAAAACTGAGTTTTTAACGAGGGTTTCTTCTATTATCAAAAAACCTATAAACACTATATTTGAGGTGAATAAACTATTAGGTGATAAGAATGAAATATATAATTATGACGGAATGAGAAGCTATACAAAAACTGTTAAACAAAATTCTTACAGACTAAAAAGGCTACTAAATAATATAGAGGAAATAAGCAAAATAGAGGCAGGAATATATTATAGAGACTATAAAATCTATGATTTAGTTAAATATCTAGAATTGCTTGTTGACTTATGTAGAGAGTATACAAAGCCTAAAGATTTGAATATAACATTTGAAAGTAATAAAAGGGAAGTTCTAATTTTTATGGATAAGGAAAAGATTGAAAAAATTATACTTAATTTATTATCCAATGCAATAAAATTTACTGAAAAAGGTGGAAAAATAAAAGTATTATTAAAAGTGGATAAAAAAGATGTAACCATAGCGATTAAAGATAATGGTAGTGGAATACCTAGTAATAAACTTGATTTTATTTTCGAAAATTTTGAACAGGTTAATAGATCCTTATCTAGAACGGCAGAAGGAACAGGGGTTGGGTTATATCTTGTTAAAAAGTTAGCTTCAGTACATCATGCTAAAATTCAAGTTAATAGCAAGATAGGTTATGGAAGTAAATTTGAAGTTATTCTTAAAGATAATTATTTAGAAAGTACTAAAGATAATAGAAGTAAACTTGAAAACATTATAATAGATAGAGAATCTATTGATTTAGAGTTTTCTGATATATATTTGGCTTAGTACTGAATAATAGGAGGGGGAGTAATGAATGGTTTTATTGTAAATTTTAATACACTAACTATTTCTTTATTCTTATGCGTTTTTTTTATTATTTTATCTAGTATAGGCACAAAGAAGAGCAAAAAAAATATAATTCAGATATCATTGATAGGAACCATTCTAACAATGAAAATATGCTACTTCCTAAAAAGAATATCAGCACATACTATAATTACTAAAGATTATAATTTATTTTATATGTTTTTAGTAGGAGATATAATAATATTAATGTTTTTTTATCTTATATCTAATGATGAAAAGATGAATTTACGTAGGAGAATTATTTTTTTTATTAATTATTTAGTTTGCATATTTTCATTTTATTTAAGTATTAATGGTATATATACTAGTTTGAATAATTTTATGATTATAAGCCTTATTGCAAGTAATATTTATATGTTTTATAGCAAATATCCAAGGGTAATACAGGCTGTTTCCTTATTTTATATTATTAATTTTATGTTAGTGTTACAAAGTAATTTAATTAATTTGCTTATATATAGTAATATAT
>NZ_JWHR01000005.1 GCF_000808015.1 Terrisporobacter othiniensis | reverse complement strand
GAATTATGAGATTATAACACTATATAAGTGTATATGTCTAATTTAAAATATTCATAGATATATAACTAAAAGCTATATATTTGTGGAAAGACAGGAGAAGGAAATGAACTTAAAATAATTAGAATATTTTAAAGTTATAACAGAAACTAAAAATTTTACGACAGCTTCTAATATATTATCTGTTTCTCAGCCAGATTTAAGTAAGGCAATATCTAAACTAGAGGAAGAGTTGGATATTGAATTATTTCAACGCGTAGGATGTAATATAAAAATAACTGAATTTGGAGAGGTATTTTTAAAATATGCTGATTCAGCTTTAAGTGAGATATAAGATTTAAATAAATATCCAGAAATAGAATCAACTTTAGTAAAAAATGAAGAATATATATTGATAGCTCCTAAGAATCATAGTTTAGCTAATAAGGAAGAAGTTTATCTAAAAGATTTAAAGGATGAGTATTTTATAGCATATGATGATAAGTCAGATAATGTTATACAGTCATATTCTGGGTTGATTGGATATACACCAAAAGTCTATGCACAGCCAAGTGAAGGTAGCGTACTTGCAGCTTTAGTTGTGGCTGGAGCAAGGATTTCAATAATTTTAAATACACACATGATTAATACCAATAAAATATCGGCTATTAAAATAAAGGATAATATATAATATAAAAGTATTTATATGGGATGGAATAAAAACTTGAATATGAGTGAAAGCAAAAAAGAGTTTAAAGGTTGTGTTATAAGTATGAATGAAAATTAATTATTAGGAATAAATAATTGGCACAACATAAATAAGAAGATAAATAAGTGGTTAACTAATTTTATATTGGGTTCCACTTATTTTTATATAAGAAGATTTAAAAGAAAAATAAATCTACTAATCCTAGTAAAGCTGAAGCAGAAGCAAGTAAGTAGCTTAAACTTTTTTTATGAGGTTTTTTAATCTTAATAATAATTGATATTACAGCTAGTAGTCCAAATATACTTGCAATTAATCTTGATACTAGATAATTACTTGGAAGGGCTGTAATATTAAGACTAGTAATGATTATGGACCATCCACATAAAAAGTAAAAAAACATATTTTTTAGTTTCTCATTTTTTAAAGTATAAAGTAATGTAATTGATAATAAACTTACAGTTGTTAAAATTATAAATAATACAAATAAAGCTCCAAGTGCCATAGTTAACCTCCATTATAAAAAATTAAAATATAAAACATATCATTTATACAATTAAATGATATTGATTGTATAAGTCTATATTATAATATATTTATATTATATGAAATAGTCTAAAATAACATAATATAAAAATATAAATCCTATGCTACAATAAAATTACATAAATTATTTTAAAAAAGGGGAAAGTCATGGGAGATAAAAAAAGAAGAGTAAGAAAACCTGAGTGGTTTAAAGTAACTTATGATAGTGAAGTAGGTAGCATAGGCAAGATGATGGAGGATGATTCTTTACACACAGTTTGTAAAGAAGCAAACTGTCCAAATAGGGGTGAATGCTATAAAAAAAGAACAGTAACGTTTATGATAATGGGTAATCAATGTTCTAGAAACTGTAAGTTTTGTAATGTTACAAATGGAACTCCTACACATTTAGATCCATTAGAACCACTACATGTGGCTCAATCAGCAAAAAAACTAGACTTAAAGCATGTGGTAATAACTAGTGTTACGAGAGATGATTTAGAAGATGGTGGAGCAAAGCATTTTGCTAAAACTATTGAAGAAGTAAAAAAATTAAATCCAGGAGTTACTGTAGAAGTATTAATTCCTGATTTAAAAGGTGAAGATAAAAACTTAGATATAATAATAGAAGCTAAACCAGATGTTATAAATCATAACATGGAAACTATTGAAAGACTATATGAAAAAGTAAGACCAGAAGCTATTTATGATAGATCATTATATGTTTTAAGATATGTAAAAGAAAAATCATCAGAGATACTAACTAAAACAGGTATTATGGTTGGATTAGGGGAAGAAGATGAAGAAATATATAAGCTAATGGATGATGTATTAGCAGTTGGATGTGATATTTTTACTATAGGACAGTATTTACAACCAAGCAGAAAACATGTGGATGTGGAAGAATATGTTTCTTTGGCAAAATTTGAAGAATATAGAAAAGTTGGAGTGGAAAAAGGATTTAGATTTATAGCAAGTAGTCCGCTTGTTAGAAGCTCATATAAAGCGGCAGACGCATTGCAGACTAAGGCTAATGAGAGGGGATAAGTAATGATTTATATAAATAGTAATTCAACTAGCCCATATTTCAACTTTGCTCTTGAAGAGTATTTACTTACACAAAAGGATTTGGATGATGATGAAATATTTTTATTCTGGAGAACAAATCCTACAATAATGGTAGGAAGATATCAAAATACTTTTTCTGAAATTAACGAAAAATATGTGAGAGAAAATAATGTAAATGTAGTTAGACGTAATTCTGGAGGAGGAACCATATACACAGATATGGGCGCTTGGCAATTTACATTTATAGAAAAAAACTACAAAGAAGAAGGAATTTCATTTGATAAATTTACTGGTCCTATTGTTGAAGCGCTTCAAAAACAAGATGTGGATGCTCATTTTAATAGTAGAAATGACCTTTTAATAGGAAATAGAAAGTTTTCAGGGAATGCACAATATAGAAAAGATAATGCCATCCTACATCATGGATCCATATTATTTAATACAGATATACAGGCTATGGTAGAAAGTATAACTGTAGCAGAAGATAAGATTATTGCAAAGGGTATAAAATCAGTAAGAGAAAGAGTAATAAATATTAGTGAAGTGATGAAAGATAATATTACTAGTGAAAATTTTAGAGATATAATGTTAGATAGCTTATTGAAAAATAGTACTACATATACGCTAACTAAAGAGGATATAAAATCTATAAATAAAATACAAAAAGAAAAATTTGAATCTTGGGATTGGAATTATGGGAAAAATCCAATATTTAATATTAGTAGATATAAAAGATTTAATGGTGGTCGTGTAGATTTTAAGCTTAATGTAAAAAAAGGAATAATTAAAAACTGTACAATAGAAGGAGATTTCTTTTTAAGTGGAGAGATATCCATATTGGAAGAATCATTTATTGATTGTAAATATGTAAGAGAAGATATAAGTAAATTACTTGATACATTAGATATAGAAAATTATTTTTATAAAATAACTAAAGATGATTTATTAGAGTGTATAATTGACTAACAATATAATCTGCAAAAAGAATAAAGTACTGTTTAAATGGTTTTATGATAGTAATATGCTTATTAATATTGATATAATAAGGCAAAGACAAAATATATTGTAGAAAGGTATAATATGAACTTAAAAGATAAAATAGATAAAATACCACAATGTGCCGGTATTTATATAATGAAAGACATTTATAACAATATAATATATGTGGGAAAATCAATAAATCTAAGAAATCGTGTTAAGAGCTATTTTAGAGCTCATATTAATCGTTCTCGTAAAATTGAAAGAATGGTGAAATCTATCAATGATGTAGAGTATATAACAACAGACACAGAGCTGGATGCCTTATTATTAGAATGTGATTATATTCATAATATAAGACCAATGTATAATACTTTAATGAATAATTATGAAAAATACAAATATATAAAGTTAGATGCACACAGTCATAATATTATGAATATTGTTGATAAGAAGGAGGGGCAAGGTATTTACTTTGGTCCGTTTTCCATGAATAAAAGATTATTTACTTTAAGGGATTTTTTACTTGATTATTTTAAATTACCCATATGCAATACAAGAACAAAATGCATTAGATATAATATAAATAAATGTATTGGTCCATGCAGAGTAGATGCTTCTTCGGAATATGAAAAAATTTACAATATCCTTCAAGATACATTTGATGGTGATAATAGTTTAATAGAACAATTGGAAGAAGATATGATAGATGCATCCTCCTCCTTAAATTTTGAAAGAGCTAGAGAAATAAAAAACAATATAGAACTTATAAGGAGTATCTCACATAAACAAAATTCATTTGAGCTTTTAAAAAGTAATCCTAAACTTATATTATGGATAGAAATAGATAAGAAAAAGTACAATTTATATTTGATTAATGGCATTAATGTTGAATTTTCACAAATAATTAATATTGATATTTTTAATGACATTGAAAGAGAAGAACTAGTTAATGAGGTATCACAGTTTACATTAAAAAATCAAAGTTGGGAAAATTATGATAAATCATATATAGACTATATTAATATAATTTATTCTTATATATATATAAATAAAAATATTCATTATATACAATTATAAAGATTTGCTAAAAATTTTATAGAGACACCACTTGTTATGATGGTAGAATTTTATTTATTTAACAACAAATTGTGTAAAGTTTACAGATACAATAATATGTGAGGCAGGAGTTGTAAGACAAAACATTTATAGAAAATTAATTTAATATGAAATGATATTATATAGCCTTATTAAGTATTTAAAACAAAAGTTTTGCTTAATAGGGTTATTTTTTGGTTTGGAAAATTTACCAATAAAGTTGTTTAAAATAGAAAATTAGACAATTTATAAGAATGTAATATATAATCTACTTATGAGATATTAAGGGGGAGAAACATGTTCAATAGTATACCAAATAGAAAAGTTTATGAGCAGGTCATAGAGCAAATACAACAAAATATTTTATCAGGAGACTTAAAAAAGGGTGATAAATTACCATCAGAGAGAGAATTATGTGAACTAATGAATATAAGTAGAGCATCTGTAAGAGAGGCCATTAGAGTTTTAGAAGCAATGGGTGTAATTGAGAGTATACATGGGGAAGGTAATTTTATATGTACTAATCCTGAAAAATCATTACTACAGCCTTTATCAATGATTTTTAAATTAAATAATGGTAAATCTCAAGATATTTTCGAATTAAGAAAAATTTTAGAAATAGAAAGCTCTAAATTGGCTGCTAATAGAGCTACAAATATTGATTGTAGGGAACTTTTAAATATAGTTAATCAAATGGAAGAAGAAACTTTAAATGAAAATAGAAATGAAATATTAGTTAAATTGGATAAAGAATTTCATAATAAGTTGGCATCAATGAGTAAAAATTATTTAATAGAATGTTTATTTACTACATCATCAATGTTATTTGAAAAGTTTATTGAAGATGCTAGATGTGAAATTATTAAAAAAGATTCTGCAGATAAATTTTTGCTGTGTCAACATAAGGAAATTTGTGATGCAATTATCAATAAAAATGAAGAATTATCTATAAAAGCTATGAAAGATCATATGGATTATGTGGAAAAAATAATAATAGATATAAATGATTAATATTTATTAGTAGAAATATTGTTAATATTCAAACTATTCTTGTTTTTTATTCTAATAAGGAATACAATAAAAGAAAAAGTGGTAATACCACTGACCATTAGTGGAATGACCAGTACTATAACAAGGGGGAAGTTTGAATGAATCAATATGTTTTATTTTTGATTGCTTTAGTTCCTATTATATGGTTGATAGTTTCTTTAGGAGCATTAAAACTACCAGCTCATAAGACTTGTTTATTTACAGCATTTTTAAGTTTGCTAATAGCAATAATATTTTGGAAGATGCCAGTTATTGATGGGGTAACAGCATCTGTTGAAGGTATGGCGATAGCACTTTGGCCCATACTTTTAGTAATTGTAGCTGCATTATTTACTTATAACTTAGCCGTTAAAACAAAAACTATGGACACAATGAAATTAATGTTATCTAGTATTACAACAGACAAGAGAATACAAGTATTAATTTTAGCGTGGGGATTTGGAGGATTTTTAGAGGCTGTTGCAGGTTATGGTACAGCTGTTGCTATACCAGCTAGTATATTAGCATCAATTGGATTTAATCCCATATTTGCAGCAGTAATCTGCTTAATTTCTAATACGGTACCAACAGCTTTTGGAGCAATAGGAATACCCGTAACAACTTTAGCTACTGTAACAGGTCTAGACGTTATCAAACTTAGTTATATCACATCAATACAGTTAGCAGGATTTATTATGTTAATACCATTCTTACTAGTTATTATCACAGGAAAAGGTTTAAAATCAATAAAAGGAGTTTTTTGTATTACCTTAGTCTCTGGAGTAGCTTTTGCAATACCTCAAATATTTATTGCTAAATATTTAGGAGCAGAACTTCCAGCGCTTATAGGAAGTATTTGTAGTATGGTTTGTACTATATTAATGGCCAAATTAATTAATAAGAAAAAAGTAGAAAATTCATCAAATGAAGCTGAATTTGAGAAAGAAAGTTTTGAAATAGAGAATACGGGAGATGTATACGCAAGTAAAAAAGTTACTTTAAAAGAAGGTGTTCTAGCTTGGCTACCATATATACTGCTATGCACCTTAATATTACTTACTAGTCCATTAGTACCAAGTTTAAATGCTTTAGTAGGAAAAGTTAGTAGTAGTTTCCATATATATAGTGGAAATGCTACATCAACTACAAGTTTTTCTTGGATTAACACACCTGGTATGATGATAATTATAGCAACTTTTATAGCTGGAATTATACAAAAGCTAAATATTAAATATATGGCAATTGTTTTTAAGGATACGGTTATACAATTAAAGACGTCTTTCATAACAATAATGTCCATAGTAGCCATATCAAAAATTATGTCTTATAGTGGAATGACCAGCTCCATATCCTTTGGTTTATGTGCAATAACAGGTAGTTTTTATCCGCTAATTTCACCACTTCTTGGAGCTATAGGGACTTTTGTTACGGGAAGTGACACTTCAGCCAATATTCTATTTGGAGGATTGCAAGTGGAGGCTGCCAAATCTTTATCAATAGATCCTTACTGGATTGCTGCAGCAAACACAGCAGGCGCAACAGCGGGGAAAATGATTTCGCCACAAAGTATAGCCATAGCCACATCTGCTACAGGGCTTATTGGTCAAGAAGGAAAAATATTTAGCTCTACGGTGAAGTATTGTTTAGGATACGTAATTATACTTGGTTTAATCGTATATTTTGGTAGATTTTTACCTATACTAGGACTTTAAATTTAATTAAGGGGGAGTTTTTATTATGGCAATTATAAAAGTACCTTATTCAAAACAGGGTATGAATTTAGAAATAGAAGATAGAAATTTAGAAGCTATATTAGTTTCTAAGGCTCATGATTTTATAGTAAATAAGACAGAAAGTGAGATTGTGAAAGATTCTTTGGACAATCCAATAGGCCAGTCAAGATTAGAAGAATTATCAAAAGATAAAGAAAATATTGTGATTATAACTAGTGATCATACACGACCAGTGCCAAGTCGTGTAATAATGCCACAAATATTAGAAAGAATTAGAAAAGGTAATCCAAAGGCAAAAATTAAAATCTTAGTTGCAACAGGTTTTCATAGACCTAGCACAAAAGAAGAATTAATTTTTAAGTTGGGAGAAGAAATAGTTGAAAATGAAGAAATTGTAATGCATATATCAACTAAGGATGAAGACATGAAAAAAATGGGTGTACTACCTTCTGGAGGAGATTTTTATATAAATAAATTGGCTGCAGAGGCAGACTTACTTATAGCTGAAGGTTTTATAGAACCACATTTCTTTGCAGGGTTTTCTGGAGGAAGAAAAAGTATTTTACCAGGAATAGCTTCTGCAAAAACTATAATGTATAACCACTGTAGTGAATTTATAGATAATGATAATTCAAGAACAGGAATTTTGAAAAATAATCCTATACATGAAGATATGGTATATGCTGCAAAAACTGCCAACTTAGCTTTTATTGTTAACGTGGCAATAGACAAAGATAAGAAAGTTATAGCATCCTTTGCAGGAGATGTGGACAAAGCGCATAAAGAAGGATGTGAATTTGTAACTAATTTATCAAAAATAGATAAAGTTCCATCAGACATAGTTGTAAGTACAAATGGAGGTTATCCTCTTGACCAGAATATTTATCAATCAGTAAAAGGAATGACGGCGGCTGAGGCTACTTGTAAAGAAGGCGGAGTAATAATAATGGTAGCAGCTTGCAATGATGGCCATGGAGGTCAGTCTTTTTATAATAATGTGGCAAATGCTTTATGTCCAAAAGAAATACTTGAAAATGTAAGAAATGTAAAAAAAGAAGATACTGTTCCTGATCAATGGGAATTTCAAATACTAGCAAGAATTTTAGATAGATTTACAGTAATAATGGTTACAGATCAATGTGACCCACAAATGATTAAAAATATGCATATGAAACATGCTTATAATTTTGATGAGGCACTAAATATGGCTTATGAAATTAAAGGTAAAGATGCTAAAGTTGTTGTTATTCCAGATGGTGTATCTGTAATAGTTAAATAAAATTATAGTATAAGCAAGATGCTTTTGTTATTAATGAAGGCAACTTGGTTGATTAAATAGTTAAGGGGGAAGAAGAATGGAAATTTTAGTATGTGTTAAACAAGTTCCTGGAACTACACAAGTTGAAGTTGATCCAGTTACTGGAGTTTTAAAAAGAGATGGAGTAGATTCAAAGATGAATCCCTACGATTTATTTGCCTTAGAAACGGCATTAAGAATAAAAAAAGAAAAGGGAGCTACTATAAAAACCATAACAATGGGACCACCTCAAGCTAAAACTGTAATAAAAGAAAGTTTTTCCATGGGTGTTGATGAAGGAGCAATAATTAGTGATAGAAAATTTGGTGGAGCAGATGTTCTTGCTACTTCTTATACTTTATCTCAAGGGATTAAAAAAATATCTAATCCAGATTTAATCATATGTGGAAAACAAACTACAGATGGCGACACAGCACAAGTTGGTTCAGAAATTGCTGAGTTTTTAAACATACCTCACGTGACAAACGTAACTGAAATAATAGAAGTAAAAGAAGATTCCATAGTAGTTGAGATAGATTTACCTACTTCTATGGAAGTATGTGAAATAACTTATCCATGTCTAATTACTGTGGAAAAAGATATATTCCAGCCAAGATTACCTTCTTTTAAATTAAAGATGGATACTAAGGATAGAGAAATACCAATGTTTACTTTAGGTGATTTTGAAGATAAAGATGAACATCATTATGGATTAAATGGTTCACCGACTCAAGTTAAGAGGATTTTCCCGCCTACACCAAATACAGATAAAAATGTATTAAAAGGTAGTAGTAATGAGTTATGTGAAGCTCTATTCAATAAAATAGTAGACTTAAAAATAATATAGTTAAGGAGGAATAATATAATGGCTAAGATAATTGTTAATCAAAATAAAATTGATAATATAGAAGAAGTGTTAGAACTTTGTCCTTTTGGTGCATTGGAAGAAATAGATGGAAAAGTTGAAATAAACGCAGCTTGTAAAATGTGTAAAATGTGTGTAAAAAAAGGTCCAGAAGGCACTTTTGAATTTGAAGAAGATGAAAAGGTTGCTATAAATAAGGATGAGTGGAAAGGTATCACAGTTTATGTGGAACATTCAGATGGCGAAATTCATCCAGTTACTTATGAATTAATAGGTAAGGCAAGAGAATTAGCAGCAAAAATAAATCATCCAGTTTATTGTGTATTTGTTGGAAATAATATAAAAGATAAATGTTTACCACTGCTTTCTTATGGTGTGGATGAAGTTTTTGTTTATGATGATGAAGAATTAGATAAATTTAGAATAGAACCATACACTGCAGCAGTAGAAAATTATATATCTAAAATTAAGCCAACAATTATGTTATTTGGTGGAACAACTATAGGAAGATCTTTAGCACCTAGACTTGCTGCAAGATTTAGAACAGGGCTTACTGCAGATTGTACAATTTTAGATATTCAAGAAAATACAGACTTAGACCAAATAAGACCGGCATTTGGTGGAAATATAATGGCACATATAAATACTCCAAACCATAGACCTCAATTTGCTACAGTTAGATATAAAATATTTAATGCACCAGAGAAAGTAGAAAATCCTACTGGAAAAATAACTATATGTGAAATTGAAAAGAATAAATTACAATCTAATATAAAAGTTTTAGAAACTAAAATTAAAAATAAAGTTATAGGTATAGAAGATGCAGAAGTAGTTGTTGTTGTAAGTAGAGCATTTAAAAAAGCAGAAGATATACAAATGGCAGAAAAGTTGGCAGATTTACTAGGTGCACAAATAGGAGGAACTAGACCAACTATTGAGGCAGGCTGGGTAGATCCTAGAAAACAAATAGGACTTAGTGGAAGAACAGTAAAACCGAAACTTATAATAACTTGTGGTGTGTCTGGAGCAGTTCAATTTGTTGCGGGTATGAAGGGGTCAGATTATATAATTGCCATAAATCAAGATGAAAATGCTCCTATATTTGATGTGGCTCATTTAGCATTAATAGGGGATATTTATGAAATAATTCCAATGTTAATTGAAAAGATTGAAAATTCTATTAATTCATGTAGTAAACAAGATATATTAGCTAAAGCATAAGATACATCTGATGATTAAGTAAATGTATGAAAATATAAATGAATAAGCTTTATTATAAAAAGGAGGGGAATATTATGTATAAAAAATTAGATAAAAATGATATAGAATTTTTAAAAAGTATTTGTAATGCTGAAGATGTTATAGTTGGTGATGAAATAAGTGAAGATTTTGCTCATGATGAATTAGCAGGGGAGCTAAAATATCCAGAAGCTATGGTTTATGTGAGAAATCGTGATCAAGTTTCAAAAATAATGAAATATGCTTATGAAAATAATATACCAGTGACTCCTAGGGGACAAGGAACTGGACTTTCTGGAGCATCTGTTGCACTTTATGGTGGGATAATGGTTAATATGTGTAAAATGGATAAAATACTAGAACTTGATGAAGAAAACTTAACTCTAACTGTAGAACCAGGAGTTTTACTTATGACAATCGGTCAATATGTAGAAGAACATGATTTATTTTATCCACCAGATCCAGGAGAAAAAAGTGCAGCAATTGGTGGAAATATAAACACTAATGCTGGTGGAATGAGAGCAGTAAAGTATGGAGTAACACGAGATTATGTAAGAGGTTTAGAAGTAGTACTTCCTAATGGGGAAATAATAAATGTAGGAGGAAAAGTAGTTAAAAATTCATCTGGATATGCAGTTAAAGATTTAATAGTAGGTTCAGAAGGTACTTTGGGTATAGTTACAAAAGCCATACTTAAATTATTACCATTACCTAAAAAGGCAATTAGTTTGCTTATACCTTTTCCAAACTTGGAGTCTGCTATAGATACTGTTCCTAAAATTATAAAATCTAAATGTATACCAACAGCAGTAGAGTTTATGGAAAGAGAAGCAATAGTTGGTGCTGAAGAATTTTTAGGAAAGAAATTCCCAGATAATTCATCTAATGCATATTTATTATTAAAATTTGATGGAAACTCTACAGAAGAAATAGAAAAAGAATATGAAAATGTGGCAAAACTTTGCTTAGAATGCGGAGCTTATGATGTATTAATTTCAGATACGGATGAGAGAAATGAAAGTATATGGTCTGCAAGGGGAGCTTTCTTAGAAGCCTTCAAAGCAAATAGTGTAATAGATGAGTGTGACGTTGTTGTGCCAAGAGACAAGGTGGCAGAGTTTATAAGATATACTCACGATATACAAAAAGAGGTTGGACTTAGAATAAAAAGTTTTGGGCATGCAGGAGACGGAAATCTGCATGTGTATCCTCATAAAGATGATTTGCCAGAAGAAGAATGGAAAGAAAGACTTTCTAATGCTTTCGAGTTAATGTTTAGTAAAGCAAGACAATTAAAAGGAGAAGTTTCAGGAGAACACGGAATAGGATATGCCAAGAGTCCATATTTCTGTGAATCTAAAGATGAAAACTATGTAAACATATTAAGAGGAATAAAACTTGCTTTTGATCCAAAAAATATTTTAAATCCAGGTAAAATTTATTAATGAATTATATAACAATATTAAAAAATAGCCATGTTAAATTTAATTTTAACATGGCTATTTTTTAATATTAGGTAAATTATAATTATTTATCTGAAGTTAAATAATCAAGTGCATATTTTACATATAATTTTGTTCCTATTTCTAAGACATCTTTATCAATATTGAAATTGCCACTATGAAGAGAAAAGCAAGCACATTTTTCTTCATTTCTACATCCAACAAAAGCTAAAGCACCAGAAGCCTTTTCAAGATAGAAAGAGAAGTCTTCGCTACCAGTTACTTTTTCGAATTTTATCACATTATTTTTACCAACTATTTCAGAGGAAGCATTTTCAGCAATTGCTGAACATTTTGCATCATTAATCATAGCTTTTCTTTAAAGTGGAGTTATTTCAGAATCTACATCATTATCAGCGGCAACAAAATCTGTACCCTCAAAACGAGGAGCTAAATATTTTTCTGTTACAAATGTACCAAGAACCACAAGTATAAATGTTGAAATTATTAAGAAATATCAGTTCATTGCAGGAGTACCAGTATAATTTGAATTAACAATTTGAGCAGCTGGAATTGTAAATCCTGCAACAAGTATGTCTAACATACTTACCATTAAATTGGCAGAAAATCCTGCATCAACCACTGCATTAGCTATTATACCAACGAATATTATTGTACCAGTTAGTAATTTTTTAGGAACTTTAGTAACAGTAGTTTTCATAACAGTTTCCATATATCCAGACTTTTCGGCAAGACCTGCACCAAGTATAGTAACAAGTAGTAATCCTAAAGGAGCAAAACTTGTAAAGTTTGTAACGATACTTGTTAAGAATAATTGCAATTGTTATTTACTTAATAAATTGAGGCCTTGAACAACTAAATTTTTACCAGTTGTTTCATCGACTTGACCAGGATGTATAGCAGTAACACCTGATTTAGCTACAAAGTACGATAATATCATAACAACAAACCAAAGTATTACAAATATGGTAACTGGTCTGGTAATTTATTACCCACCTTTTCAACTACGTTTAAGAATCGCATTAGCAGTCCTTGTTTTTTTCTTCTTTTACTTTACCCAAAACAACTCCCCCTTAATTAAAATTTAACTACTTAAATAGTCAATTGAAACTTGACATAAAGCTTTACAAAGAACTTTCATATTTTTATCATCCCATTGGAATTTTGAATTATGATGAAGTACTGGATGATTTTCATCTTCTGCAATACCAACAAAAACGAAGGTAGCAGGCACTTCTTTAGCCAGATATGCAAAATCTTCACCACCCATAGATGGTTCGCTTAGTTCAAAAACATTTTTGTCTCCAATGATTTTTTTTATTGATTTCATGGTCAAACTTGTCATATTATCATCATTTACTAAAGGTGGAAATTGTCTTATGTATTCATATTCATAAGTCGCACCTTGACAGGTAGTAATACCTTTTAAAATATCTTCCATGATTTTTTCTGTCTAAGTTCTAGTTTCCTCATCAAAAGCTCTAACAGTACCACCAAGAAGTGCTTCTGTTGGAATGGCATTATGACAATCAGTATTTCCTGCCTTCACATGACAACAAGAAAGAACTAGTGGAGTAAAAGGATTATTTTTTCTGCTTACAACAGTTTGTAGTGTACTTATAACCTGAGATAAAATTGGGATAGGATCTATTGAGCTTTGTGGTACACCACCGTGACCACCTTTACCTATAATTTTTATATTGAATATGTCTGGAGAGGCCATCATAGGACCGTGTTTTACACCTACCATTCCTTCTTTTACTCCTCCCCACAAATGTCCACCAAAGGCAGCATCAACATGAGGATTTTCTAATATGCCTTCATCAATCATTGGTTTTGCTCCGCTTTCAATTTCTTCATCTGGTTGGAACATAAACTTAATATTTCCATGTAACTTATCTTTTAGTTCACTTAAGATCATAGCAGCTCCAAGCAGTGAAGCAGTGTGACCATCGTGACCGCAAGCGTGCATTACACCAGGAATCTTAGATTTGAATTCTAAATCAGTTTCTTCATCAACTCTAAGAGCATCCATATCTGCTCTAACAAGTATGGTTTTTCCAGGGTATTTTCCTTTTAATAAAGTAATAACACCTGTTTTAGCAACATTTGTTTTTATTTCTAGATTTAATTTTTTTAGCTCGCTGATTACTAACTTAGATGTATTAAACTCATCGTATCCTACTTCTGGATACATGTGTAATTGATGCCTGATTTCTACAATTTTGTCATAGTACTTTTCGCAGAGTTCATAAATTTTATCTACTATAAAAAGAAATTATGTATATTTTATATTTAAAATAAAATTATACAAAAAATATAGCTTCATCTTTACATAAAAAATGAAGCTATGCTATTAAATTCATAAAGAATCAGATATAAAATTAAGAAATCAATGAAAAGGAGATAAAAGTGGTAATAATTGAAGAAAGGATATGAGCTTCATATCCTTTTTTATAGAAAAATTCATTTATGTGAAATTATTTTTTGAAAGGGTTAGGAGTATTTACTGTAAGTATTTTTACTATTTTTGATGTATTATTACTCCAGTTATGTGGTGAAGTTGATTTAATATGGGCACAATCACCAGGATATAAATCAGTTACTGTATTATCAATATTTAAGGTTAAAACACCTTCAAGTACATAAATAAACTCTTCACCCTCATGAGAATATAGTTCTATATCTTCAGATTCCTTATATTTGTGTGGCATTAATTGTTGCACTCTTGGAAGCATATCATAAGCAAAGGTATCTTTATTTAAAGTGTATTGAATAATTTCTGAATCTATTGCAGTGTACTTTCTATCATAACTTCTTGTGATACAAGATTTACTGTTTTCGTCAGCATAGTCAAAAAAGTCTAGAAGATTTACTTCTAGTACCTTTGCAATCTTAGCAAGAGAATCAACGGCCACGCTAGTCATTCCCCTTTCCAACTGAGACAAAAAACCTATTGATAAATTAGTTTCCTCACTTAGATATTTAAGTGTGAATTTTTTTGCATTTCTTAGTTCTTTTATTTTTAAACCTATACTAGCATTATAGTTCATTAACTTAACTCCCCTTGGATTTTAATTATGGATAATTTAAATATTAAATTAATATGTTGAATAAGTCAACTTATATAAATAAATATTTATTTCATATGAATGAAAAAATATAAAAAATAATGAAAAAAACAAATGACAAATTAATAACAATGTACTATCATGAAATTATAAAGGTATAAAATTCATATATATGAAAAAAGAGGGGAGGTTATGAAAATACCAAATATAATAAGTATTCAAAAATATTCTATCCATGATGGAGATGGAATAAGAACAACAGTGTTTTTTAAAGGTTGTGCATTAAATTGTTGGTGGTGTCATAATCCAGAAAGTCAAAGTTTTAAAAAAGAAATAATGTTCAATAGAGAAAAATGTACCAATTGTCTATATTGTACTAAAGTCTGCTCTTGTAACACAAAAGATGATGAAAGTGGAAATGTTAAATATGATAGAAACAGTTGCGAGACTTGTGGCAAATGTTTAGATTATTGTGTGAACAATGCTAGGGAAATTGCAGGTACTGATTATTCAATTAATGACATAATGAAGGAAATAGAAAAAGATAGTATGTTTTATGAATCTTCTTTTGGTGGAGTTACTTTATCTGGAGGGGAAGTAATGTTACAAGACAGTGACCTTATAGTTTCTTTATTAAAGAAAATAAAGAGAAAAGGATACAATGTAGCTATTGATACGTGTGGATATGCGCCAGAAGTTAATTATGAAAAGGTTTTACCGTATACCGATACCTTCCTTTATGACATAAAAACTATGGACAATGAAAAACATAAAAAGTATATGGGCAAGGGAAATGAGCTTATACTTAGTAATTTAAAATATTTAAGTGAAAATAATGCAAATATTTATATAAGGATTCCAGTTATAGGAACTGTAAATGACGATGACAAGGATATGGAAGAAATAATTAAGTTTTTAAAAGAAAATGTATGTGTAAAACAAGTGAATTTATTACCATATCACAATATTGCTAGTAGTAAATATGACAGATTAGATATGAAATATAAAGGTGAAAACTTTACAATTCCAAGCAAAGACAGAATGAAAGAACTTCAAGAACTGTTTATAAAAAATGGATTTAATAATACAAAAATAGGGGGTTAAGACATGGAAAGAGGAATGAATGAAAGAATTAAGAAATTAAGAAAGCAAAGTGTAGAAGCTACTCCACATATTTATATGGAAAGAGCTAATCTTATGACAGACGCTTATATGGAATATGAAGGATCTGTTTCAGTTCCAGAAATGAGAGCTTTAGCATTTAAACATTTTATGGAAAATAAAACACTTTGCATAAATGAGGGAGAATTAATTGTTGGTGAAAAAGGTGATTCACCTCAATCATCACCATCTTTTCCAGAACTTTGCTGTCATACTTTAGAAGATATGAAAGTTATGAATGATAGAGATTTAATATTCTTCAAAGTTACAGAAGAAGATATGAAATTACAAGAAGAAAAAATAATTCCTTTCTGGGAAAAGCGCTCAATAAGACATAAAATTTTAAATGCCATGACTGATGAGTGGAAAACTTGTTATGAAAATGGTATATTCACTGAATTTATGGAACAGCGTGGACCAGGTCATACTGTTGGTTCAAAGAAAATATATGAAAAAGGATTTTTAGATTATAAAGCAGATATTAAAGCAGCTAAGGAAAAGATAGATTATTTCAATGATAAAGAAGCTATAGATAAATTAGCTCAATTAAATGCAATGGATATATGTTGTGATGCAATAATAATTCTAGGGGAAAGATATGCAGCATATGCTAGAGAATTAGCAGAAGTTGAAACTGATCCAGTTAGAAAAGAAGAATTATTACAAATAGCTGCAAACTGCGATGTAGTGCCTGCACACAAGCCTAAGACTTACTGGCAAGCAATTCAAATGTACTGGTTTGTTCACTTAGGAGTAACTACTGAATTAAATCCATGGGATGCATATAGCCCAGGAAGACTAGATCAACATCTATATCCATTCTATGAAAAAGATGTAGAAGCTGGAAATTTAGATGATGAAAAAGCATTAGAATTATTAGAAAATTTATGGGTTAAATTTAATAATCAACCAGCACCACCTAAAGTAGGTATAACATTAAAAGAAAGTGGAACTTACACTGACTTTGCAAATATAAATACTGGTGGTATTACTGAAGATGGTAAAGATGGAGTTAATGATGTTTCTTATTTAATACTTGATTGTATGGATGAAATGAAATTATTACAACCAAGCTCAAACGTACAAATAAGTAAAAAAACTCCTCGTAAATTCTTAAAAAGAGCTTGTGAAATATCAAGAAAAGGTTGGGGTCAACCAGCATTTTATAATACAGAAGCAATAATACAAGAGTTATTAAATGCAGGAAAAACTATTGAAGATGCTAGACTTGGTGGAACTAGTGGATGTGTTGAAACTGGAGCATTTGGAAATGAAGCTTATATATTAACTGGATATTTCAACCTTCCTAAAATATTAGAACTTACTTTATATAATGGTTATGACAATGTAAGTAAAAAACAATTAGGATTACAATTAGGATATGCTAAAGATTTCAAATCATACGAAGAATTATTTGAAGCTTATAAAAAGCAAATAGAATACTTCTTAGATATAAAAATAAAAGGAAGTAATGTAATAGAAGAGATTTATGCTAGATATATGCCAGCTCCATTTTTATCAATAATAACAAATGACTGTATATCAAGTGGTAAGGACTACAATGCTGGAGGAGCTAGATACAACACTAACTATATCCAAGGTGTTGGTATAGGAACAATAACAGACTCTCTAGCATCAATTAAATATAATGTATTTGATAAGAAAAAATTCTCTATGGAAGAATTAATGGATGCTTTAGAAAATAACTTTGAAGGATATGAAATAATTAAAAATTTAGTAAGCAACAAAACACCTAAGTATGGTAACGACGATGATTATGCAGACGATATAATGAAAGATGTATTCAACTTCTACCAAAAAACAGTAACAGGTAGACCAAATATGAAGGGTGGACAATATAGAATAAATATGCTTCCAACTACTTGCCATGTTTACTTTGGTGAAATAATGATGGCTTCTCCAGATGGACGTCTGGCAAAGAAACCAGTATCAGAAGGTATATCACCATCTAAGAGTGGAGACACAAATGGCCCAACTGCAGTTATAAAATCTGCATCAAAGATGGATCATTTAAGAACTGGTGGAACATTACTTAATCAAAAATTCACTCCAAGTGTAGTTGCTGGAGAAAATGGTTTAGATCAAATGGCAAACTTAGTAAGAGCTTATTTTGATATGGATGGGCATCATATACAATTTAATGTTATAGATAGACAAACATTAATCAATGCTCAAAATAATCCACAGGATTATAAAGACTTAATAGTTCGTGTTGCTGGGTATAGTGACCACTTTAGAAACTTAAGTAAAGCTCTTCAAGATGAGATAATTGACCGTACTGAACAAGCTTTATAAAAATTCGCTTCGCTCATATCGCCAACGATATGTCTTTGCTACTACTGAGACAAATCCGTTGCTCAAAATATGAGCGGAGAATTTATTATAGATAAAAAACTGTAGTTACTATAAATAATTTAAATAATAGTTACAGTGTTAATTAGGGAAAAAGGAGATATTTGAAATGAGTAAAAAATTAGGATTTATTGGAGCAGGAAATATGGCTAAGGCTATGATGGGAGGTATCATAAAAAATAAAATTATTTCTTGTGATGAAATTATAGCGTCAGATGCTTATGCTCCAAGTTTAGCAGCAGCAAAAGAAAGTTTAAATATTGAAACTACAGAAAATAATCTAAAAGTAATAGAAGAAGCAGAAGTAGTTGTTTTAGCTGTAAAACCTCAATATTATGCAACAGTAATAAATGAGATAAAAGATCATGTAAGAGAAAATCAAATTATAGTAACTATAGCACCAGGTCAAACTTTAGAAAGATTAAACTCTTTATTTGGTAAAGATGTGAAAATAGTAAGAACAATGCCTAATACTCCAGCATTAGTTTGTGAAGGGATAACAGGAGTTTGTCACAATAATTTAGTAACTAAAGAAGAGTTAGATTATGTTTGCAATATTTTAAGTGGATTTGGAAAAACAGAAGTTGTGGGAGAAAACTTAATGGACGTTGTAGTTTCAGTAAGTGGTTCTTCACCAGCTTATGTATATATGTTTATAGAAGCTTTAGCAGATGGAGCAGTAATGGATGGAATGCCTAGAGATAAGGCTTATAAATTTGCAGCCCAAGCTGTTATGGGAAGTGCAAAGATGGTTCTTGAAACTGGAAAACATCCAGGTGAATTAAAAGATATGGTTTGTTCTCCAGGTGGAACTACTATAGAGGCAGTAAGAGTTTTAGAAGAAAAAGGATTTAGAAGTTCAATTATAGAATGTATGAAAGCTTGTGTAAATAAGGCTAGAGGACTATAAAAAAGGGGACTAATAATATGGAATTTAATAATGTAAAAGTTGTAAAAAAAGCTACAGTATATTTTGATGGAAAAGTAACTAGTAGAACTATTTATTTGGAAAATGGAGAAAGAAAAACTCTAGGATTTATGATGCCAGGCGAGTATGTATTTAATACGGGTGTGGAAGAATTAATGGAGGTTATAGGCGGAGAAATGGATATTCGTCTACCTAATGAAAGTGAGTTTAGAACTTATGAAGAAGGAGATAGCTTTATAGTTCCAGAAAAATCAAGTTTTGAAGTAATAGTTAAAACTTACGGAGATTATTGTTGTTCTTATAAAGACAAGTAAGATAAGTAAAAAACTGTAATGAGATTTATTTATAATCTCATTACAGTTTTTTTGAAGAATTTATGATTTATTTCTGTTTTGTAAAATTACATAGTTTTTATCATTCTTTGACATGATTTTAATGGATAAAAAAGCTAATTGTCTAAATAACTCCATGATAAGAACTTTTTCCTCTGGGTCCATATGCTTTATCGCATCCAAGATAATAGGAAGATTAGTTTTCCAGTTAACTGCAATATCAGTAATGGTTTCACATTTTGTTGAATTTAAAATTTCAAACAAGGCTTCTATAAATTGTTTGCGTTTTTCATCAGAAATTTGACTAAGCCAAGTATTGAGAGTTTTGTTAATATATTTAGATTTTGATGACAGTTCGTCTAGGTATATGAAATCTTCATTTCCAACTTCCCACCAAAAAGGATCATGCTGCATAATACCTCCTACACCGCTACTTTTTACAACATGATAATATTCATGATTTTCAAGCAGAATACCAACTAAGGATGAGTAGGGTATAGTTTTATTTATTTTATATTTAATAGATTTAAATTCTTCACTTTTTATAACTTCTTCTCTAAAACCAGGTCCATCATGACTATATATTTTTTCTATCCTAGGCTTTATACTATTGTTACAATTCATTGCAGAATAAACAGCAATATTGCCACCTTTTGAATGGCCTCCAATATATAACTTATGGGGCAATAATTTTGCAATTGTATTTACATAATCAACCCCTTCAAGTTGAGATGGGATAGGGCAAACAAAAGCCATATTAAAATCTTCTTTCCAACCAACTACAGTAGTATCCGTTCCTCTAAAACCCAAATAAGCAAACTCGTTACTCAATATAAATGTTGTAGCAGAAAATTGTTTTTCTTCATCGGAGTCTATTTTTGATACATGATAATTAATTTCAATATTTCTAAACCTTGGACTTGCAGCTAAAGAAAATAATAGGTGTTTATTTTTTTTAGGTAAAATAAAGCTACGAAACATTTTTCCAAAGTATTCTGCTTTCAATAGATCTTTAAAATATATAGGAGGTTTAAGGTTAGACAAATTACCTACTAAGTCATCGTATAAGTAGTTGGTAACTTGAGAAAGAATAAGAGAGTCTACAGTATTAAATTTTTTTTCATTCATGGTGTGAAATTCACTTTCCACATAGTCAATTATATTCCTCATAATAGCCTCCTTAAGAATTAATCTTATATTATCAATATACTCAATTAATTATAATTTTAATAACATTATTATTAATAACTTACATAACACAAATTTCTTTATTTTTAATAATTTTATAAATAAATGTATATTTATAGGAATCACAGTAGTTTACTGTGGTTACTATTTTAAATTTGTAGTAGTATGCAGTATTTTATTTTAACAAAGGATATTATGTATGAATGTAGAATTAAATAAAAGATGTTGTGTTTGAGAGAGTAGTACTAATTAAATGAACATATAAAATTTATTGAAAATAATTTGCAGGGAAATATAGATTAGGATGAAGCAGCAAAATAGTATGTTATATACTTATCATTTGCAAATAGTTTTTTCGTATTGTATTTTAAGATCTATGTTAAGGAAAAATGGAGTTGTTTTAAAGTTATATAATCAAATTAGTTTTAAAGTTACTATAAAATAAGGAAAAGATATGAAATAGTAAGTAATAAAGATAGATGATATAGTAAAGCAGTACTTGGAGTTAGTATATGTATTTCCTGGGAAAGGCAAAATACTAGAGCTTATACAAAAATTTGAAAAAATCAGTAACTTAATTGTTGCCAGCATCTTGTTATAAATATAAAAATTAACCTGATATGAAAGTATATCTAAATATTGATCAAGTTGATTTAGTACTTGAAATATTAATATTAATAAAAAAGTAAGATTGATATATAATAAAATACAAAATATAACAAATTGCACCAGGTATTAATATAATATTACAGTCTCAAATTAAGGAGGCAAGTATGTCTAGTTGAAATATAATAATTAGTCACTTATTATATTAATGTCTGTATATCAAACATAAAATATATAAAAAGCTGTTTATTATTAATATAAGCAGCTTTTTTATTATACTACTAAATTTAAATGAAAATGCTTTAACAATATGAGGCCAAATTAGAGGATGTGGTTGGTGAAAAGTAAAGCTTTTATCTAAAAAAATCATTATACATAATTCTTATCCATTATAATGAGAAATTAGATAGAATAGTAATTGGGAATATATGTAAAAAGGGGGGAGTGACAGGTGGATTTTTTAGAAAGTAAAGTCGGAAAGCAATTATTAATAATTATAGGAATAATAATATCTGCCATAGGAATCAATGGATTTTTAGCACCAGCAGACCTGCTTAGTAGTGGTCTTGCAGGAATAGTAGTCATACTAAATAAATTATTTGGAATTAATCAAGGTATAGCCATAATAGTAATGAATATTCCAATTTTTATTATTTGTAAAAAGTATGTGGATAAAGAGTTCTTTTTTACAAGTATTATAAATATGTTTATTTATTCTTTTGCTTTAGGAATTTCAGAAAATCTTTATAAATATATAAGGATAGATGACCTAATGATTCAAAGTATTTTTGGAGGTATTCTAATTGGTGTTGGAGTTGGATTAATATTTAAAGCAAACTCATCTGTTGGAGGCTTGGATATTGTAATGGCAGCTCTAAAAATTAAATACGATATATCCATAAAGAATGCATCACTAGTAATAAACTTTTTTATTATATGTGTGGGTGGAGTGTTATTTGGTGGACTTAAAGCAATGTATACATTAATTTCCATGTATTTAACATCCATATCAATAGAAAAGGCAAAGGATATTTTTAATAAACAAAAGTTGATTTTGCTTATATCAGAAAAATATGGTGAGATAGCGAGTAATATAATGAAGACCACAGGTAAAGGTGTAACTTTCTTAGATGCACAAGGTGCTTACTCAAAAGTGAACAAGAAAATGATATATTGTGTAGTTGCATCTAGTCAAGTTGCTAAAATAAAAGAAATAATATATAAAGAAGATAAAAATGCTTTCGTCTCAATTAATAATATTGATGAAGTAAAAGGTGGTGGATTTAAAGAAAAAAAATTATAGTCTACAAAACAGCAATTTAATTATTGCTGCTTTTTTATATTAAAGGAGTCTTTAATCTTCACAAAATCTTTATACGATTATAAAAAACTTAATATGAACTTAACTAAAATATAAATATAATAGTAATATATTATAAAAATAGGAGTTGAGTAATATGATTAAAGCATGTCAAAAGAATAGTAGTATTAATAATAAAATTGATAAAGTTATTTATTATTTAAAAATGAATGATTATGATGCAGCTATTAATAATATTAAAGAGGCAATGGTCGAAGATTTATCTTCTGGAAAAATTCATAATCTATTGGGAATATATTATGAAAAGCATGGAGATTTTAATAGAGCAAGAAAGCATTATAGAGTTGCTTGTGATTTGGAACCGGATTTTATTGCTCCAATAAAAAACCTTGAAAGATTAGGAACTTTTAGATATATATGTAGTGACAAATATATAGATTATGGAGAAGAAATAAGTTGATAGAAGAAATTTTCACCGAAATATTTTATAATAGAAGAATAAGATAAAATTAGTATGAGGGAAATTTTATGAAACTTAAAACTTATAGAGATGATTTTTTTAGAACTATAATTATTATGATACTAGATATTATTATATCCTTTGTATTTTGGAATATAAACTTAAATGAGGCAACAATAATTTTAGTTTATATTTTGGGAGTACTATTTACATCCAGTATTACAAATGGATATGTTTATGGAATACTTGCGTCCATAATAAGTGTTCTTTCATTTAATTTCTTTTTTACAGAGCCGTACTACACACTAATGGCAGATAGAGCAGATTATCCTATAACATTTTTAATAATGCTAATTACAGCCTTAATTACTAGTACGCTTACATCTAGAGTGAAAAAGGAAGCAGAGTCTTGTAGCTTAAGGGAGAAAACAATAGAAGAATTATATATAAGTAATAAAAAACTTTTAGGTGCAAGAAATAAAAAGCAAGTATTAGATTTTTCTGGTGAAAGTTTGGTGGAAATTTTAAAAAAAGATATTATAATTCTTATAAATGATGGTAATGAAGAACAATATATTTACAGTTTAAAGGATGAGGAATTAAAATATACTTTTTCAAGTTGTTTAGATAAAAAAGCAATAAAATATACTTATGAAATAGGTAAAGTAGTAGGCAAGGGTACACCTTATTATGAGGAACTAAATTCATCTTACTATCCCATAAAAAATGATGAGAAGGTCATAGGTGTAGTAGGTATATATTATGATGATAAATTAACTACAGAAAGTAGTGAAAGTATGGTGTTACAGTCAATATGTGCGCAGCTTGCCCTTGCTATACAAAGAGAAGAATTATATGAAAAAAACCGATTAGTAAATTTAGAAGCTGAAAGTGAAAGACTTAGAGGAAATTTATTAAGATCAATTTCTCATGATTTAAGAACCCCTCTTGCTAGCATATTAGGTTCAGTTTCTACCATAATGGATAATTATGATTTACTTGAAACTAATATTAAAAAAGATTTACTTAAAAATATTTATGATGATACAGTGTGGCTTAGTCAGTCTTTTGAAAATATCCTTAGTATGACTAGGATAGATGAAGGTAGATTAAAAATTAATAAAAACATGGAAGTTTTAGATGAAATAGTTGTGGAGTCCATATCTAAGGTAAAAAAATATTCCAATGATCATGAGATCAAATTGTTTTTACCAGAAGAGATTATTTTAATAGATATTGATGGTTTGCTTATAGAGCAAGTATTAGTAAACTTAATTCAAAATGGTGTTAGATATACACCTAAGGGTTGTGAAATACAAATTATTATTGAAAAAGAAAAAGATAAAGTAATATTTCAGGTTAAAGATAATGGAAATGGAATATTAAAAGAAGATTTGGATAATATTTTTCAAAGATTTTTCACAAAAAATAGAGGTTCGGGAAATGAACAAAGAGGCGTTGGCTTAGGACTAGCAATATGTAAATCCATTGTAGAGGCACATGGAGGGACAATCAAAGTATTTAATAATGAGTTAGGAGGAGCAACTTTTAGCTTTTCCATACCTATAGAAAGAGAGGCATAAATGGAGATAAAACCATTAATTTTAGTCGTGGAAGATGATAATCCCATTAGTAAGTTTATAAAAGTATCGTTGGAAGCTCAAAACTATAAATGTATAGATACAAATTTAGGAAGTAATGCCATATCACTTGTATATTCTGCAAATCCAGATATAATAATTCTTGATTTAGGTTTACCTGATATGGATGGAATAGATGTAATAAAACAAATTAGAGAAAATACAAAGGCAAAAATAATTGTAGTATCAGCAAGAGGCAGAGAAAGAGATAAGGTTGAGGCACTAGATATGGGAGCTGATGATTATTTAACAAAACCTTTTAGCATTTCAGAATTATTGGCTAGAGTTAGAGTAGGTCTGAGAAATGCTTTTACTACCAATAATACTATTGAAGAAAAAACCTTATTTAAACTTAGGGATTTGGAGATAGATTATGAAAAACGAAAAGTGTTTGTAAGAGGAGAAAATATTCACCTTACCCCAATTGAGTATAAAATAATAGTACTTATGAGTAAGTATAGTGGAAGAGTTTTAACTCACAAATTTATAATAAAAGAGATTTGGGGAACATACTTGGAAAATGAAACACAATCCTTAAGGGTTTTTATGGCAAGTATAAGAAGAAAAATTGAAAAAGACCCAGCACAACCAGAATATATAATTACAGAAATGGGAATTGGATATCGTCTAGTTGATGAATAAAAGAAGCTTAAAGGCTTCTTTTTTTTGTGAAATCATTGCTCACATAAAAGTTAAGGTGACCACTCATGGGATTAAAGTGTAGTATTTACGTAGAGCTTAAGCGAAGTAAATTTTTATACTTTTTTAGTAATATAAAGAAAATCTTAACACAATCTTTATATCCTTTATTATATCTTAATACAAAATTTATAACCTCTTTGTTAAAATATACTCATTACAATAACAAAAACAAGGAGATAATGAAAATGAAAAAAAATAATTATATTATAATTGCTGGTTGTAGTAGATTTGGTGCTAATATAGCATCAATTCTATCATCGAAGGATTATGAAGTGGTTATTATTGATATAGATAAAAGTAACTTTAGAAAAATATCAAGGGATTATAGTGGATTCAAAATAGAAGGAAATGCTACAGACGTGGAAGTTTTAGTTGAAGCAGGAATAAAAAAAGCAGATACTTTAGTTTGTGCCACAAATAATGATAATACAAATATAATGATTTCAGAAATTGGAAAGGAAATTTTTAACGTGGAAAATGTAGTGAGTAGATTATATGATACAGAAAAAGAAATTGTTTACAAGGATTTTGATATAAATATAATTTATCCAACTAAATTAACTATTAATGAATTTGAAAAATTACTCGGAAAAATGAAAACACAGTATATAGAAGATAGAAAGGTAATATAAAGAAAAATTAATGAGGAGATAAGAAAATGAATATATTAATTGTTGGTGGAAGAGATACTACAGAATATTTATTAAATTCATTAAGTAATAAATTTCATAATATAACTTTTATACATGATGATTATGATTATTGCAAAAATATATCAAGAAAATATGATGTAACAGTAATTTGTGGTGATGGTAGTAAACCTTATATATTAGAAGAAGCAAAGATAAATAAAAATAATGTTGTTATTGCAATGACAAGCAGCGATAGTGATAATTTAGTTATATGCCAACTTGCGAAGAAAGTATATGGTATAAAAAAAGCTTTTGCTACAGTTTGCAATCCCAAAAATGTGGAAGTTTTCAAAAAATTAGGTATAGATACAGCCATAAGTGCAACTTATGTTGTAGCAGAGATGATTGAACAAGTTACAACAGTAAATGAAATTTATAATTTTATGCCTATTGAAGATGGATCAATATCTATAATTGAAGTAGTAGTAAAAGAAAAGTACCATATAAGTAATAAGTTACTAAAAGATATAGAATTTTCACAAGATGCTATTATAGGATGTATTATTAGAGGCAAACAAAGTATAATCCCAAATGGGAATACAAAAATATTACCTCATGATAAGCTTATTATATTGTCACCACCTAATTTACAAAATACAATTTTGAACAATGTGGTTAGAGGTGCATAAAATGAAAAGCAAATTATCAAATAATATAATTATATCTTATATAGGTGTATTTTTAATTATAATAGGTGTTATAAACTTAATTCCATTATTAGTTTTAGTTGCATATCCTGAAGAATTTATTTATGGAAAGTATTTCTTTATCCCAGGAGTACTTTCCATGATTTTAGGGTTAATAATTAAAAAAATTATTCCGATTAATAAAAATAAAAAATTATCAGTGGGAGAAGATGCTGTAATAGTAACTTTAACATGGATATTAGCTATATTTATATCAGCCATGCCTTTTTACTTAAGTGATATGCTAAATTTTACTCAAAGTATTTTTGAAGCTGTCAGTGGATGGACAACTACTGGTCTTTCTGTGGTAGATGTGGATAATTGTCCTAAAATTTATCTGATTCACAGGAGTATAATGAACTTTTTTGGAGGCGTGGGGATTGTACTTGTAATGGTATCAGCTCTTTCTGCAACTTTTGGAATGAGTTTATATAATTGCGAAGGTCATTTAGATAATTTACTACCTAACTTATTAAAATCATCCAGATTGATATTATCAATATATAGTGGCTATGTTATATCAGGTATAGTGTTATATTGTATTTTTGGAATGCCTTTATTTGATGCTATAAATAATTCTATTGCAGCTTTATCAACAGGAGGTTTTGGTGTAAGAAGTGAAAGTATAGGAGCATACAATAGTTTTTCCATAGAGCTTGTAACTATTATTTTAATGTTACTTGGAACAACAAATTTTGCTGCTCATTTACTTTTAATAAAGGGTAAATTTAAGAAATTCTTTCAATTGGGAGAAATTAAATTTATGTTTTTTATTTTAGGTATATGTGTACCTTTAGTTGGATTTTTCTCTTTGAGCTACCTATATGGAAATGTATATATAGGTCTTAGAAGGTCTATGTTTGAACTTATATCTGCGCTTACAACTACAGGGTTTTCTACGGTAACTTATAATGATTGGAATGGTTTTGCCATATTTATTATGATAATACTTATGATAATTGGTGGTGGAGCAGGATCTACTGCAGGAGGAATTAAGTTATATAGAGTTTATATATTATGTAGAAATTGTATATGGAATATAAAAAGTAAATTTGCTTCACCTCATTTGGTGAATGAGGATTATGTATACAAGCCTGAGGGGAAAGTATATATAAAAGATAGTGATAGAAAAGATATATCTAATTATGCATTTATGTATATGACTATATATGTGATAGGTGTATCCATAATGTTATTAAATAATTATTCACTTCAAGACTCCTTATTTGAATTTGCATCTGCCTTAGGTACAGTGGGATTATCAGTAGGAGTAACATCACCAATGGCACCAGCTATTATATTATGGACAGAAATATTTGCTATGCTATTTGGACGTCTTGAAATTTGGGTTATAATAATTGCTGTCATTAAAATTTTAAATAATATGAAAAGAGAAAAAATAGAATATAATTTTTAATATGTATTTATAATCTGAATAAATTTCTTATAGAAGGGGATGATTTGCAATGTATTTTTATGAAGATTTGGCAATATCAATGAAAAAACTAAGTAAAAGAGGAGTTTTATCTTATAGTAAAAGATAAAGATATAGCAAATACAATGACAATTTCTTGGGGGTATATGGTATACAGCTACAATATGTGAAATACATTGACTTTGTAGATAAAGAAAAATTTCCAGCATAACTGTAAAAGTATTATCTTATGGAGATTATAAAAGATAAAAAAGCAGTGATTTTCACTGCTTTTTAGTGATGCTCCAAATTACTTCTATAAGAGTTCATCACACCTTTAAAAAGATGAGGAACAGTTGGTGGTGTCCAAGTTATGGCATTGGCACCAGCTCTTATAGTTTCTCGTATGGTTTCGTCACTTGGTCCACCAGTTGCTATAATAGGAAACTTAGGATATTCTTTTCTTATTTTAGCAACTATTTTTGGAGTATCTTTTGATGCAGATACATTTAATATGCTAGCACCTGCATTTATTCTTTCTACTATATCCGTATCCTCACTTATGACACTAACAACCACTGGAATATCCAAAGCATCAGACAAACTTTTTAGGGTTTCGTTAGATGTTGGTGCATTTACAACAACGCCTATAGCACCTTGTATTTCAGCGTTTGTACCCAACATAACAGAACGAAGACCTTTTGTAAGACCACCACCGACCCCAGCAAATACGGGTATATCAGCAGCTAAAAGTAAAGCTTGAGTAATTACTGGTTGAGGTGTAAAAGGATAAACTGCTAAAATTGCATCTGCATTTACATTTCTTATGATTGCTAAATCTGTTGTATATACTAAGGACTTAATTCTTTTACCAAAGACATTAATTCCACTACATTCTCTGATGACTTCTGGGACACGAAGAAAAGATTTTCGAAGAGTTCCATCAATGGCTGTTGGCATCTCTTTCATATAATAAACCTCCAATTCAAAAAAGGATATTTTAAACAAAAATTATAATTTCTTATTTAATATCTCCAATGAGATTAATTTCTATGTAGAATAAGGCTTATTAAAATCTTTACATTAATAAATAAAAGTATTTGACAGAAAATAATCTAGTGTATATAATCAATTTGAATAAGATTACATTATAAGGAGTAGTACTAATGGTAAATTTAGATTTAATACATAACCGTAAAAGTGTTAGAAAATTTAAAAGTACTGAAATACCAAGAGAAGATATTTTAGAACTAATTAAAGCAGGAACAGAAGCTCCATCACCAAAACATCAGCAAAATTGGCATTTTGTTGTATTACAAAATAGAGATATAATAAATGAAATGGCAGAGATAGTAACTAAAAGTCATGAAAATATAGGGTCACTTGCTAAAAATGAAAAGGATTTTAAAAAGCATATGAGTGTGATTAAATATTATACCAGCTTTAAAAATGCTCCAGTAGTTATCTTAGTTTATGCTTGTGAATATGATATGATAGAATATAAAATTTTAAAAGAAAATGATGCCCCTAAGGAAGTCTTAGATGTATTAGTGTCACCTCAATCAGGAGCACAAGGTATAGGAGCAGCAGTGGAAAATATATTATTAGCTGCAACTGAAATGGGTTATGGAAGTTGTTATATGACAGGTCCAACACATGCTAAAACAGAAATAGAAAATCTTATAGGATTCAATAAGGAAGGCTACGAACTAATGTCAATGATATCAATAGGAGTGCCAGACGAAAATACTCCACCTAAGCCACCTCGTAAGCCATTAGAAGATGTAGTTACATTTATAGATTAATAAAAAATTAGCTGTGCTCGAGGCACAAAGTTGTAAATTAAAAACAGTAGATTTGCATATGCAAATCTACTGTTTTTAATTATTCTTCTTCAGCATTAATATTATATTTTTTTACTTTTCTATAAAGTGTGGCTATTCCAATGTTTAATGCCTTTGCAACTTGTTTCATTTCTTGTGTATTACTTCCGTATTTTTTTATTGCTTTTTCAATTTCTTGTTTTTCCAATTCTTCAACAGTTCGAATTTCCTCTTTGTACATTTCATCTAATTTATAAGAAATTAAGTTAGACATACTACTGATAAATTCGCATAATTCTTGATCCTTAGATAAAATTTTATTTTTGTCTTCCTCTGTGAAAGCTGCGATACCAAGTATTCCGATATTGTGATTGCCAAGTCTTATAGGAGTACAAATGTCAGCTAACTCTTTGCAATCTTTGCTATGGATACAATCTTTGCAACTATGTTCTATTTCCCGATTGATAATGTAAGATTCTCCAGATATTAATACATTAGAATAAGCAGATTTATCAGATATTTTTTCATCAATTTTATCTTTAAAAATTCCTGTGCCGGCTATTCTTACTAAATCTTTTGACACTACAGTAACATCTACATCAAGTACGGTTGAAATGTTTTGGCAAACGCTTTGTATATAATTTTTTATATCAATTAATTTCAAAATTTAACCTCCCAACATATTTTATTTTAAAAGATGTGGTTTATTTAAGTATACCATATTATTATTGTTAATTTTTATCAATTTTAATATTTTAAAACAGGTAAAATTTTGAAATATAGAAAGAAATTATCAAAATGATAATAAAATGCTTGTGTTATCAAAATGATAATGCTACAATGATATTATCATTTTGATAATTAAAATGTTGGGAGGAATAAAAATGATATATAAAGATGGATTGGAGTTAATAGGTAACACACCTATTATATCTTTAGATAAAATAGGATATGAAAATGTATATGTGAAATTGGAAAAATATAATCCAGGAGGAAGTATAAAAGATAGAATAGCACTCTCCATGATTGAAGGAGCAGAGAGAAGAGGAGTATTAAAAGAAGGTAGTGTATTGGTTGAGGCTACAAGTGGAAATACAGGTATAGGTCTTGCCATGGCAGGAAATCTAAAAGGATATAAAGTTGTGATTATAATGCCAGAAACTATGAGCATTGAAAGAAGACAGTTGGTAAAGGCTTTTGGAGCAGAACTTATTTTGACTGAAGGATCAAAGGGAATGAATGGTTCCATAGAGAAATTGAAAAAATTATTAAAAGAAAATGAAAATTATATAAATCTTGGACAGTTTGAAAATGAAGACAATCCAAAAGTGCATTATGATATTACAGGACCAGAAATATATAAAGAAGTATCAGATGTAAATGTGATAATAGCAGGAATTGGTTCTGGTGGAACTATAAGTGGTATTGGAAAGTTTTTAAAAGAAAAAGATGAAAATATAGAAGTGGTAGGTATAGAACCAAAATCATCACCATTGATTACTGAAAAAAAGGCAGGTCCACATAAAATCCAAGGAATAGGTGCAAACTTTATACCTAAAAACTATGATGAAAATATAGTAGATAAGGTAATAACAGTAAGTGACGAAGATGCTTTTAATATTGTTAGATTACTTGCAAATAAATTGGGAGTATTAGTGGGTATATCTTCTGGTGCAAATGTATTTGGTGCAATAGAAATTTCTAAAAAGTATCCTGATAAAAAGATAGTAACTATTGCTCCAGATGGAGTAGATAAATACATGTCCATGGGAATTTTTTAAGGAGGGGGTAGACTATGCTTTTTCAACATATGAGAGCAGATATAAATTTTATAATGGAAAATGATCCAGCAGCCAGAAATAAGATAGAAGTATTTTTGTTATATCCTTCTGTTCACTCTCTTATAATGTATAGGATATCTCACTTCTTTTATACAAAGAAAAGATTTTTTATTGCTAGATTAATTTCTCAGACTAGTAGATTTTTTACTGGAATAGAAATTCATCCAGGAGCACAAATAGGTATGGGTACACTTATAGATCATGGAAGTGGAGTAGTTATAGGAGAGACCTCCATAATTGGAGATAGAGTTACTATATATCAAGGGGCCACTATAGGTGCAACAGGAAATGAAAAAGAATTTAAAAGACATCCTACACTAGGGGATGATATTGTAGTTGGATCTGGAGCAAAAATATTGGGTCCGATTAATATAGGGAATCATTGTAAAATAGGAGCTAATTCAGTAGTTTTAAGAGATATGCCATCAAATAGTACGGCTGTAGGTATTCCTGCAAAAATTAAGTATAACACATGCAATATGGATAAAGAAGAAATAGACAACGTTATATATTTTATATAAATAAGAGAGGTTAACACCTCTTTTTTTCATGTAAAAAAGAAATTGAGCAATCTAAAATTAAATGATTCAAATGAAAAAATAATATTAAAAACTTATTCAAAACATACATTAATTTAATTTTAGAAGGTTCCGAGGAATATAGAGCAATAATGTTAAATAATATTGATATAATAAAAAAGTGAGTTTGGGTTTTACAGAAGAAGAAAAAACAGTTTAAAAATAATTAAAAATAAGTAAGAATCATCTAGTTTATATTTAAAATGCGTTGAAAACGCATTAAAATAAATAGGGGGGGAATTAAAATGAAAAATATAGTTGTTTATAAATCAAAATATGGAAGTACGGAAAAATACGCAAAATGGATAGGAGAAGAGCTAAATTGTAAGGTGTCAAAAATAGGAAATATAAATATAGATGACTTATTGAACTATGATAATATTGTTTTTGGCGGTTGGTTACATGCAGGCAGTATCAAAGGTTTCAAACAAATTTATAAAGATATTGATAAATTAAAAAATAAAAATCTTATAGTATTTTCTGTAGGTTTATCAATTATGGATGATAAAATCTTAGAAGAAGTAAATAAAAATAATTTTAAAGATACTGATAATATAAAACATTTTTATTTAAGAGGAGCATTTAATTATAAAAATCTAACTGCTCCAGATAAATTGATGATGAATATGTTTAAAATGATACTAAAAAGACAAAAAGAAGAAGAAATGGATGAAAACACAAAAGGTATGTTAGAAGCCTATACTACCCCTGTAGATTTTACAGATAAAGATAGTATTAAGCCAATAATTGATGCTATTAATATCATAAATTTACAATAGTGAAAAACTCAGCTTAAGATAATTTAAGCTGAGTTTTTCTATTAAATACAACATTTATACTCGTCACAGTTTATACAAGGCTCAACGTGGACTGTTATACCTTTTACAATTTGTAATTCTTCTAATATAGATATTTCCAATTTATTTGCAATTTCATGTCCCTCAAGTACAGTTAAGTCCTTATTTACACAAATAGTTAAATCTACATAAGCCATAGAACCATGCTTTCTAGTTCTGAGTTCTCCAATATTTAAAACACCTTCTGTAGAGTTTGCAATGGATACGATTTGTGATTCATCTTTTTCATCTATGGAATAGTCCATTAATTCATTAATTGCTTCTTTGAAAATATCTAATCCTACCTTTGCAACAAATAAACCAACAATTACTGTTGCAATAGGATCTAAGGCCTTAAATCCAAGTAGTGAACCACCTATACCAATAAATGCAGCTACAGAAGATAGAGCGTCTGATCTATGGTGCCATGCATCTGCTTTTAGTGATGGAGAGTTTATTTTTTTAGCAACTTTTATAGTTATTCTGTATTGATATTCTTTAATTCCTATGGAAATTATAGAAATAATCAGTGGTAAAAATGTAGGAACTTGAACATTTTCTAAGTGAAGTAGTGAATTTACTCCGTTAAAACTTATTGTTAAAGCAACATAGATAAGTAACATTGATAATAAGAATGATACCAAAGTTTCTGCTTTTTCATGTCCGTAATTATGTTCTTTATCATGCGGTGTTCTTGCAATTTTATTGCCTATTAAAACTCCTAAAGAACTTATTATATCTGAGGCGGAGTGAAGACCATCTGCAATCATAGCGTTTGATTTTCCAACTACACCCCCTAAGATTTTTATTAATGTTAAAATAATATTCCACATTATAGATATTAATGTGACTTTTGTTGCTTCTTCGTATCTATTGTTATTCATATAAATACCTCTCATTTAAATTTCTATTCTCATTTAATAATATTATATTAATGGCAAAGTGTGATTATGTCAAGAGAAAATTATCAAAGTGCATTCTCAATTGATAATGACATTTGTTCCAATTAATATAAATACAACTAATAAATACCCAAAATACAATTATTATAATAATATTTTTTGTATTATGGAAATAAGTTGTTAAAAACCTTTATATATGTTAAAATTCTTTACACGAAAGATTAAATTTCAAGGGAGATTAAGAATGAAAGAAAAATTAATGAAATTCATGTATGGCAGATATGGAAATGATGAATTGAATCAGTTTCTATTTAAATTAGTATTTGTCAGTTTAGTAATATCTTTATTAAGTGGTAGAGCAAGTTTCCTTGGTGATATGTTTTATTTTTTAGCATTAATTATGGTGGTATTTATATACTTTAGAATGTTTTCTAAAAATCTTAATAAAAGATATTCGGAAAGAAGTGCATATTTAAATTTTTCTAATAAGGTGAAGTTATCACTTGATAAGCAAAATAAAATGAGGGCGCAAAAGAAGTCTTATGCATTCTTTAAATGTCCTTCTTGTAAACAAAAGGTTAGAGTACCTAAGGGGAAAGGGAAGATTTCTATTCATTGTCCAAAGTGCAATGTAGATTTTATAAAGAAAAGTTAATTTGAAATTTAAAAGGAGTATCTCAAAATATTTTAAGAGGTACTCCTTACTTTTTAACCAAGATAGTTAACTGACTAAAGTATTAACCAAATAATTTGTAAATACAGTGATTTAAGAGAACTTTTTATATATTTAATAATAAATTTTTAAGTTCTTTTAAAGAACATACTTCATAAGTTGGTTTTAAATTTGTTTTATTTTCAACTTTGTTAGGGTTGTACCAACAAGTGTCTATCTCGAAATTTGTACCACCTTGTATATCAGATGATAAGCTGTCACCTATCATTAATACTTCATTTTTACTAATATCTGTCATGTCTTTTAAAGTATATTCAAAAATTCCAGGATTAGGCTTAGATACTCCTACATTTTCAGATATAACTATATCTTTAAAGTATTTTGCTATACTAGATTGTTTAATTCTTTTTTCTTGTACTACCGTAAGGCCATTTGTAACTATTACAAGTGTATACTTATCTTTTATACTTTCTACTAAATCCATGGAATCTTCAAATAAAAAGGATCCATTTGCTAAATGTTTCATATAAACATTGGCAAACTCTACTTCATCAAAAGCTATTTGAAGTTTGTCTGATAACCTTTTAAATCTTTCTATTTTAAGTTTAGATTGAGTAATAAGTCCTTGTTCTAACTCTTTCCAGATGGCTTTATTTATAATCTTATAAGTTTCGAAATGATAAGATTCATCATAATCTATTCCAAACTCAATAATAGTTTCTTTGAAAGCCTCCTTTTCAGCTTTTTTAAAATCAAATAATGTTTCATCTGCATCAAAAATTAATACTTTGTATTTCATATTTATGTCCCCCATATAAAATGTTATTACAAATTATATCATAAATTGGAAAACAAAGTAGTGAATAATTTTCATCGTAAAATAATTAAATTGTTATAAAAATAAAAAAACTATTGTATTATCAAATTGATAATGTTATAATTTTGATTATCAATTTGATAATAGACATTTGGGAGGATTTATGAGTAATACATTTTTATCGCAATTTTTAATGATAACAAACATACACAGTGTGTTAATGGTTATTGCACTAATAGGATTATTTTTTATAATTAATAAAATAAGCAAAAAATTCAAATTTACAAAGTTAATGATAATTTCCATATTTATGGGGTTAGGTCTTGGAATAGTAATACAAGCAGTAGCAAAATTTCCAAGTGACCCAAGTCAAGTAACATGGATAAATGAAGTAAGTACATGGTACTCTCTATTTGGTAATGGATTTATGGATTTACTAAAGATGATAGTAATGCCTTTAGTTTTAGTTTCAATCATAAGAGTTATAATGAATATGAAAGAAGATGACTTAGGAAAATTAACATTTAAATCTATGGGAATGTTTTTTGCCACAACTGCTACGGCAGCTATTATTGCTGTAATCGTTGGGAATTTATTTGATTTAGGTTCTTCTATACAAGCTGTAAGTGCTAGTGAAGAGCTTAGAGAAATAACTTCACTTCCAGATACAATAAGAGGGTTATTGCCATCTAATCCAATAAAAGCCATGGCTGATGGAAATACTGTGGCAGTAGTAATATTTGCAGCGTTTATAGGATTGGCAATAAGAAGACTGTCAAAAAAATACTTAGATATAATAAAACCATTTATGGATTTTGTAGAAGCATTTTATAAAATTATAGTTTCTGTTGCCATAACAGTAATAAAACTTATGCCTTATGCTGTTGTTCCACTTATGGCTAGTACTATAGCAAGTAGAGGTGTGAAGTCACTTTTAGATGTGGTTGATTTTATATTAGCATTATATATAAGTGTAGGGCTTATGTTTGTGGTTCACTTAGTTATAATAACTTTAAGTGGAATGAATCCAATAACATATATTAAAAATGCTTCAAAAGCATTAATACTTGCATTCACATCTCGTTCAAGTTTAGGAACATTACCAGTTACTGTGGAAGCTTTGACAGAAAACATGAATGTGGAATCAGGAACTGCTAGCTTTGTAACAAGTTTAGGTTCAAACATGGGCATGAATGGATGTGCAGGAATATATCCAGCTTTAGTTAGTGTAATGCTTGCAAACATGGCTGGAGTAGAAATGAACTTTACTTTCTATGTGATGTTAATAATAGTTATAACAATAAGTTCACTGGGTATTGCAGGAATACCAGGAACAGCAACAATGTCTGTGTCTGTAGTAATATCAGGTATGGGAATGGGAGCATACTTCCCAATGGCAGGGGCAATAATTGCAATAGATCCAATCCTTGATATGGGAAGAACAATGTTAAATGTTAATGGAGCAATGACAGCAGCTGTTGCAGTAGATAAGTCACTTAAAATTAATGAGAAAAAAGAAGTAAAAGTAGCTTAAATAAATAGAAAAAATGGCAATCATTTTAGATATTTAAAAGTCTAAAGTGATTGCTATTTTATTTAAACTGTATAAGAATTATTTATTCACTATTAATATAAGTCTATTGCGTTACTAAAGTTTGTATAAAATGTTATTCAAAGATTCTTTTAAAGATAAAACAAACTTTTCTCTTGAACTTGGAGAAATATCAAACAAAGATAAATAAGGATTTAAATCTTCAATTTCCACAAGAAGTAAATTTCCATTCTTATCTCTACATGCATCAATTCTTTGAATACCATGACTTAAATTATTCCAGTTTAATAAGGCATGGCAAAAATCAAAATCATCTTTATTAGGAGCATAAAGAGCATATTGGAATTTTCTATCTACGTAATAAAAAGACACCTCATACTGAAAATCTATAAATGGTTGAATTAAAGTACTGTAATTATCGGATTTAACTTTTTCAAAAAGTTCATCTTTACTTAAAAGCTCTAAGCTTATGGAATCAGCACCATCTATGGGTTTTGTTATGTAATTTGCAACATCTGGCAATTTATGAAACTCATTAATATTGTTGATTGTTCTGATAACAGGCATATTTTTGTTTGTAAGTTCCATCAAATAGCCCTTCCCATTCATATATCCATGACCATCAAAAGAATTGTAAGTAAGCAAATTATGAGTTTTTATTTTATCTCTAAATATCTTATATTCCCTCTCAAAATTGGCAGCAGGTCCTGTATTTCTAAATAAAATTAAATCAAAATCTTCATTGAAGTCATTTATATCATTTGGATTACAAATAAGTAATTTAAAATCTTCTCTAAGAGAACATGTAAGGAATAGATCTTCTTAATAATAATTTCTACCTTTGGAGTTATAATATAAGTCTGTGATAAATAGTATTTTCTTCATAAAACCTCCAATTTATAATTAAGCATATTTATATTAAGTTAATTACATAAATTTTAGTTAAAAAGTGATATTCTAGCAACTTTTGGAAATTATATTTAATTTGAAATGAATTCCAATTTACTAGAAATGTTTTAACAATAAATATTTATTGTAAAACAATAAAAATTTATTGTATTTTTATAAAAAATATATTAATATAATTAGAGAAAATAAAAAAGGAGAGAAGGAAATGAAAAAATATAAAAT
>NZ_JWHR01000004.1 GCF_000808015.1 Terrisporobacter othiniensis | reverse complement strand
GAACTAAGAGAAGCAATATTTAAAGTTGAATCTAGAATTGAAAAGTTAGAGTCAAATAAGGAAAGTAATAACTTTAAATTATTTGAGGACTATAATCTAACATATCTACAAGCTGTAGAACTTAGAGATGATGATATAGAAATAAATAAAAAAATATTAGATTCTCTTAAAAAAGAAATTAGATCTTTAGGTAATGTAAATATAGACTCAATAGAAGAGTACAAAGAAACAAAAGAAAGATATGATTTCTATAGTGAGCAAAAAGAAGATTTACAAAAATCTATTGAAGCCATAGAGGAAATAATAGCAGAATTAGAAGAGCATATGAAAATACAATTTAAAGAAGAGTTTGATAAAATTAATGAAAACTTTAAATATGTATATAATAGGTTATTTGGTGGAGGAGAAGGGAATTTAACAATTCTAGATGAAGAAAATATTTTAGAAAGTGATATAGAAATTACTGCAAAACCACCAGGTAAAAAAATGAAAAATTTAAGTTTATTATCAGGTGGAGAGAAGGCATTAACAGCCATAAGTATATTATTCTCCATATTATTGGCAAAACCAACGCCCTTCTGTATACTAGATGAAATAGAAGCACCACTAGATGATAGTAATATAGCTAGATTTGGTACATTCTTAAAAGAATTAACATCTAGGACACAGTTTATAGCTGTAACTCACAGAAGAGGTACAATGGAAGCTGCAGATTATATCTATGGTGTAACTATGGAACAAAGAGCCATATCAAAAGTCATAGCATTAAGTTTAAATGAAGCTGAAGAAATGACTGATATTATTTAATAAAAAGTAAAATATACTTAGGAGGACGTAGGGTGTTTAAAAAGTTTTTTAAAAAGAGCAAAAAAGAAGAAATAAAAGAGGAAGCATCACAAGTAGTTGTAAGTGAAGAAACAGTTGAAGAACAAGCTGAGAAACTACAAGTTGAAGAAGAACAACAGGTGGAGGAAGTACAAAAAGTTGAAAAGCCAAAAGAAGAGGTAGTTAAAGAAGTTGCTTTAGATAGTTCTGTTGAAGAAATTCAAAATGAAGAATTACAATTAGTAGAAGATAAAAAAGAAATAGAAGAAGTAGTTGAAGAACCAAAAATGAGTTTATTTGAAAGATTAAAACAAGGTTTATCAAAAGCTAAGCAAGGAATAACTGATAGAGTAGACCAAGTTTTAAAATCATATACAAAAGTTGATGAAGACTTATTAGAAGAAATAGAAGAAATATTAATTACAGCAGATGTTGGTGTGGATACAACAATGAATATAATTGATAAGCTAACAGATGCTATAAAAACTAAAAAAATAACTGATCCACAAGATGTTAAAGGAGAATTAAAGTTAATAATAGAAGAAATATTAACTAATGAAAATTCAACTTTAGATGTAAGTCACTCACCATCAATCATTATAATGGTAGGAGTTAATGGAGTTGGAAAAACTACAACTATAGGAAAATTAGCTAGCAGATACAAAAAAGAAGGTAAAAAGGTTTTAATAGCAGCTGGAGATACATTTAGAGCAGCTGCCATAGATCAGTTAGAGGTATGGGCTAACAGAAGTGGTGTAGATATAATAAAACATCAAGAAGGTGCTGATCCTGGAGCAGTTATATTTGACTCAATAAAAGCTGCAAAAGCTAGAGATATTGATTTATTAATCTGTGATACAGCAGGAAGACTTCATAATAAGGCTAACTTAATGAATGAATTATCAAAAGTATTTAAGATAGTAGATAGAGAATATCCAGAAGCTAAAAAAGAAGTATTACTAGTAGTAGATGCAACTACTGGGCAAAATGCAGTGTCTCAAGCTAAAAGCTTTAAACAAGTATGTGATATAACTGGACTTGTTTTAACTAAATTAGATGGTACTGCAAAAGGTGGAGTTGTTTTAGCTGTTAAATCTGAAGTAGATGTACCTGTTAAATTAATAGGTGTGGGAGAAAAAATGGAAGATTTACAAGACTTTGATGCTAAAGCATTTTCAGATGCATTATTTGGGTAAAATTTAGACGAAATATATATTGACAATAAATTAGTTTTAATATAAAATACAATGTGTAAAGTAAATAACCTTTACAGTATACACTGGGAAGTGAAGTTATGAATATAGATAAAATGGTGGAAATTGGGTTATTGTTTGAACAATATAAAGAATTACTAACTGATAAACAAAAAGAAATAGTTTCACTTTATTATGAGGAAAATTATTCTTTAGGTGAAATCAGTGAAAATCTTAATGTATCTAGACAAGGAGTTTACGATACTCTTAAACGTTCAGAAAAGATATTGAGGGAATATGAAAATAAACTTCACTTAGTATCAAAAGATAATCAACAAGAAGAAATCCTAAAATCACTAGAAGATAAAATTGTTGACATTAAACAAGATTTATTGCAAAATAGAGATTGTGCTAATTTAATCCCTAAGTTAGAAACAATAGAACAAATATGTAGGGAGTTGTTGAAATGATATTTGAAGGTTTATCAGATAAATTGCAAGGTGCACTTGGTAAGTTAAAATCAAAAGGAAAACTTACAGAAAAAGATGTAAAAGATGCAATGAGAGAAGTTAAGCTTGCTTTATTAGAAGCAGACGTAAACTTTAAAGTTGTTAAAGACTTTATAAAAAAGGTTCAAGAAAGATGTGTTGGACAAGAAGTTATGACAAGTTTAACTCCAGCTCAACACGTTATTAAAATAGTAAACGAAGAACTTACTGCCCTTATGGGAGATGTACAAAGTAAAGTTATGATATCTTCGAAACCACCTACAATTATTATGATGGTTGGTCTTCAAGGTGCTGGTAAAACAACTACTTCTGGAAAAATAGGTAATTACTTTAAGAAACAAGGTAAAAGACCTTTATTAGTAGCTTGTGACGTTTATAGACCTGCAGCAATAAAACAATTACAAGTTGTAGGAGAAAAATTAGACATACCAGTATTTAATATGGGTGACAAAGAAAACCCAGTAAATATAGCAAAAGCAGGATTAAGTCATGCTCTAAAAAATAACAATGACTTAGTTATTATAGATACAGCAGGTAGACTTCATATAGATGAAACATTAATGGATGAATTAAAATCTATTAAATCAGAAATAAAACCTCATGAGATTTTATTAGTAGTTGACTCTATGACAGGTCAAGATGCAGTTAATGTTGCTGAAAGTTTTGATAATGCCCTAGGCCTTGACGGTGTAGTTCTTACAAAACTTGATGGTGATACAAGAGGTGGGGCAGCACTTTCAATAAGGGCTGTAACACAAAAGCCAATTAAATTCATAGGTATGGGTGAAAAATTAGATGATTTAGAACCATTCTATCCAGATAGAATGGCATCAAGAATCCTTGGAATGGGAGATGTCCTAAGTTTAATAGAAAAAGCTCAAGATGCTATGGATTTAGAGAAAGCTAAAGAATTAGAAAGTAAAATCAGAAAACAAGATTTTGACTTTGAAGATATGTTAGCTCAATTTGAACAAATAGAAAACATGGGTCCACTTGATAAAATTCTTGGAATGATGCCAGGTATGGGTAACTTAAAAAATCAGCTTGGTAATGTGGACTTAAATGGAAAAGAAATGAAAAGAACTAAAGCTATAATACAATCTATGACTTTAGAAGAAAGACGTAAACCAGAACTACTTAATGCTTCTAGAAAAAGAAGAATAGCGAAGGGTAGTGGGACAAGCGTGCAAGACATAAACAGACTTATAAAACAATTAAATGAAATGAAAAAAATGATGAAGATGTTTATGGGTAATCAAAAAGGTATGAAGAAAAGAGGCGCGTTAGGCGGACTTCCTTTCTTTAAATAAATAATACACAAAAATAGACAAAAAATTCGGAGGTGACTGTAATGGCAGTTAAAATAAGATTAAAAAGAATGGGTGCAAACAAAAAACCTTTCTACAGAATAGTAGTAGCAGATTCTAGATCTCCTAGAGATGGAAAATTCATAGAAGAAATAGGATACTACAATCCAGTTTCAGCTAACAAAGAAACAAGAATAAACGACGAGAAAGCTTTAAAATGGTTAGCAGTAGGAGCTCAACCAACTGACACTGTTAAAAAATTATTCGCTAACAACGGAATAACTGAAAAGTTCGAAGCTCAAAAACAATCTAAATAATAATTAGATTATTTTAGTACTCAATATAATCCATTAAGGATTAGTTTTTAGGAGATGAATATATGAAAGAGCTAGTTATGCATATTGTCAAAGCTCTAGTAGATAATCCTGACGAAGTGACAATAGAAGAAACTATAGAAAAAGATGAAATTATCTTAAAACTAAAAGTTTCTCAAGATGATGTGGGCAAGGTTATCGGAAAGCAGGGAAGAATAGCTAAAGCTATTAGAACTGTGCTAAAATCTGCTGGAAATAAAGAAAATGTCAAGGTTTCACTTGAAATATTATAGAAGGGTTAGGTATATGCCTAATCCTTTTTGTTTATAATAAGTAAAATATTGAAATTTTTAGGGAAAATGATTAAGGTGTTTCGATAACGCTTTGCTTAGGCGAAATAAAATTTAATAAGAATCTTTAGAATCAAAAATAATCATAGAAATATTAAATATATAAATCAAAAATAATTTTAAGACTAAAAACAAAGACTAAAAACAAATATTATTTGATATTTTAACGTGAATTTTTATATAAAGAAACAATTTAAAGAAGGTGAGACTATGAAAGAAAAGTTAACTCATTTTAGAATCGGTCAGATAGTAAATACTCAAGGTCTTAAGGGAGAAGTTAGAGTATATCCATATGTGGATAACATAAATAGATTTGATGATTTAGAAAGTTTTTATCTTGATAAAAACTTCAACAAAGAATATGAAGTTGAAAGAGTTAGATATAAAGGAAATATGGTTATAATGAAGATAAAAGGTATAGATTCTGTTGAACTTGCTGAAAAAGTAAAAACTAAAAACCTTTATATATCTAGAGAAGATAGTGTAGATCTTGATGAAGATGAATTTTTCATAGCAGATTTAATAGGAATAGAAGTCTTTACATTAGGTGGAGAAAAAGTAGGAACTCTTAAGGATGTTCTACAATATTCTGCTAACGATGTATATGTTGTAAAAGGAGATAATGACAAAGAATATCTTATCCCATCAACATTAAAATTTGTTCCTGAAATAAACATAGAAGAAAAGAAAATGATAATAGATCCTATAAAAGGAATGTTAGATTAGGTGATAATATGAGATTTCACATTATGACTCTTTTTCCAGATATTTTCAACTCATATATGAGTGAAAGTATAATGAAAAGAGCTATAGAAAAAGAAATAATAGAAGTACATGTGTACAATATTAGAGATTTTTCAGCAAATAAACATAAAAAGGTCGACGACTATCCATTTGGTGGAGGGGCAGGAATGTTAATGACTCCTCAACCTATATATGACACATATAAGCATATTGTAGATACTCACAATATAACAAATCCTAGGGTGGTATATTTAACGCCAAAAGGACAAGTATATAAACAAGAGATTGCCAGTGATTTATCTCTAGATGAAGATATAATACTGCTTTGTGGACATTATGAAGGAATAGATCAAAGAATAATTGATTTAATAGTAACGGATGAAGTGTCTATAGGAGACTATGTATTGACAGGTGGAGAACTTCCAGCTCTGATTATGATAGACTCTATAGCTAGACTTATTCCTGGTGTACTTAGTCAAAATGAATCATTTGAAGAAGAAAGTTTCAAAGATGATTTATTGGAATACCCACATTACACTAGACCAAGAGAGTTTATGGGCATGTCTGTACCAGATGTATTACTATCAGGTAATCATCAAAAAATAGAAAAATGGCGTCTTGAAGAATCTAAAAAAATCACAAAACTTAGAAGACCAGATTTGTATAAAAAGTCTTGTAAGAAGTAAATAATTATAGTATAATTAAGACTGTTGAAAACAATACGGCCGCTCCTCTGCTTACATTGGTCAGTAATTAAGAGCGTCTATGATACTTAGGAGGAAGAAAATGAACGAATTAATAAAATCATTAGAACAAGAACAATTAAAAGCTGAAGTTCCTGCATTTGGACCTGGGGACACAGTAAGAGTACACGTTAAAATAGTTGAAGGAAAAAGAGAAAGAGTTCAGGTATTTGAAGGTGTTGTAATGAAGAGACAAGGTGGAGGAGCTAGAGAAACTTTCACTGTTAGAAAAATATCATTCAACGTTGGTGTAGAAAGAACTTTCCCAGTTCACTCTCCAAAAATAGAAAAAATAGAAGTTACTAGAAAAGGTAAAGTAAGAAGAGCTAAGATAAACTACCTAAGAACTAGAACTGGTAAAGCTGCTAAGATAAAAGAAGCTAGAAATAAATAATAACTTTTTAAGTTAATTTAGGAAGGAAATCTCTTTAGGGATTTCCTTTTTTTCAGTCATCAAGAATTTATAATTTATCTGTTTTTTAGATGAATTGTAAATTTTAATATATTAGCTTGAGCAATGGGCGTAGCCATTGGAGATATAAAGTGTTTTGCAGACACGTCGCTCAAGTAAATCAAACTTTCAGTTATTAATATGAATAAAAGCATAGATATAATAAAAAATGAAATCCTATATATAGGATGAAATAAATTAGTACTTATAAAAAGATAAGGAAGTGAGAACATGGCAAGAGATTACAGAAGAAGTGATTATGACGAATATTTAAAAGACGATAATTTACATATAAACTGGTATCCAGGGCATATGAAAAAGACTAAGGAATTAGTTCAAAATAACTTAAAAATGGTAGACGTTGTAATAGAGTTATTGGATGCTAGAATACCTTACTCAAGTAAGAACCCTCAAATAGATGAAATAGTTGGGAATAAGCCAAGAGTAGTAGTTTTAAATAAAAGTGATTTAGCAAATCCAGCTAACTTAAGCAAGTGGGTTAACTACTATGCTAAAAGAGGAATAAAAGCGATACCTGTAGCTACTATAAAAGGTAATGGTGTAAACAAAATAGTAGAAGAATGTAAGAATGTTACTAAGGAAATGATGGATAACCTTAAGGCAAAAGGAAGACAAGAAAGAGCTATAAGACTTATGATAGTTGGTATTCCAAACGTAGGTAAATCAACTCTTATAAATAAACTTACAGGAAGAAAAAGTACTGTAACTGGAGACAAACCAGGTGTTACTAAATGTAAGCAATGGGTAAGGCTTAAAGGAAATTTAGAGTTACTTGATACTCCTGGTATACTTTGGCCTAAATTTGAAGATCAAGAAGTAGCACTTAACTTAGCATTTTCTAGAGCTATAAAAGACGAAATACTTGATATAGACACTCTAGGACTTAAGTTTATAGAAAAACTTATGGAAATAGAGCCAGAAAAATTAAAAGCTAGATACAAATTAGAAGAACTAGGAGAAACTCCATTAGAAACTATGGAAATGATAGGTAGAAAAAGAGGGTTTATCTTAGGAAGACAAGAATTAGACTATACTAGAATTGCCCAAACTGTATTAAATGAGTACAGAGAAGGTAAAATAGGACAAATATCTTTAGAAGAACCTATGGATTATATGGATAAATAAGAAAGTCATTATGACTTTCTTTTTTTATTGTAAGGAAATTACACGCTATTTGCTATATGGATAGCATATTTTGTTACTTGAGCAACGTGCGAGCAGTTAGCCACATGAAGTGTTTCGTCGATAGGTCGCTCGAGTGAAACGAATTTTTATCAACAATATAAATAATAAATCATAAATTATATATATAAATATATATTGGGAGGCGATATTTTGATTGAACCTCAATATGGAGATGTAATATGTGTTAATCATGGAATATATAATCATTTTGGAATATTTGTAGATAAGAACCATGTTATTCATTATAGTGGTAAAGATAAAGATTTCTTTCTAAGACAAATGGTTATAGCTGAAACAGATATTGATAACTTTTTAGGAGGATCGGATAAATATTATGTGTATAAATTTTCAGAAGATAAATCTTCCACTGTGAAAAGAGTAAGGGCAAAAGGATTAAATCGGGACTTGCTAGATGGAGCACAAGCTTTGTATCTTCTTTATCAAATTAAAAATAAAGTTAAGTTTAAAATATATTCCCCTGAAGAAACGGTAAGGAGGGCAAGGAGTAGGGTTGGAGAACGAAAATTTTTACTTCCTGCTAACAATTGTGAGCATTTTGCATTGTGGTGTAAAACAGGAGTGAAACAGTCTTATCAAGTGAACGCTGTTTTAAAAGCAGTGTTTGTTAAATACTTAATAAAAGAAGATTATTAAAAATTGCGCAGGAAAATGTCACCTGCGTAGTTTTTAATTTAAAATATATAAGAAAAACAAATATTAAATGGATTAAAATGGTGAAAAATTATAAATAAAATAAAAAATTCATAAAAGATAAATAAAAAAATAACAATATCCTAAAAATGTGCTAAATTTATAATATAGAATATAAGAAAAGTATTATTTTAATTATAAATTAGGTAATAGAGTAGAAATTGAATTGACTTATAAAGAAAAAATAGGTGGTATAGACTAATAGGTTTCAAAAAATTCAAATTAAACTATTGATAAGGGGAGAATTTAAAATGAAGCAAAAGATTAGTAGGAAGGCATCGTTATTAGAGGCAATGATACCGATAATATGCTTAGCGTTATTTTTAGGAATAGGAATATTTATGTTTGAGGCATCACCACATGTACCACTTATAGGAGCTGCAGCTATAGCAGGGGCCATAGGAGTATATAGACTAGGATTTAAATGGACTGAGTTAGAAATCAGTATGTTTGATAGTATTAAAATGGCTATGCAAGCGATTTTGATTATAATGATAATAGGTATACTTATAGGAACTTGGGTAATAAGTGGGGTGGTCCCAAGTATGATTTATTGGGGATTAAAAGTCATATCACCAAATATTTTCTTGGTGGCCTCAGTAATAGTATGCGCTATAGTATCTCTTGCAACGGGATCATCTTGGAGCACTATGGGAACAGTCGGTGTTGCACTTTTAGGTATTGGTCAAAGCTTAGGTATACCAGTAGGAATAGTTGCAGGATCTATTATATCTGGAGCATATTTTGGAGATAAATTATCTGCTCTATCTGAGACAACTAATTTAGCACCAGCAATGGCAGGTACTGACTTATTTACTCACATAAAATATATGTCATATTCAATTGTACCATCCTTAGTAATAGTATTAATAATATTTGGTATAATGGGGACGAAATATTCTGGACAAGAACTGGATATAAGTCAAATTCAATTAATTAGCAACACACTGGAGTCTTCGTTTAATACTTTATCACCGTTTTTGTTAATTGGACCAGTTATAGTAATTGTGCTAGTTATGCTTAAAGTACCAGCAATCCCTGGACTTATTTGCGGAGCATTGGTAGGTGTTATTATAGCAATATTTTTCCAAGGACAAGACATAGGAGCCATATTAGAAGCGGCGACTAATGGATATGTATCTACTACAGGTATAGAATCTGTAGATATGTTGTTATCTAAAGGTGGACTTATGAATATGATGTCAACTGTATCATTAACAATATGTGCACTAGGATTAGGAGGAATACTAGAAAAGACAGGGATGCTTGAAGTAATAGCATCGTCCATATTGAGAGCTGCAAAAGGTGTGTTTGGTACAGTATTTTGTACTATGTTAACTTGTACATTTACTAATATAATAGCTGGAGAACAATATTTATCTATTGTTATACCAGGAAGAATGTATAGCGAAGAATACAAAAAAAGAGGTATACATCCAAAGATGTTATCAAGAGCATTAGAAGATAGTGGAACTTTAACTTCTCCACTTATACCATGGAATACTTGTGGTGCTTATATAGCAGGAACACTTGGGATATCAGCATTTATATATGCACCATATGCTTTGTTAAATTTAATAAATCCAATAGTCTCATTGGTAATGATAGCACTTAAATTTAAAATAGCAAGAATAGATTATGATGAAAATTTAAAATTATGTAAAAAAGCAAATTAAATCAATATATAAAGCCAACAGATAAAGCTAATTCTGCTGGCTTTTTTTAAATAAATCACTTGTTACATGAGCAAAATGAATTTTGAGCAATGAATTTATCTGAAGTAGAGAAAAGATAAATCGTTGTAGATATGAACGTAACAAATTTTATGATAAAATATAACAGGTGAGTACATAATAAAACTGAATAAACAATAAGGAGATTACCATGAATAATAAAAGTGTAAAAGAAATTAAAGAAATAGTAGATAATCTAAAGGTGGATCAATACTTAGAATATATAGATATTTTAAAAAGTGACGAAAGAAAATCAGTGCAAAAACTAGCTGTGTCTTTAGCTAAAAAACTTGATGCTATAAGAAAAGAAGATGAAAGACTAGAACTTATAAATACATACGAAAATGATGGATATGAAAAAGGATATTTATACATAGGTGGAATAGATGAGGTTGGTAGAGGACCACTGGCAGGGCCTGTAGTTGCTGCTGTAGTTGTTTTACCGCCACACACTAAAATAGAAGGAATAGATGATTCTAAAAAAATCAAAGAAAGTAAAAGAGAAGAATTATATGAAATAATAAAAGAAAATGCCCTAGATTATGGAATAGGAATTGTGGACAATGAAGAAATAGATGACTACAATATTTTAAATGCCACATATATGGCAATGAAAAAAGCATTAAATTCAATGAAAAAACAACCAGACTACTTATTAGTAGATGCTGTTACAATACCAGGGGTTGATATAAAACAAAATCCAATAATAAAAGGTGATTCAAAGTCAATATCAATAGGGGCTGCAAGTATTTTAGCTAAGGTTACTAGAGATAGAATGATGTGCCAATATGATGAAATATATCCTGAGTATGGGTTTAAATCAAACAAAGGATATGGTACAAAGGAGCATTACGAAGCTATAGAAAAAAATGGTATAACACCAATACATAGAAAAAGTTTCCTTAAGAATGTGTTATAAGCTATAATATTAATGGAAGAATTTTTAAGTGAATTATTATTGGAGGGGAATAAACAATGAATTATAAAGATATGCTAAAAGAAGCAAGAGAAAACTTAAATGGAAGTTGTAGGGTATGTAAAGCTTGTAATGGAGTAGTTTGTGCAGGAGAAGTTCCAGGAATGGGTGGAAAAGAAACTGGATCTGCTTTTATACAAAACTTCAAAAGTTTACAAGATGTTAAAATAAACATGAGAGTTATACATAATGTATCTAAGCCAGATACTTCAGTAGAATTATTTGGGAAGAAAATGAAAGCACCTATATTTGCAGCTCCTATAACAGGAACTACATTAAATATGGGTGGAAAAATAAGTGAAAGAGAATACATAACTCCAGTTGTAGAAGGATGTATAGAAACAGGAATCTTCCCAATGGTTGGTGATACTGCTGTAGATTCATTCTTAATGGACAACCTAGATGTATTAAAAGAAAACGATGGCCAAGGTATAGTATTTATAAAGCCTTGGGAAAATCAAGACATAATAAAGAAAATAAAATTAGCTGAAGAAGCTGGGGCTTTTGCTGTTGGTGTAGATGTGGATGCATGTGGACTAGTTACTTTATCAATGCATGGAAAAACAGTTGTACCAAAAGATGTGGAAGCTTTAAAAGAGTTGAAAGCAGCTACTAAGCTACCATTTATAGTAAAAGGTATAATGACTGCAGAAGATGCTATGCTTGCTGTTCAAGCTGGTGTGGATGCTATAGTTGTGTCTAACCACGGCGGTAGAGTTTTAGATTGTACTCCAGGTGCTGCTGATGTACTTCCTGCTATTGCTGAAGTTGTTAAAGGTAAGGTAACTATTTTAGTTGATGGTGGTGTTAGAAGCGGTGTTGATGTTCTTAAATTGATAGGACTTGGAGCTGATGGCGTGCTTATAGGAAGACCTTTTGTTACTGCTAGCTTTGGTGGTGGTAAAGAAGGTGTTGAAATGTATATTAATAAGGTAATAGGTGAATTTGAGGCTACTATGAGACTTACTGGATGTCAAAGTGTTAGCGATATTGATGGTAAGGTTATATATAGATAGAAGTTTAATAATAAAATTAAATGAAAAGTTAGATTTAAAATGATGCATAAGAATAATTTCTACTAATTAAATTAATAAAAAGAGTATTGATTGAATTGTCAATACTCTTTTTTATAGTATAATATCAATGCAAAATAATTTATTTACATATGGAGGATATTTTGAAAAAACATATAAAATATTTATTGCAATCTTGGTAATAGCATTAACAGCTACAGGAGCTTTAGGTTGTTCTAAAAATACATATCTATATACTAAAGAAAATGAATATAAAGAAAAATAAGGGTAATAAAAAAGGTGTTTTTGACCATAAAAATATAAATTCATTTTTTATATAATAATAAATGAATCGATAAAAAGAGCAGCAAAAGAAATTGTAAATAGACTAATAGAAAATTATGGACATGAAGCAGGTGTAGTATTTAATGCATATGGACTAGAAGAAAGTATAGCAGGAATGTAAAATAAAGTGTGTAATTGAGTTGTAATAAAGGTTTTATTAATGATAGTAGATCAAGTACACTAGAAATAATAAAAACTAACAGACTTTAAACTCAACTAAAATATACTGTATATTTAATAGTGTTGTAAAAGTTGGTGTCCTAGTGTACCAGATAACATTCCATAGAAAATGAATTACTAATGTGCATCCGAATTCTGTCTATAAGAATTCATAACGTCTTTAAACAATACAGCAATAGAAGGTGGTGTCCAAGTGATTGCATTTGCACCGGCAGCTATGGTTTTTCTGATACTTTCATCAGTAGGACCACCTGTTGCGATTATTGGAAAATCAGGATAAGCATCTCTAATTTTGGCAACTATCCTAGGTGTATCAACAGAAGCTGAAACATTAAAAATAGTTGCACCAGAATCTATTCTTTCCTGAATATTTGTATCATCATTCACAATAGTAACAACAACAGGTATATCTAGTGCATTAGATAAAGCTTTGACTACACCGTTTGATGTTGGAGCATTGACAACCACACCGATAGCACCTTGCAACTCAGCATTTGTTCCAAGCATTACAGAACGAATTCCTTTTGTCAAACCTCCACCAACACCTGCAAAAACAGGGATATCAGAAGCCATAATAATAGATTGTGTAATTATGGGCTGAGGTGTAAATGGATATACGGCTATTACTGCGTCTGCATTTACATTTTTTATAATAGCTAAGTCAGTTGAAAAAACAAGAGACTTAATTCTTTTCCCAAAAATATTTATGCCGCTGCATTCTCTAATAACTTCAGGAACACGTAAAAATGATTTTCTAAGTGTACCATCTATTGATTTTGGTCTTTGTTTCATGGATAAAATCCTCCTTAAAAATTTTCATATGTGCATAATTAATAGTAAAAATATTTAAAATGTTTTACTATTAATTATAAATGAGGTATGTTGATTTTTATATATTTTTATTGTTAAATATTATGTTAATTTTCTAATTTAAATAAGTTTATTTATTTTAAATTTATTTCTTACAAATAAGATAGATATGATACAAGATATTTAAATTTATTAGTAATTGATATTAAAAATTAAACATGATAAAATTCTATTGAAAAATAAAAAATGAAAGGGTACGGATAAAATTAAAATGAAGTTATAATTTACCTTTAAAATAAAAGTATCATAAATTTTAAAAGCCTATATTAATAGGTGTATTTATAGTGCTTAAATTAAGGAGAGTAAATTATAAAATATTTAGTAATGCAATAATATGTAGAGAAGGAAATTCCATTTGCTTTTTATATTAGTTTGCTAACTTTTTTAGTGTGCCTGTTATTATAATAGTCTCTCCTTATATTTGAGTACAAATGAGGAGGGATTTTTTTATGCAATTAGTAAATATAGAAAATCTAAAAAGTATTATTTGGATGAATTAATATTAGATATAGATAAATTTGAAATATTAGATTTACCTAGAAGCCCTTGAGGAATCTTAAAAAAATACAGATAAAACCATGCTTATAGTATCACATGATAGAGCCTTTATAGATAAAATATGTGACTGTATTATTGAAATTAAAAATCAGCAAATTGAAGAGTTTAACGGAGATTATAGTAAGTATATAGAAAATGAAGGCAATAAAAATTGAAAACATTTAATCATAAAAATAAAGATGAAACTTTATCCTTAGAAAATGAAATGAGTTATGTAATTTCCATGTTATGTGTGGAGACTAATCCTTATAAAAAATCTGAATATGAAAAGAAATATGACTTAATCTTAGCTAAGCTAAAATAGCTAAGAAATAGCTAGAAATTATTAGATAAATTATATGACAAATATTAAAGTAATTTAAAATAAAAAGTAAATTAATATTTAAATTCTACTATAAAAAATTGTGTAATCATCATAGATAAATGTAGAAAAATCGACAAATAAATTTATAGTACGACAAGTTTTCCTTGTTTTTTCTCTGCTACAGTGCTACTATGTATTGGTGCTGAAAATTAATTTATAATATTTAATTTAATATTTGAAATCGTTATACTTAATTTATTAGTACAGCAATTATATATTTACAACAAAAGGAGAGAATTCGATGAGTAATTCAAACAAAAAAATTGTTGCTGGTTGGAAAGTTGTTATAGCATGTATGCTTATACAAGCAATACCTTATGGTGTTTTAGCTAACTTACAACCGCAATTCATGTACTACGTAGTTAGTGACAAAGCATTAGGTTTTAGTATGGCAAGTTTTTCTTTAATATTCACTATAGGAACTTTAGTTTCAGCTATAGGTTCACCAATAGTTGGTGGTTTATTTAAAAAGTTTAGCCTTAAGCCTTTATACATAGCAGGTGCTATATTAGGTTGTGGTGGTTTTGCTGCTTTCTCAATAGCAACAGCTCCATGGCAATACTACTTAATAGCAGGTATAATGCAAATAGGTGCTGCTATAATATCTGCATTAGGTATACCTCTATTAATAAATGCTTGGTTCGATGAAGCAAGTAAAGGTAAAGCTTTATCTACAGCTATGGCTGGGGGATCTATAGGAAATATATTCTTACAAGGTTCATCAGTTGCTTTAATAAAAGCTGTTGGATTTAAACAAGCGTACTTAATATTTGGTCTTGTAGGTTTAGTAGTAGCTTTACCAATAATACTATTCATGTTAAGAATGCCAAAAGATGCTTCAGAAGTTGTAAGAGCTAAAGGTTCTGAAGAAGATAATAAGGAAGAAGGCTTAAGCTGGGGATACACTGTTGCTGAAGCTATGAAAACTAAAGGATTCAAATTCCTTGCTGGTGGATTCTTCTTTGTTGGTATATATGTGGCAGCATTATCAGTACAATATCCAGCTTACTTACATTTAAATGAAGCTGTAAATACAGGAATAATAGGATCTATATTCGCTATATGTTCTCTTGCGGGGACTATAGTTGGTGGTAACTTATTCGATAAAATAGGACCATTCAAAGCTATGGGAATAGCTGGTGTAATAGTTTTAATATCTAATTTATCATTAATATTTGCAATAGATGTAACTCCTCTTGCTTATGTATTCGCAGTAGCAAAAGGTTTATCAATATTCGCTTATACAATAGGTCCTGCTTTACTTGTTGGTAAATTATTTGGAAACAAAGAATATGCTGGTGTATTAGGTATGGTACAATTAGTATTCGGTGTAGGATTTGCTGCTGGTTCATCAATATTTGGTATAGTAGTTGATAAAATGGGATACGGAGTAGCTTGGTGGACAATAGTAGGAGCTGTTATATTAGCTTATGTTGGTATATTATCTGCTATAAAAGCTATGGACGTATTAAATAAAAAAGGAACAAAAGTAGATAAAGAAGTAGCTGCTTAATTATAATATAGTCTATTTAGATGATTAATCTAAATAGATATAACTACTTATTATATAATTAGTAGGATATATAAGAAATTAACTGGAACAAGTTAGGAATATGCAATCTATCATATTTATGAAAAATAAATATGATAATAAGTTTGTGTATTCCAACTCTTGTTCCTTATTTTATTTGTAGAATATATTACTTTAAGCATAGTTTAGGATTTCAAATAATATAAAAAATTATTATTTTAATTAAATGAATTTATATATACTTTTATTTTAATTTAATATTAAAGATGTTAATATTTAGTTAAGATAATGATATTAGAAAGGAAATATTAACTATGAAAAAAGAATTGATATATTTTAATATAGAAGATCATTATGGGGGGAATCAAAATTGGTTTTGGGATCCTATGATGAAACTAGGAGGTTGTGCAGCAGTTACGGCTTGTGACTTATGTGTTTATTTAAATATACTTATAGGAAGTGAGCATTTATATCCATTTGATATTAATTTCTTACAAAAATCAGACTATATCAAATTCTCTAATATAATGAAACCTTATCTTCGCCCTAGAATGACAGGAATCAATACTCTACAATTATATATAGATGGATTGGGAAAATATCTATATGATGTTAATGACCAAGGTATAAAGATGACACCTTTTGGTGGAGAAAATTCAGTATTTGATGGTAAAAAAATAGTTATAAATCAGATAGACAAAGAAACTCCCATACCATTTCTTTTATTAAAACATAAAAATTCAAAGTTAAAAGAACTTGTATGGCATTGGTTCTTAATTGTTGGATATGAGAAAAGTGATGATGAATTATTTATAAAAATAGCAACCTATGGAAAATATAACTGGATTTCATTTAATGAATTATGGGATACGGGGTATGAAGAAAAGGGTGGAATGATAATTGTAGATATACAATAAAAATATGTAGGCATTATAAAGGGTAGAATCTATACTTAAAATACGAGGAAGGTGATACGAATGTTACGTATAGGAGAGTTTTCAAAGTTGAGTAAAACAACAATAAAAACACTTAGATATTATGATGAAATAGGTTTATTAAAGCCAGAAGAAATAGATGAATTTACGAAGTTTCGTTATTACAGTACTTCTCAACTTTTTGAACTTCATAAAATACAATCATTACGTCAGATTGGATTATCTATTGATGAGATTAAATCAATTATTTCAGGCAAAGATGCCAAATCCCAGAATATTGTTTCATAGTTTATTTGGACAATGAATATAAAGAAAAAGATATAAATTTGGAATTTTGTGAGGCGGTGGAGCAAATTAAACCAGATTTTGATGATATTGTATTTAAGAGGATAGAAGCAACTAAGGTAGTGTCTGTAATGCACAAAGGACCTTACAGAGATTTGTCTAAGGCTTATGCTTTTGCGTTTAAATGGGTTGAAGAAAATGGATATACTTTAGTAGATAGCCCTAGGGAGAATTATATTGATGGTATTTGGAATAAAGAAAGTGAAAAAGACTGGTTAACAGAACTACAACTACCTATTGAGAAAAAATAATAATTAACGTATAAAAAAAGCCACTGATATAATCAATGGCTTTATTTTCCGCTTAACCAAATGTTAAAATCCACATTTAAAAAATCATCTATATCTTTTGATACTTCTTCACTTAAATCAGAAACTCTTCCCTTAGAAACTACTTGAGGATTTATATATCTTCTTTTAGCAGGAATGTTAACCCAATATCCATTATTAGGTTTTTCCTTACTAGTAAATATCTGAGAAAGATTTCTAAAGTCATTCCACTTAGATTTTAATTCTTCATCTTCCTGTAGTTTCTCTATAATCTTATCCTCTACAGTATATAAGTCATCCATATTTATAAGTTTTTTATCAACTGCTAATTTTAATAAATCAGCTAAATACTGCATGGAAAATCTATCTGCATTACAAGTATAGACTTTAGAATTCTCTATACATACAGAGGTGAACTTTATAGCTTGCTCTAAGGTACTAAATGAAATTTCGTCTTCTCCAGATTCATTTTTACTTACAACTAAGTCATTGTACATACCTTTTATTTCATCAATAGATTTGAAACCATAATAAAAAGCATTCCCAAGAGTATATTCCAATCTATCTGCTGATAGTAGTGGTGAATCATTATCAGCAATTGGATACATATGATAATTCTTTACATCCTCAGTTGTTAAGCTATATTTTTTTAGGATAGTTTGTATTTCAGCAGAGTTTGCTATAATTTCTTCCGTCTTTTCTTCTGTAGACTCTTGATTTTCATGGTCTCCATTTAAAAAATCAATCACATGAGCAAATACAGGTGAGCTTATATCGTGTAGCAGACCTGCTATGGATTGTTTAATATCTTTTGTAAAATGCCAAATTATAAGAGCAACTCCTATACTATGATTATATCTAGTATAATTTTTACCCTCAGAAAATATGGGAAAGTTAGTATACTCACATCCGCAGTTCATACCTATATTATTAAGTCTTTTAAATTCAGGTGTATTTATTAATTCCTCTATAAATATGGGGAAATCTTTGCTATATATATCTATTAAACTCAAATTAATACCTCCTTCAAATTTGTAGTAAAACTTATTATATAACAGAGTATATCCAGTTGCAA
>NZ_JWHR01000003.1 GCF_000808015.1 Terrisporobacter othiniensis | reverse complement strand
CCTATTATTCTTTATAATTTTATATAAATTATTATAAAAATACAAATAATAATACCAACTAACTATCTAATATCATAAGGAAGGACTTTCTATGAAAAAAATTGGAATGAGAAATATCAAAACTGGTATTGCTGTTTTCTTTGCTACTTTAGCTGGGTATTTAGGCATAGTTGAAACACCAGTTTATACAGTATCTGTCTGTATATTTTCTATAAGAAATACTATGAAGGACTCCTTTGAGGTTTCTTGGTCAAGAATTTTAGGTACTTTACTTGGTGGTATAATTGGTTATTTATCTACATTTTTTTTAAGGGAAAATATTATTACTGCAACTTTAGGAGTTATTATAATTATTCATCTTTGCAACATATTAAAAATTTCTGATGCCTCAGCTATTGCGTCTGTAACCTTTATATCCATTTGTTTAGGTGTTGGTGATAATCACGCATTAAATTATTCTATTATGAGAACTATTGATACTCTTGTCGGTGTTGTAATTGCATTAATAGTTAATTATTCTGTAAGTCGAACTAAATATACAGAATATTTATTAGTCTCTTTTAACTCCGCTTCTAAAGATTGCTTAAGTATTATTTACTCTATGATTAAGAACAAAGATTTTTCTTCATCTTATACTAAGCTCAATAGTAGATACTCAGATTTACAAGAATACTATAATCAGTTAGTCGATGAAATACCTTATTCCAATGAAACTTATAATTTAAGTGATTTATATCATAGTTTTGATATTTGCGAGCAATTAATTCATCATATACACGGATTATATCTAATAGAAAAAAGAGTTTGTTCTATGGATACGATTTTCAATGAAAACATATATAATTATCATAAAAAAAGTATATTAAATCTTTTGTCTCAATATAAACAAGAAAAAAATAATCCAGAGAAAGATTAATGCTTATTCTGGATTATTTCAATTTTATTTTAAAGCTTCTAATGCTTTTTCGTAATTTGGCTCATCTGTAATTTCATCTAAGTATTCAACATATACAACTTTGTTATTTTCATCTACTACAAAAACCGCTCTAGATAAAAGCCCAAGTTCATTTATGTATACTCCATAATTATCACCAAACTCTCTGTCTTTGTAGTCTGATAAAGTTTTCACTCTATCTATTCCAGCTCCACCACACCATCTACCTTGAGCAAATGGTAAATCCATAGAAATTGTATATATAGTTACATTTTCACCTAATTTTACCGCTTCTTGATTAAATTTTCTAACCTCAGTATCACATACTGGTGTATCTAAAGATGGTACTGTTAAAAATACTCTTTTTCCTTTTGTATTACTAAGTTTAAATGGATTTAAATCATTATCTACTACCGTGAAATCGGGAGCAGTATCTCCTACTTTTACCTGTGTTCCTTTTAATGTTAATGGATTTCCTTGAAATGTTACCTTCATCTATCTTACCTCCTATAAAATCTTACTAAAATTAGTTTTCATTTTTAAGGAGTATTTATACTTGTATTTTTAATTTAATTGTCAGTTATAGCAATCTTAATAATTTATTTTATTAATCATATCAATATACTGAGTGTCTCCAAGTCCATATTTTGAAAATGTATTAAATAATTTATTTAATAAAATATCTGTATCATCATTTTTGTGATTTTTTATATAAGTTATAATCTCATTTTCACTCTTAGAAAATTCCAAATAAAGTCTAATACCTTCTTTTAAAGTATCTATTTTTACATCTATAACTTCTTTCTTATTAATCATAACTCTTATATATATTTCATAATATCCCTCAACATAAATATTGTAAGTATCTAATAATTTAAATTCATTTCCTACTAAATTAAAAAGTACATCTCCCTTAAAACCTGAATAATCAAGATATGCTAATAAAATTAATAAGTTAATTTGGCAAAACATATCATCATCAAACCATAATATAACCTTATCAAAATCTAATTTTATAAGAGGGCTTAAATTATTTAAGGTTATTTCTCTATACTTATCCAAAGATACTTTATGAATATTACATCTTTTATTTATAAAGTCATCCGAAAATATATCTTCACTAACCTCCCCAATGCACATTGCCTCATTAAATGGGATATTAATTCCATCTGTAACAATATTATTTCTTTGAAAATAATCATACATTAATTGACCATTTAAAATATTAATGATTTTTTTGTCCATAATAAATCCCCCTATTTTATTTGTCTAAGCTCATCAAAGCTAAAATTCAAAAGTGCATTTAATTTATTCCTTCTCTCTTTAACATCTTCTGTGTTTTTGATTATATTTTTTCTAGCCTCACCAAGTAGACTAACATACTCTTCATAACTTTCATCATAAACTTCTTCCAAGTCTTTTCTAATTTTACTTGATAAAGATGGACTTTTTCCTCCTGTAGATACACTTAATAGTAAATCCCCTCTCTTTACAAAAGATGGCACTGTAAAGTTAGATAAATTAGCATTATCAACAACATTTACTAATTTCCCGTGTTCTCTACAATAAAGACCTATTTCTCTATTTACATCTTCATTATTAGTAGCTGCCACAACCACAAATGCATCTTTTATATACTTTTCATCGTAATTATCTTTTATAGTATCTATGCAATCTTTTAAACCCTCAAATTCTTCTATGAAATCTTTGCTGATTACTCTTACTTTTTTATTGAAAGCTAAGAAATTAATACACTTTCTATAAGTAATATATAAAAATACCTTAAAAAAGTTTAATTTGCAAAACTTCATTAAGGTATTTTTTATTTATATTTATTTCTACATAATTGAAAATCTATAATTATCTTCCGTTTTAAAATCATCCTGTTTAGTTTCTATCTTATAATTAAATATTGGCCCATCTACTACAAATGTATGGTATTCTCCATTTTCGCCACAAGCATCAGAACCAGTACCTTTAATTTTTTCAATCAACTCTTTTGTTAGTGTTTTTCCTAAGAAATCTCCACTCATACAATCTAAGTTAACTTTTTTAATTATAGCCTTAAACCCATTATCTATCACTTCATGAACTAGTTTTTCTCTATCTTCTTGCCACAAAGGAAATTCATAGTTTAGCCCTGCATTATTTGCTCTGTCTATTCCCCATTGTTGATGTAGTGGAATATCTATATCCCCATATACTACTGAGGTAGCGCCCATTTCCTTTGCCTCTTTAAGTTTTTCTTCAAACTTATCTTCATATTCTGATGCATCACACTCTGCATAAATTATAGGAAGTTCCAAACTTTTACTAACTTGTTCAAGTAGGTCATAGCTTAATCCATGAGTCCAAGTTTCAGAAGCTGACTTTTTCACAGTAGTCAAAAGTGCCACTGGAATACATCCCTCCTGTATTTTTCTATATAAAGCTAGCATGCAATCTTTTCCACCACTATATGATAAAACAAATTTATTATTCATAATTTTTCCCTCCAATATGTTTTATCACTTATATTTACTAGCTCTTTTTTAACATTTTAGCTATGTCTTTAGCAAAATAAGTGATTATTATAGTAGCTCCTGCTCTTTTTATAGACATAACCGCTTCATAAATAGCACTTTCATTTAATAAACCTTGTTTAACAGCTAGTTTTAACATAGAGTATTCACCACTTACGTTATAAGCTGCTATTGGTAAATCAAAATTATCTTTAAATCTTTGTATTACATCTAAATAAGATAGAGCTGGTTTAACCATTATTATGTCAGCACCCTCTTCGACGTCTAGCATACCTTCTATTACTGCTTCATTTGTGTTTGCTGGATCCATCTGATAAGTTTTTCTATCACCAAATTGAGGTGCAGAGTTTGCAGCTTCTCTAAATGGTCCATAGAACGATGAAGCATATTTTGCACTATAAGCCATTATGGCTACATTTTCAAATCCATTTCCATCTAAAACTTCTCTTATTGCTCCTATTCTTCCATCCATCATGTCAGAAGGTGCAACCATATCAGCTCCAGCCTGTGCATAGCTTAGAGATATCTTTCCAAGATAGTCTAATGTTTTGTCATTATGTACGTATCCAGTATCAGTTAGTATTCCACAATGTCCATGACTAGTATATTCACACATACATACATCACATATAACATCCATTTCCGGATTTATTTCTTTTATTTTTCTTACTGCTCTTTGTACTCCACCTTCTGGATTAAATGCTTCACTTGCACAACAATCTTTTTTCTCATCATCTGGTACACCAAATAATAATACGTGCTCTATTCCTAATTCTGTTAATTCTTTTATTTCATCTTCTAACATGTCTACTGAAAAATGATAAACACCTTCCATTGATGATATTTCTCTTTTTATGTTCTCTCCATCAACTATGAATAATGGATAAATTAAATCTTCTACTTGTAATTTTGTTTCTCTAACTAAATTTCTTATTGCTTTCGTACTTCTTAATCTTCTAGGTCTTCTTAACATGTTAACTCCCCCTTGTTTAATAAATAGTTATCATTTGATATTGCTTCGATAGTACTATCAATTGTAGCTACCTCAGCTTCTTTATAAACTCCTAATCCAAAATCTTCTATTGTTTTACTAGTTATCGGTCCTATGGATATTATCTTTTTATTTTTTAATTTTTTAAGATTCTCTTCTCCTATTAAAGTTATAAAGTTTTTTACTGTTGAAGAGCTGGCAAAAGTAATATAATCTACACTTTCATCTTCTATTACTTCTAGTGCCAGATTTTTTTTATTGTTATCTATAACTGACTCATAAATTATAACTTCTTTAACATAGCATTTCTCACTTAACTTACTAACTAAGAAATCCCTAGCATTTTTTGCCCTTGGAATTAAAATTTTATCATTTTCATTAATAATATCTTTTAATTCTTTATAAATGCCCTCAGCCACATATTTTTGTGGAATTATATCAGCAATTATTCCTCTTGCTTTAATAGCCTTTGCAGTTTCTACTCCAACAACACAAATTTTACTCTTATAAAGCAACCTTGCATCATATCCCATATCATTTAACTTGTCAAAAAATATATCTACTGCATTTTTACTACTAAAAATTATGTATGAATAATCTTTTATATTTTTTATTTCATTTTCTAATTCAATGTTATTTTCAACTTTTTCTATTTTTATGGTTGGAATTTCTATAGGATTTCCTCCCATATCACTAATTTTTTCAGCTAGTGTACTGCTTTGCGCTCTACATCTAGTAACTACAATATTTTTCCCAAACAGTGGTTTTTCTTCAAAGAAGTTCAACTTTTCTCTAAGATTTACAACAGTTCCAACTACTATTAAAGTAGGTGGCTTAACATTTTCTTTAATAGCTACTTCATAAGCATTTTCTAATGTAGCTGTTACAACTCTTTGATTAGCTCTAGTTGCCCAACTTATAAAAGCTACAGGAGTGTTTTTATCCTTACCTTCTTTTATTAGGTTTTCACTTATGTTCTTTAAGTTGGCAATTCCCATTAAAAATACTAAAGTACCTTTTACATTGGCTAGTGCATTCCAGTTTATTTCCTTTGTTTCTTTTCCATCTTTTCTAGGATGACCTGTTATAACGTGGAAAGATGAAGCATAATCTCTGTGAGTTATAGGAATACCTGCATAACATAAACCTCCTATTGGAGAAGTAATTCCAGGTACTACTTCAAAATCAATATTTTCATCGCGAAGAAGTTCTGCTTCTTCTCCTCCCCTACCAAACACATAAGGGTCTCCACCCTTTAATCTTGTAACTATTTTTCCTTCTAAGGCCTTGTCTGCTATTAATCTGTTTATATCATCTTGTGGTAATAAGTGATTACTAGATGCTTTGCCCACATTAATAAACTCACAATTATCTTTTGCTTCTTTCAGGTATTCAATATTTGCAAGTCTATCATAAACTATCACATCTGATTTTCTTATACATTCTAAAGCTTTCAATGTTATAAGTTTGTAATCACCTGGGCCTGCCCCTACTAAATAAACTTTTCCCCTCATAATTTTCATGCTCCTTAAATTAACTATAGGTTGTTGTACTCTTTAAGTACTATATCTGCTAATTCAAATCCTAACTTAGATGCATCTTCTATTTTTCCTTCTAAAGATTTTATAACTAATTTATTACCATCTTCATCACCATAAAGACCAGTTAAAGTTATATTATCACCTTTAATATCACAGTAAGCTCCCATTGGAACATGGCAACTTCCATTTACTCCAGTTAGAAATCCTCTCTCTGCTGCAACTTGAATTTCTGTTGCTTCATCTTTTATATGAGATACTATATCTTCTATAATAGAATCATCTTTTCTTATTTCTATGGCAAGTGCTCCTTGCGCTGGTGCTGGAACCATAACATCAGTAGGTATATAATAACTTATTCGTTCTTCCAAATCTGCTCTAATAAGCCCCGATGCTGCTAATACAATACCATGAAGATTTTCATCTTCTATTTTTCTTATTCTCGTATCAATATTTCCTCTTATAGGAACTATTTCTAAATCTGGTCTATATTTAAGTAGTTGATATGTTCTTCTTTTACTTCCAGTTCCTATTTTTGCTCCCTTAGGTAAATCATCCAGATTAGTGTATCCTTCTTTTAAAACTAGTACATCTCTTGGATCTTCTCTTTTAGGAACATTTGCAAACTTTAGTCCTTCTGGAAGAGTTGATGGCATATCCTTCATACTATGAACAGCTAAATCTATTTCCTTATCTAGTAAATGTTGCTCAATTTCCTTAGTAAACAAACCTTTATCTCCTATTTTATGTAAAGGTAAATGAGTTACTAAATCTCCCTTTGTTTTTATTACTTTTACTTCAAACTCAATCCCCGGATTAGCTTTTTTTAACGCTTCAACTACCCAGTTAGTTTGGATAAGAGCAAGTTTACTCCCTCTAGTTCCAACTATTATCTTCATAATATTTCTCCTTATTTTATAGGATTCTTTAACAATATACTATCTATTTTTCTTATTATTTTTGTTAACTAGTATTGTTGAGAAGTAAGATATCTTCTCATCAATTTCTTCTTCTCTTAGATTTGTAAATACAACTTCTCTTTCTTGTGAAGAGTTACTTACTAATATAGCATAATCGATTAAGTTATGTTTCTTTAACTTGTCCAAAATAAGATTTATTTTTTTATAAATCTTCATTAAAACGATACAATCATATTTTTCTAACGCTTCATCAATTTTATCTTCTTCCATAGTACACGGTATAACCACAAGAGGATCTGTATCCATTACCAGTGGAAAGTTTTGATTAGAAGCTATATTTGAGAAAGATGAAATTCCAGGTATAGTTTCAACTTCTATATCTTCCATAATTCTTTCCATTACATATACATAAGTACTGTAAATCATTGGGTCTCCTAAAGTTATAAATCCTACGTCTTTTCCACTTTTAACATCACTTACTATTTCTTTTGATATATCTTCCCAGGCTTCAATTTTATCAGTTCCATGATTACTCATTGGAAAATGTCTTGATTTTATTTCAACCTTGTCTGGTACATATTCTTTTACAATTGATAAAGCTAAACTGTCTCCACCTTTTTTTGCTTCTGGAGTATATAAAATATCAATGTTTTTTAATGTATTAATAGCTTTTACTGTTACTAGTGAGCTGTCTCCTGGACCCGTTCCTATTCCATAAAATTTTGCCATAAATCTTCCTCCATTAAATACTTGCTTCTTGTAATTCTTTCATGCAATCTATTGCATGATTTCTAAACTTTTCTTGTATATAAGGATTTTCTCCCAGTCCTTTTAAATGAACTTTAACATGGAAACCTTCATTTTCTAAAATTGTCTTCCATGAATCTTCTTCATCACTTGCCATATCGTTTATAGCATGATCTCCTGCTACTAACATAAATGGTAATAAATCTACAGTTTTTATATTCTTATCTTTTAATTTTTTTATAACCTGCTCTAACTCTGGATAACCTTCTACAGTCCCCACAAAAGCATTTATTCCATAGTCTCTAAACATATACTCTATAGCTGGATATGCAGAGTGACTTTCATGCTCTGTTCCATGTCCCATAAATACAATAGCTTCATCTATATCCATTTTATCTAAATCTTGCTTTACTGCCAAAACAGTTTCTCTATAATCATCTATGTAAGTTAATAAAGGTCTACCAAGAGAAATTTTTTCAAATTTGTCTTCGTATTCAGAAACCATATCTTTTAATTTGTTATACTCATCTCCACAAATTATATGAAGAGACTGTACCACAACTTCTTCATATCCAGCTTTATAAAGTTGTTCTAATACTTCTAATGGATTATAAATTTCCATTTTATCTCTTTTTCTAAGCTTATTTATTATCATGCCTGAAGTAAAAGCCCTATAAAAATCATAATCTTTGAAACTTTCTTTTATTTTACTTTCACATGCATCAATTGTCTTTTTTCTTGTTTCATGATAACTTGTACCAAAGCTTACTACTAAAATAGCTTTTTTCATATTGTCTCTCCCTTATTCTAAATCTCAACTAGATTAAATCAATTAAATTCTGAATCTTTCCAATAGTATTTGGATAATTCATTTCTTTTCTTCTTATAATAATCACTGGTATATTCAAGTTTTCGCAGGCTTGAATTTTTTCCAAAAATCCTCCAGCTGCTCCACTTTCCTTTGTAATCACCAAGTCAATATTATATTGTTTGTATGTGGACTCGTTCATTTCCACTGAAAAAGGTCCCTTCATAGCTATAATATTATCTGCATTAAATCCTAATTCTTCACAACTAATTAAAACTTCACTAGTTGGAAGTACTCTAGGAATTAAGTTTTTATTTTTTATTTTCTCTTTGTATATATATAAATTTTTACTTCCTGTTCCAATAAAAATATTATGACCTATTTTATTGGCTACTTCACAAGCTTCATTTATGTCATTAACTATATATTTATTTTCATAATCTACATTCTTTATTAAAGATTCTCGTTCAAATCTAAGATATTTTATATTTGTAATTTTTGAGGCCTTAATAGCATTTGTTGATACTTCTACTGCATAAGGATGAGTAGCATCTATTATTTTTGTAATAGAATTTTCATTTATAAAATCAACCATATCTTCTATAGTCATTTTTTTTAATATTATTTTATTTGAACATTTTTTTGCTAAGTCTTCTCCATAAGAAGTTGTTACAGAAACTATATAATCAACCTTCTTTTCGTTTAATAGGTTACATATTTCAATACTATCTGAAGTACCTCCCAAAACTAAAATCATACTTCATATCCCCTTGGAGTTATAATTAAGTCATCATGAATATAAGTAGCTTTATTTCCTATGATAACCATAGTAGTCATATCAACTCTTTCAAAGTCCATATCCTCAAATGTGCAGATAAATTTTTCTTCTTTTTCTCTACCCACATCTTTTACTATTCCTACTGGAGTCGATCCTTCCTTAAATTCTCCCATGATTTCAAATGCCTTAGCTAAATGTTCACTTCTTCCCTTACTTCTTGGATTATATAAACAAATAACAAAGTCAGCTTCTGCAGCTAATCTTAATCTTTTTTCTATAACTTCCCAAGGTGTCATTAAATCACTTAAACTTATATGACAAAAATCATGCATTATAGGTGCTCCTAGCACTGCTGCAGCTCCTATACTTGCAGTAACACCTGGCACAACTTTAACATTTACATCTAAATCTTCCTTTGTTGTTAATTCTAATATAAGCCCTGCCATTCCATAAATTCCAGCATCTCCACTACTTATAACAGCAACTTTTTTCCCTGTTTTTGCAATTTCTAAAGCTTGCTTGCATCTTTCTATTTCTTTTCTCATACCATTTTGCACAACTTCTTTACCATCGATGAACTCTTTTACTAAATCAATATAAGTCTTATATCCCACTATAACTTCTGCATCTTCTATTGCATTTATGGCTTCCATTGTCATCAAGTTTTTACATCCTGGTCCAATACCTATAACATATATCATATATTAATTCTCCCCACTGAAAATGTAATTCCATTGTATTTATGTTTTTTTATTATTAAATTTCCATCACTTAGTAAGTGAGCTACTGGCTCTGCTACAGAGTGAACTCCAACATTTTGTTTTACCCAATCTGATTTTTCATATAAATACTCAACCTTTGATATTTCTTCAGCTGTAAATGTTTTAAAAGGAACATTTAAATATATACTCAGATTAATCAATGCATCTTCATTTTTTTTGATATCTATACTTCCTATCTCTTTGATTGAATTTATATCAATATTTTGTTTATGTAAAAAGTCAGACAATGAGTTTATCATATCCTCTTTATCTATATTCTTTCTACATCCAATTCCAATAACAATATTTTTAGGTACAACTTTAAGAATATTGTTATTAATCAAGTTTAAGTTTTTCTTATTACTTATTACTACTACTTCACCTAAGTTATTTACTTCATCTCGTTTGCATATATTAAACCCTCTAGTATCTATGTCGTAATCTCCATCAATAAAAAGATTTACAACCTCATCATTGGCTAACATGGAATTTATCTTTAATACTTTATTTCTAAAGTCATAAATATGAGCATTTAATTTTTTAGCAATCATATCTAGTGATGATTTATCGTTAACATCGGTAGCTGTAGTTATAACTGGGTTTGAATTTAATAAATTACTTATATATAAAGTCATTTCATTTGCTCCACCCATATGTCCACTAAGTAAACTTATAATGTTTTTTCCTTTTTCATCACTAACTAAAATAGCTGGATCACTAAATTTATTTTCTATTAGTGGAGCTATAGTTCTTACTACTATTCCACATGCCATTATGAATATAATATAGTCATATTCCCCAAAAATTTCTGGCACAAATTCCTTCAATTTTCTATTTACATAAATAACACCATCCGCCTCTTTAACAACATCTTTTTTAACATAGTACAAATAAGCAGTAGATATTTTTCTTTTTATTTTTAATCCAAGTTCTTTCCCATTTTTAGTAATAAATAGTATAGCTATTTTTTTATCCTCTATATTCATGAACAAAGTCCTTATCATATAATTTTGAATTATTATATTCTTTTCCTAAAAATTCTCCCACCATTATTAATGCTGTTTTTCTTATATCAGCTTCTTTTACTTTTGTTGCTATGTCTTGTAGCGTTCCTTTTACTACTTTTTCATCTGGCCAAGTTGCCTTATATACAACAGCTATTGGCGTTGTTTTATCATATCCACCATTAATTAGTTTTTCTACAACTTTTTCTATTTCTTGAACAGAAAGGAATATTACCATTGATGTTTGATGAGCTGCAAAAGATTCTATTGATTCCTTTGGTGGCACTGGAGTCCTCCCTTCCATTCTTGTTATTACTACTGATTGAGATATTTCTGGAACTGTGTATTCTACACCTAAAGCTGATGATGCTCCTAGGAAAGAACTAACTCCTGGTGTACAATCATAATCTATATTTAATTTTGCTAAATCTTCAACTTGTTCTCTTATAGAACCGTATATTGAGAAGTCTCCTGTTTGAAGTCTTACAACTGATTTTCCTTCTTTAATTCCTTTTTCCATAACTTCTATTATTTCTTGTAAGTTCATATATGCACTGTCATGAATTTCGCATCCTTCTTTACAATAATCTAAAAGCGCTGGGTTAACTAATGACCCTGCATATATTACCACATCTGCATTAGACAATAACTTATATCCTTTTAATGTTATTAACTCTTTATCTCCTGGTCCTGCTCCAACAAAATGTACTTTATTCATGTTCATCTTCTTCCCCTTTTTCGCATGATATTATGTAAATAGGATTGTGAGGTTTAAAATAATCTCGTCCTCCTAATTTTTCTAGTTTACTTATATTTAGTAATGATACATCCACATTTTCAAAATTATATTTTTTTAGTAAATTCATTGTGTCATAAAAATTATCAATTAATATAAAGTTGGCTACTAACCTTCCTCCTGGTATTAATAAATCTTTTGACCATTTTATTATTCCTTCCAGGTTATTTCCTGTTCCCCCCAGGAAAATCCCATCAACTTTTTCATTTATTTCAATAGGTGCATAAGCTTGTATAACTTTTATATTCGTTAATTTAAATTTTTCAATATTTTTATTTATTAAATCTATAGCTTCCTCGTTTTTTTCTATTGCTACAACATTTAGATTTTCATAAGTTTTTGCTGCCTCTATGGAAACACTACCTGTTCCAGCTCCCACATCTATAAAAGTTTTAGCATTTTTTAAATCAAGTTTATTTAATGAGATGGCTCTAACTTCCTCCTTAGTTATAGGAACTTTACCCCTAATAAATTCATCATTTCTCATCCAGTATCACCACCACATTCATATCAAATTTTTCGACTGCTAATATTTCTTCAGCTTTTCCTATAGTTATTCTTTCATTGTCATAAGATAAGTTTTCTCCCACAACAACTATTTTGTTTAAGTTTCGTTTTTGTATTTCTTTGCAAATTTCATGAGGGCCTATTTTATCATCAGTTACCATACATACTTTTTTATGGAATAAAATATAGTCGAAGTCAGGTGTTTTCCCATGACTACTTGTAATATATACATCATTCATATCTACGAATATTTTTGAAAAAATATATTGTAATGAACTTATACCAGATACTATATTTAAGTTTTTATGCTCTATATTATTTGATAAATACTTTCCAATTCCATATATAGATGGATCTCCTGATGCTATAACGCTTATGTTTTTATGCAGATTTGTTTTAATATACTCTAATATTTCTTTAAGATTGGCAGATAATACTATCTTTTCTCCTTCAAAATCTTTAATAGATTCTAAATTTCTTTTCCCACCAATTATAACATCTGAAGCATAAATTAGCTTTTCTCCCAACTTAGTTATATAGTCAAACTCACCTGGTCCAAGTCCTATTATATTTATCATCTAAAGTCCTCCGTTAATAAATCTGCATTTGTTGATTTCCCAAGTAGTGACTTATCCATTCTAAACATATAAACTTCTACCTGGATATCTTCATTTAAATATTCCTCAACTCTTTCTTTACACTTGTTACAAAGTACATTGTATATTTCTGTGTACTTGCTTTTATCAATAATTTCTACTGCGCCTTCAGCTGTTACACATTCATTTATATCTTTAAGAAAATCTAAATCTGCTCCCATTAATGCTAAATTTGCAATCATTATCTCATTTCTGGCATCACAAACCTTACTATGAGTATTAAAAATTCCTGCAGATATTTTTATAAACTTACCTATATGACCTGCCATAAGTATTTTCTTAAAACCAAGTCTTTTTGCTTCATTTAACATATATCCTACAAAATTACTCATTCTAACACAGTTGTTCATATCAATTTTTAAATGTTCTCTTATAAATTCTTCTCCATGATTTCCTGGAACTAAAATAATTTTGTCCATACCTTGTGCTTTTTTCATTTCTAACTCTATGGATAAAGATTTTTTCCAACCATCCTCACTCATAGGCTCTACAATTCCTGTAGTTCCGAGTATCGATATTCCGCCAACAATCCCCAGTCTTGGATTAAAAGTTTTCTTAGCTATTTCTTCTCCCTGTGGTGCAAAAATAGTTATTTTTAAAGATTTATCCTTATTTAAAAGCTTATGATTTTCTCCTAAAACTTTACTAATTTCACTTCTAATCATTCTCATAGGCACTGGATTAATTGCTGGTTTTCCAACCTCCACACTTAAACCTTTTTTTGTTACTATGCCTATCCCAACTCCACTAGTCACTATTATTTCTTCATCTTCTCTAGGAATTAGTTCAGCTTTTGCAAAAATATCCATAGTATGTGTGGCATCTATATCATCACCACCATCTTTTTCTATAGAACATACTGCAGATTTATCTTTTAATTCAATGTTTTTAACCTTCAATGTAAGAGGTATTCCCTTAGGTGTATCTATATTAATATTTTCTATTTTTTTATTAGTAAAGAGCATATGTACAGATGCTTTCGCTGCAGCTGCTGCACATGAACCTGTTGTATATCCTCTTCTATATTTTTTTCCATCAATATATACATACTCTTCCATGGTCAATCCCTACATTGAATATAAGATTGCATTCATTATGGCTGCAGCAACATTACTGCCACCTTTTCTACCTTGAACAACTATATGAGGAATAGATGTTTTTTCTAACTCATATTTTGATTCTGCTGCACCAACAAATCCAACTGGAGCTCCTACTATGGCTTCAACATTTTTTCCATCATTAACCATTTCTATCGTTTTATAAAGAGCTGTTGGAGCATTTCCAAATACAAATAATTTTTTACCTTCTTCATTCATTGCAATTTCCACAGCAGCCATAGATCTAGTTATTTCCTTTTCCTTGGCTAATTCTTTTGTTCTTTCATCAGATACTAAACACTTGTATTCACATCCAAGAGCATTTAGCTTCATTTTATTTATTCCACTAAGAGCCATATTTGTGTCTGTATAAATTATACATTTATTGTTTAAAGCATCTATTATTGACTTTACCGCTGTGTCTGATATTTTTAATATATCTAAATATTCAAAGTCAGCACTTGTATGTATACAACGCTTTATTATCTTTTCTTCTATTTCATTTTTGAATTTATATCCTGGTCTAATATCATCAATTATGCCTTGTATAATCTCAAAACTTTTTACCTCTATCATCTTAGGGTCTTTAACATATTCCACTCTATTTCCTCCCTTTCTTTATATCCTATAATTTTAGATAAATGTATTCTTTTATAATAATCATCTAAAGATATTTCTTTTATATAACTCATTATTCTCTCATGATCCATCTTATTATCAATTAATATTCCAATTACTGTACCACTGTGAGCAATATTCACTCCATAAGCCCCCATCTTATTACTAATTTCTATAATTTCATTTAAATATGGCTTCTTATGTATATTCTCATTTGCCAAGCTACTTAATGTACAAGCCTTCCCTATTAACTTTAAATCTTGTTCTCTTAATCCTTCTTCCAATAAGTCGAAGGATTTATTTATAATAGCTTTATTTTCTAATTTAATATCTAAATAATTTGGATTACTTCTTATTATACTTGTTTCCAAAATTTCATCTGGTTCTAAAATTATTACTCTACCGTTATTTAAGTTAGATAAATATTTTTTCACCTGCCCGTTAACGGGATTAAAAATCGAATTTTTATATAATAAAATAGAATCTGTAGGCTCTATTTCCGAAGCAATAAGAGAAATCTCTTCATTGCCTAAATCTTTATTCAATATAGATAAGGTAGCTTTTATTGTTGCTCCAATATCTGCTGTAGAACTGGCCATCCCCTTACCTATAGGTATATTACTATTAATATTTAGAGATATATTTTTACATTCCCTTAGTGGAATATTAAATCTTTCGAATACTTTTTCTATGGCTTTTCTTGATTTTTTAGGCCCTAAATTAATATTTTCTTGTTTTTCTTCAAGGGTAGCAACTGAAAACATATCAATTGCATAAGAAGATAAGTATTCTTCTCTGTCTAAAATCCCTTGAACAAATTCACCACAGGATGCGGGACATATTCCATAAGATTTCATATTATTCTCCCAATAATTTATTTAATTCCTTTAAAATCAATTGGTTTTCCTCATGACTTTTAATTGCTATTCTCATATGACTTTTGTCTAAACCTATAAAGTTAGATGCATTTCTTATTAAAATATTACTTTCTTTGAATAACCTAAGCTTTAATTCTTCTGCATTTGTATCTTTTAATTCAATTAATATAAAGTTTGTATCTGTATCATATACATGTATTTTTTTAATTTTTCTTAACTCATTTAGCATATATGACCTTTCTTTAAGGTAATACTCCTTACTGGATTTTATATATTCTTCATCCTGAAAAATATAATTTGATAAAGCATCTGCAAAGGAGTTTACTGTCCACGGCTCTTTATATCTATAAATTTCTTCGATTAGTTTCTTATTACTAGTAACTCCATATCCCAGTCTAAGTCCTGGCATTCCAAAAAATTTCGTTACTGCTTTTATGATAAATATATTTTTGTATTTTTCCACATATTTTATTAAACTGTAATTTTCTTCTTCATGTACAAACTCCATAAAAGTTTCATCAACAATTAATAACTTATCATTTTTTATAATTATTTTTAAAAGTTCTTCTATGTTTTTTACTTTTCCATTTGGATTATTGGGATTGCATATAAATAAACTATCAAAACTATCTATATTCGCTTCTATTTCTTCTAAATTTACACTAAATTCATCATCTTTATTTAGCATAAAATTTATTATTTGTAAATTATTTAGTTTAGCTCCTCTTTCATATTCTGAAAAAGTAGGATTTAAAATTGCCAATCTTTTTTTAATATTTTTCATTAGAAGGTATATTATTTCTGTTGCTCCATTACCTGGGATAATATACCCGGAATTAATGTTTATGTAATTTCCAATGTTTCTTCTTAATTTTGTATAATTAATGTCTGGATAACTTTTGCATTTACTTAAACCTTCCAAAATATATTTTTCCAAATTGGGAACAACTTTTGGATTTATATTTGAGCTAAAATCTATTATATCTTCAATGTTTTTATTAAAAGTGTCTGCCATTATATCAACATTAGCTCCATGTCCTAAATCTTTCATAATTCTCCTCCTTTCTCTATTTACAGGCCAATTACTAAGTAGTAAGTAACTGTAAAAATTATTATTGATATTATTGATGATGAATACATTATTTTATTTGTTCTTACAATATCTTCAATTTCTATTTCTCTACTTTTATCTCCGATAGTTGGTTTGTACACTTCTTTTCCAAAATAAATATTTGTTCCACCCAACTGTATTTCTAAAGCTCCAGCTATTGCACCTTCTGAAAGAGCACAATTGGGACTTTTGTGATTTTTTCTATCTCTTATTCCAATTTTTAATGCGTTTTTAAAGTTAAATCCTGCAAGTAAACTACCAAGAGAAATCAAAATTACGCCAAGTCTTGCTGGTATGTAATTTGCAATATCATCTATTTTTGCTGATGCATATCCTAGATAATAGTACTTATCGTTCTTATAACCAACTGTTGAATCTAGGGTATTAATAGCTTTATATGCCATGGCAAGAGGTGCTCCCCCTATAAACCCATAAAATAATGGTGCTATTATTCCATCTACTGTGTTTTCTGCAACAGTTTCCACAGTCGCTCTTACTATTTCTTTTTCACTTAAGTTTGTTGTATCTCTTCCAACTATGTAAGAAAGCTGAATTCTTGACTTTTCTAATTCTCCAGTTTTTAATACCTTATATATTTTTGTAGATTCATCTTTCAAGCATTTTGTGGCTAAAGTAGTATAAATTAATATGGTGTTTACTGCGAAATATGCTATTTTATTAAATTCAAACAAATGTAGTACAATAGAAGTACTACCTAGTGTTACTCCTACAACCACAAACCAAAGAAAGAAACCTGCAATTTTTAGACCCTTATCAGATGAAGTAATTTTTCTTATTTGTTTTTCTACAAAACTAATAAGTTTGCCGATAAACCTTACTGGATGAGGGAATGAATAAGGATCTCCAACTATTAAATCAAGAGCATATCCAGTATATATGGATAAAAGATTCATATTATTCACGTCCTCTTTCTATAAAATTAGCTATACAATCTAAGTTATTATAAAAATGAGTATGTAGGTATGTTGCTAGAGTGTTACCCTTGCTATATCCACCTTTCCATTCATCAATAACTTTATCATTCTTTAACTTTCTCATATAATAAGCACATTCTTCTTCACTCTCAAAAACTGAATGATGAAATTCATGTCCTTTAATAATTTCTCCTTTTTTAGCTAGAATAGTATCTGTCTTCGCCTCACCAAAACAATATCCAAATCTTTTAAGAGAAGATGTCATTTTACTGCATCCTTTAAATATTCCAACCATATTGTAAATATCTTTGTTCTGATCTTCTAATTTTTCTCCAAGGTACATTAATCCACCACATTCTGCATATATTGGAATCTTATTAATATGGGCATTCATGATAGAGTATCTAATTTCTTTATTTTCGTCTAACTCTTTCGCAAAAATTTCTGGGAACCCTCCTCCTATATAAACATAATCACATTTTGGAAGTTTTTTATCACTAATAGGACTAAAGTACTCTATATTCATTCCCAACTTTTCAAATAGTTCTATATTCTCCCTATAATAGAAATTGAAAGCTTTATCATACGCTATAGCTATGGTTTTATTATTAACTTTATTATTTTCAATAAAGTCTCCTAATTCAAAAGATGTATCAAATTCTTCAGTTTCAGATATTTCTATTATTCTATCAATATTGATATACTTTTCTATTTCATCTGCCAAATTATCAAACTTGGCTTTTAATGAATCCATTTCTACTGAAGGTATTAACCCCAAATGTCTAGATTCTAAAGAAAATTCCTTGTTTGGAGGAAAATACCCAAGCACTTCCACACCCGTATATTTTTCAATAGCTTCTTTTAAAGTACTATAGTGAGATTCACTTTTTACATTGTTTGTAATAACACCAGCTATATTTACATTTCTATCTAACATTTTATATCCAAGCACCATGGCTGCTGCCGATGTTGCCATTGCCTTTGCATTTATAACTAAAATTACTGGCATTTTTAATAATTTTGAAGTATATGAGCTAGTGCAATCATCTAAATCAACTCCATACCCATCATATAATCCCATTACACCTTCAACTACTGAAATATCTGCATCTTTTGAAGAATTTTTTACTATACACTTAATTTTTTCATCTTCTAACATATAAGAGTCTAAGTTTCGTGAATATCTTCCAGTTATAAATGTATGGTAAGAAGGGTCTATATAATCAGGCCCAACTTTATATGGTTGTACTTTTAGATTTCTTTTTGTTAATGCTTGCATTATTCCCAGGGAAATTGTAGTTTTTCCTACTCCACTATTCGTTCCTGCTATTAATATTTTTTTCATATTTATCACCTAATCTGAATTATTTTAAACAACGGAGTTATCTGAAATTGCATGACGCCGGCGTAGTCGCTTAAAGCTGTAGCAAAGGCATCTCGTCGGCGCTATGAGCATAGCGAATTTTAATTCATTATTTCATATATTTTTTCCATGTCTAAATGTTCTCTTAAAAAATCAGCTAATTTGTCATATTCTTGATTTTTAAATTCACCAAAAGATTCAACTTTACTTTCTATTGGCTCTAAATTTTTCACTTCCCTTATATTATTTAATAAGGTTCTTGTAAAATCTATATTATCGAAAATTCCATGAAGATAAGTTCCAAATACATTGCACTGTTTATTAACATTACCTACTTGGTAACTAACTTTTTCACCTAATTTTTCTGCTACAGTTACAAAATTATTGCTATCTTCTTTTCTCTCAGTTACTCCCATATGGATTTCATATCCTCTAACTTCTTTATTACTTAAGTTTTTAAGATATCCAGTTAAATTTCCATCCACTATGGCTTTTACTTGTGTTGTTGTTTTTTGCAGTTCAAATGTAGTCTCAACATCTAAAAGTCCTATACCTTTCACTTCTTCTAAATTATTTTCCACATGATAAGGATCTTTTAAAACTTTACCTAACATTTGATATCCACCGCAAATGCCAATTACAAGCTTTCCTTTTTTATGTAATTCTTTTATTTGATTTTCTAAACCATTCTCTCTCAAGAACATCAAATCATCTATGGTAGATTTTGTACCTGGAATAATAACTATATCAGGATCTCCAAAGAATTCTCCATAATCCACATATCTAAGGCTTACATCTTCTTGCGTTTCAAAAATGTTAAAATCTGTAAAATTAGACATATGAGGTGTTCTCACAACTTCTATATGAATATCTCCTTTGTCTATTTGTTTCTTAAATCTTGTAGTTACGCTATCCTCTTCTTCAATTTTTATATCAGTATAAGGTATAACTCCAAGAACAGGAACTTTTATAATATCTTCTAGCATTTTCACACCAGAGTCTAAAAGTTCCTTCCTACCTCTGAATTTATTAATTATTACTCCCTTTATTCTTTTTTTATCTTCTTCAGGAAGTAATAATATGGTACCTGCTATTGATGCAAATACTCCACCTCTATCTATATCACCTATTAATATGACTGGTGCATCTGCTATTTGTGCCATTCCCATGTTTGATATATCTCTTTCCATTAGGTTGATTTCAGCACAACTTCCTGCACCTTCCATCACTACTACGTCAAATTTTTCTTCAAATTCTTTAAATATTTCATCTAGTACTTTTACTAATTCTAATTTATACTCATGATATTCCTTTGAAGACATATCACCTACTACTTTTCCTCTTACTATAACTTGGCTTTTGTTATTGCCACTTGGTTTTAATAATATTGGATTCATATCTGCAATAGGATCTATTCCACAAGCTTCCGCTTGAGAAACTTGAGCTCTTCCCATTTCTAAACCTTCTTTTGTTATAAAAGAATTCAGAGCCATGTTTTGAGATTTAAATGGTGTTACTTTATAACCATCTTGTTTAAAAATCCTACATAATCCCGTAGTTATTATGCTTTTTCCAACATTAGATGCAGTTCCTTGGAGCATTATTTTTTTTCCCATAGCATTAATCCTTTCTTTATTTTATATTAAATACCAAAAAATCCCAGCTCAAGTGGCTAGGATTTTACTATATAACATAAAATCAAATCTTCACCCCGAGATTTTTTTAAATAATTAATTTAAGCAGGTCTCCTGGCTTAACATCATTTTACTCCCATACCTTCCCATCAACTTGACAGTGGATATTATGGTTTCATCCGTTTCACAGTAGCGGGGGCTGCAAAGGCTTTTACCTTTTTCCCTAAAACTCAAACTAATTTTATTTAATTTTACAATTCTTACTTTTTTCACAAAAGATTTATATACCTTAATTATAGTTATTTTTATTAAGGTACAAAACATATTAATATTTTTTATATATATAATTATTATTAAATAATTATATATCGCTCAATTTCGTTAAAATTTTAGCTTATAGTTTATGACTTACTTTTAAAATTTCATAATTACACCTTATTGTATATTCAATGTTTTCATTACTATGACCTAACATCAGCGTTCCCCAGTAACAAATATAAACAATATATTTATTTCTTACCTCCATATTTATTCAATCATTAATTGGAGAGTTAAATTCTAACATGAACAAAGAAAAAAATCCATATTTTCAAGAAAATATGGATTTTATCTATTTTATATATTGTCTTTTTATTTTGCTATTTTATTTAGATTATCCCCAAAATTTTCACTCCAATAATTATATAAATCTTCCTCTTTTCTGAATAAAGGTAAGTTCATATTCTTATTAAGTTTTACAAGCCATGGAAGTTCCAGCCCTGCTTCTTCGATTTTTTCTTCATCTACAAATACTTCTTCAACATTACCTTCACTAATTATTTTGCCTTGATTTAATATATATACATAATCGCATATATCATAAATCAAATTCATATCATGACTAGTAATTACTATTTTCTTTCCTTTTTTATGCATCGATTTAATTATGTCTATAATAGCCTTTGTACTTTCAGGGTCTAATCCTGCTGTTGGTTCATCTAGTAAAACAAGGTTATTTTCCATAGCTATTACTGATGCGATTGCTACTCTTTTTTTCTGACCAAAGCTTAAGCTATGTACTGGCCTGTCAATAAAATCTTTTCCATTAACTGATTCTAATGCTTTATTTATTCTTATTCTTATAGTTTTTTCATCCATACCAATATTCCTAAGGGCAAATGCTAAATCATCGTACACCATTGAATAAAATATCTGTTTTTCTGGGTCTTGAAATACTATACCAACCTCTTTTCTTAAATTATATAAACTTTTTTTGTCATATTTCAGCTGGTTATTTTTATAAAGTATTTCTCCTTGTGTAGCTTTTAAAATCCCCATTAAGTTATTAAATAATGTAGACTTTCCTGAACCATTCGATCCAATGATTCCAATAATATCTCCTCTATCAAAATCCATAGTTATATTATCTAAGGCTTTTCTATTTTTGTCATATTTATATGTTAAATTATTTATTTTAAACATTATTAATCTTCCTCTACAATATAAAGAATTCGATTCGCTTAAGCCACTGCGTAGGCGCTCCACTTCATGTCACCAACATCTAAGTCTTCGCTACCGCTTCAGACTTATCCCGTTGCTCAAATTTTTTTATTATTTTACTATTTTATTGTTCTACTATGTAAAATGTTCCATCGTATAATTTCATGTCTAGAGCTATACTCATTTCATCATATCTTATCATCATTCTTTTAAATAACATATTTACTAATAATCCAAAAGAATTGTATCCATTCTTTAAATTTATATATCCAAACCTAAGTTCTTGAGATTTTCTTATATCTGCAACTTCCTCCATAAATATAAATATAAACCTATACATTAGCATGGAAATTTCTAAAACTATGTCTGGTAAATGTAGTTTTTTGAATACAAATATTAATTGATTAAAAGGTGTTGTAAGCATTATAAAATAAATGCAAGTCAAACATGATAATGCTCTAAAGAATAAATGTGTTGATGATATTATAGATTCATTTGAAACACCTATATATAAACTTCCTATTTTTATACTGTATAATAAGACTTCTTTATCTTTAGAAAAAGTCAGAAGTATCATAATTATACTGATAATTAAAAATACTAGGGGAATTTTAATAAAATGAATATAATCTTTTAATTCAATCTTTGCAATCCCAACTATAACCAAACTCATTATTGCTATAATAATTAAGGATATATAATTATAAGGATTAATTAAAGATAAAATTAGTAACAACATACCTATGGCAAATTTCATATTTGGATTTACTTTAGATAACTTATTTTTATAAGCATAATCATCTATTATCATTTAATAATTCATCTCTCATCTTTTTCTTAGTTCTAGTAGTTCCAATATAATATCCTATTATTCCTGCTCCAAATGCAGCTTGAGATGCAAATAATAAACTTTCAATCTCTCCACTTGCAGGCTCTATTATACTGCTAAACCATGGTTCATACTCTGGATTTATTTCAGTTATTACACCTTCAGCCTCTCCATCTGCTCCACCAAACTCTGCTCCTTTTTGAGTTATTAATGGGACAATAATTATAGCTAAAACTAAAAGAAGTAAAGTGATTGTTAATTTAATACTACTTGATTTTTTTCTTGTTGAACTTTGCATTATGCTAACACCTCTCTTTCTTCATTTTCAGTTATAAAGTTATAAACTATAACTGTAAGTAATCCTTCTGCTATTGCTATAGGTACTTGAGTAATAAAGAACACTCCTAAGAATTTTACTGCTGATACCATAAATCCACCTGCTGGATCTGGGAAAGCAAAACCTAGTTGGAAAGATGTTACAGTATATGTTAACAAATCTCCTAAAGCTGCTGCTAAAAATACTGCCATTTTTTTATCTATTTTATCTTTACATAATTTCCATATTCCAAAAGAAACTAATGGTCCTACAATTGCCATGGAAAAAGCATTTGCTCCTAAAGTTGTAATTCCACCATGCGCCAATAATAAGGCTTGGAATAATAATACTATTGTCCCTAAAACTACAGTTGCACTAGGTCCGAATAATATTGCTGCAAGGCCTACACCCGTTGGATGCGAACAACTACCTGTAACTGATGGAATTTTTAATGCTGATAATACAAAAACGAAAGCTCCACAAAGAGCTAATAATAATTTCTTTTTAGGTTGCTCTTTTACTATTTTAGTAATATTTTTAAGTCCTACTATAAAGAAAGGTATAAATATTACCCACCAAATTATTGCCCAGTTTACTGGTAAAAAGCCTTCCATAATGTGCATTGCATTTGAGATTACTGGTGTAGTCATTAACATAAATGCTGCTATTAATGACCATTTTACATTACTTTTTTTCATACTACATACATCTCCCTTTTAATTATTTTTAGGGTGTATATCTTATTATTTTAATTCATTTAACTAAGATTTCTTGTTGTAACTAAATATTTTGCTTACTTAATTAGTTGATAATTAAAAAAAGCCTAACCGAAAGGCTAGGCTCGTATCTCTTAATTTCCAACATAAAATGTTTTCTAATAAGATACTTCCTTCACCCCGAAGAAATTTCTTTTTATACTCTAGGCAGGTCTCCTGACTTAGCTTCATCCTACTCCTCACCTTCCCATAAAAAATTCACTACGTTCATATTACCAACGATATGACTTTGCTAATGCTTTAAACGACTACGTCGGCGCCATGCAATTTTAGTCAAATCCGTTGCTCAAATTCCATTCGTAACTTTTTTACAGTGGTTTGTTGAGTTTCGTCCACATTACAGTAACGGGGGCTGTAGAGGGTTCTCACCTCTTTCCCTATTAATCTTTAAAGAACCTAAAATATTTTTTATTATTCTTTCACTTTAATTCTATACCAATTTTTGTAAATATTCTATAAAAAGTTTGATTTTTATAAAAATGTATTAACAGATTTTCTTTAAGATTATTTTAAGGTTAAATTATTATACTCATGGTGTAAAACAATTGATAAAAGAGGTGAAAAATATGGCAATAAAGTCCTTTAAACGTTATGAGAAAAAGTTTTTAATAACAGAAAATCAATATAATGAATTAATTCCAAAACTTCTGGATTATATGAATCCTGATAAATTTTGTCAAAACAATAGAACTTACAGTATCTATAATATCTATTATGATACTGAAAATAGCGATGTAATAAGACATTCCATATCAAAACCATATTATAAAGAAAAACTCAGACTAAGAAGCTATACGATACCAACTAATGCTAATGATAGAGTATTCTTAGAATTAAAGAAAAAAATCAAGGGTATTGTTAGCAAGCGAAGACTTTCTCTGTCCTTAGGTGAAGCTTATGAATTTCTTTATAACAATAAAAGACCTGTGGTTAAAGATTATATGGATAAACAAGTACTTCATGAAATAGAATACTATATTAGTAAAACAAAAGTATATCCTACTGTATTTATATCTTATGAAAGAAATGCTTTTTTCTGTAAGGATAATCCTGATTTTAGAGTAACATTTGATTCAAGAGTTTTGACTAGAAGAAATCATCTACTTTTAGAAGAAGGAAGTTTTGGTAAAGATGTCGTTGGAGATGGAAAATATCTTATGGAAGTAAAGATATTAGGTGCCATACCTTTATGGTTTACAAAAGTTTTATCTGAACTTGAAATTTATCCAACTCATTTTTCAAAGTATGGAAATGAATTTATGAAATATTGTTTAAATAATAAAGAAAATAATGAAATAAAAATAGGAGCTGAAATATGTTAGAAACAATAATATCCTCAACAACAGGAGAATCATTTACTCTTATTAATTCTCTACTAGTAATAGGTACATCTATTATACTAGGAATTTTAATAAGTGTAGTTTATATGAAAACACATGAAAAAGATAATTTTAATTCTGGATTTAGTACAACCTTAATTATGTTGCCTGTAATAATATCTATAATTATCCTATTAGTTGGCAACAATGTAGCTAGAGCCTTCTCTTTAGCTGGAGCATTTTCCATAATTCGTTTTAGGAGTGCCCCAGGAGATCCAAAGGATATTGCATATATATTCTTTACTTTAGCAATTGGGCTTACTTGTGGTATGGGATATATTACTTATGCTGTTTTATTTACTTTAATTTTATCTGCTGTAATGATTGGATTACATATGACCAAATTTGCAGAGCCTAAAAATAAAACAATGCAACTTAAAATTACTATTCCAGAAAACCTAAATTATGAAGGTGTATTCGAAGAAGTATTAGATAACTACACTAATTCTTATAGTATACAAAGAGTTAGAACTAGGGACTTTGGTTCTTTATTTGAGCTGACTTATACAATAAGTTTAAAAGCCAATTCAAATCAAAAATCTTTTATGGACGAGTTAAGATGTAGAAATGGTAACTTAAACATTACTCTTACTCTTGCTAATACTAACTATGGTGATAATTAATTTACTTCCCCTTAAGTCTTTTTAAGGGGCTTTATTGTATAATAAAATAATAAAAAAATTCGCTTAGCTCATGTCGCCAAAATTGAGAAGCATATTGTCAATGATATATCCTCATTACTACTTAGGATAATTCCATTGCTCAAATTTACTTCATGAAGTTGAAGCAGTTTGGAGGATAACATATTGAAACTTTTATTAGTAGAAGATGAAAAGCAACTTTCTGAAGCTTTAAGCCAAATATTAATTAATAATAAATATAGCGTAGATGCAGTTTATGATGGAGATAATGGACTAGAATATGCTCTAACAGATATTTATGATGTCATTATTTTAGATATAATGCTTCCTAAATTAAACGGTCTAGAAATTTTACAAAAACTGCGAAAAGAAAGTATATCTACCCCTATACTCTTATTAACCGCGAAAGATTCTGTTGATGATAAAGTAACGGGTCTTGATTTAGGTGCTGATGATTACTTACCAAAACCCTTTGAGCCAAAAGAATTACTAGCAAGACTTAGGGCAATATCGCGAAGAAAAGGTGAAGTTATAAATGATAGCTTGTTAACTTATGGCGATATCAATTTAAATCTATCTAATTATGATTTAAGCTGTAGAGATTCTGCAGTAACTCTTACTCAAAAAGAGTTTGAAATATTAAACTATTTTATGCAAAGACCTAAAAATATTGTAAGCAAAGACGATTTAATAACTAAACTTTGGGGATTTGATTCTGATGTTGAATATAACAATATAGAAGTTTATATCTCTTTTCTGAGAAAAAAGCTTACTTTTATTAACTCTTCTGTAAAAATCACTACTATAAGAAGAGCCGGATATAAACTGGAGAAATAATAATGTTTAAAAAGCTAAAAACCAGATTTATTTTAATCAATATGACTTTGCTCACTATAGTTTTTATAAGTATTTTTAGTTTTCTTTATTTTATGACTAACCACAGCATTAATAGAGAAACAAATATGAATATTGATTCTCTTATGAATAATAGTCCAAAACAAAAGCCTAATAGTGGCAATATTGTAGTTGAGCTTGATAATAGTGGAAATATTACAAATTATTTTGTCCACCTAAATTATGATATGACTACTGTGAAATTGCAAAACGCTATAAATACTATTTATGAAAGTAATAAGAATAATGGTAAAATTAAAATAGATGATTATATCTATAAGTATGAAAAAAGGAGTTTCAGGTTTTTTTCAAAGATTGTACTTTTGAATATTACTTCAGAAGAGAGCTTAAAAATAAGATTAATTCAGATTTTTGTTTTGGCCGGATCAATAAGTCTTATTTTTCTTTTAATAATAAGTATTTATCTTACTAATAAAAGTATTGAGCCTATTAAAGAGACATTTAATAGACAAAAACAATTTATTGCAGATGCTTCTCATGAATTAAAAACACCTTTGACCATAATTAAAACAAATACTTCATTATTGCTTAGTAATCCTGAAGATACTATAAGAAATCAGTCTAAATGGATTAAATATATTGATTCTCAATCAGATAGAATGTCTGAACTAGTAAATGAAATGTTATCTCTTGCAAAGTTAGATGTGGAAAAAAATAAATTGATATTTTCTCCAATAAATCTTAGTAATATGATAGAAAGTATGCTCTTAACCTTTGATGCTGTTATATTTGAAAATAAAATTACATTGAATACTAATATTAATAAAAATATAATGATAAATGCTAATGAAGAAAGTATAAAAAAATTGTTTAATATTCTTATGGATAATGCCGTAAAATATACAAATAAAGAAGGTTGTATATCTGTCAACTTAGTTACAGATAAGTCTAAATCTAGGTTAATTATTAAAAATACTGGAGAAGGGATTCCCAAAGATAAATTAAATAAAATCTTTGAAAGGTTTTATAGGGCTGATGATTCTAGAGATAGAGAAACTGGTGGATATGGACTTGGTCTATCTATTGCAAAATCTATTGTTACCCAGCATAAAGGAAAAATTTATGCTTCTAGTAATTTAAATAAAGATGCTACTTTTACAGTAGATTTACCACTTTTTCCACAGTAAAAACATCATTTTCTCTCAATCAACCATCTTAATAGGTTGAAATTTACGATTTATCCATAAATTATAAATCCTTTTCATATAAAAAGACTGTATATAATTTGTATACAGTCTTTTTTAGTAATTTAATTATCAATCCTACTCATCTAACTCTTCATCTATATTGTATCTCATTAAATAAGTATCTGTTTTCGTACTTGTCCATGAGCCCTCACTTACTTGCTCCATAGGCATATGACTTATATCAACTGCATCATATATGGGATATTTTGAATTTAGTTTTTTTGTTGAATAATTAGCCAAGTCTACAATATATAAATTTTTATCATTTTCATAATAATTTTCTTCATTTTTATAAATAGCAGTGTAATAAGATGTATTTTCATATTTTTTAAACTTTGTATTACTCATTACATCTAAAAGTGTTTCAATATCCATATTATAATATCCCATTGAACTAAACATAAAAGTCTCATCTTCACTTTCATATGTTTTGCTTGTATTTATACTGTAGCTTTTGCCGTTTGTTGATATAAAATAAGTTTTATTATTTTGATCTTTTATAGTATAAGATAATCTCCTTATTTTATTATTTTTATTGTATTCTAAATCAAGGGATTCTACACTAGCTAAATCATCTATACTTAGTTCTTTTTTTATAACTTCATAATCACTTCTTAAACTTTTAATACTTATATTTTTTATAGGTATATTTCTATCTCTATATTCTACATTATTATATATTATTGAATTTAGCACACCTACACAAAGTATAATAAGCCCCATAATACTTGCTTTTTTCTTTATCACACAATTTACTCTTTCTTTGTTTTTCATAAAAGCTAAATATATAATAATGCCTATAGGAATTATAGCAGTAAAACTTTCAAATTTAAAATTAAAAGTAAATGCACCTAATAAATAAAACCCTATCAGCTTTAGTCCTAAGTAATTTTCAATTTCTTCTTTTTTGTTATATAAATATATTAAATATAATATTGCAAATATCAGCAATCCCATGCTTAATATGTTACTTTCATTTATGTATTCTATAAACTTATAAATAGATTCCATTCTAATGTCCCCCAAATATTGTAATTATTTAAATTTTATCATAGTAGTTTTAATTTATATATTTACAATATATTACAATATTTTGATTATTTATTAATCACTTCGTTAAAATACATATTTGTAAACAAAAAAGATTACCTAACTTAGAAGTTTCCTTAGGCAATCTGTTCTTTTCTAAATATAATTTTTATATACTTTCCATACTATCATTATTATTGGGTTGTGTACTTTCATTGTTATCTGGTTGATTTGGTAATGTCATTCCATTGCCTCTTCCTCCACCACCTTTTCCAGGTTGAGTCCTGTTATCATTACTTGATGCACCATCTTGAGTTATGTTCGTTATAACCTCTGAAATTTTACTACTTCCTACTTCACTTCCTTTAGTATAGCTTCCTCCTGAATATAATCCATCTTTTTCTTCTCCGCTACAAGATCCCCCTATATAGACTTTATATGTTTCATTTGATTTTATATTTGAGGTGCATATAACTACTGATGAGTAAATTTTAGTAGGTGCAAAAGTAACCACATCATCATCTTCTTCTGACTCTACCCTTATTAAAGTATTTGCTTCTTGAGAGGTTAAGCTTATGTTTATAGTATTTAGTTTAGATGAAGAACTTGGAGTTTGAACCATTCCTAAACTTCCTGCTGCAATTAAAGTTCCTCCACTCATGTTAAACTCACCATCATAGTCTAGTGCTCCATTACCCCCATTAGTAGGACCATTTACTATAGCAGTTCCTCCTGTAATTGTAAAGTTCCCATTAGCGTCTAAACCATCTCCATCAGCATCTATAACTAAGTATCCACCATTTATTGATGCTGTTCCACTCGTTGTTGACTGCATACCATTTTGTCCTGGTCTTCCATTTGTGGATGATCCATCTGCTCCACCGGCTGCATTCAGACCATCATCGCTAGCTACCACGTGTATATTTCCATCATTTATAGTTATATCTGTGCCTTCTATGCCTTCATAAGACTTATTTATATTTAAAATTCCTCCGTTTATCTCTAACTCAGCATCTGCATGTAATCCGTCATCTCCTGAAGATATTTCTATTTCACCATTATTAATTAATAATTTATCGTTAGAGTGAATTGAGTCATCAGAAGAATCTATATTAATTTTTCCATCATCTAATTGTATTATAGAACTTGCTTTAATTGCTTTTGCACTAGTACTGTCTTCTGTATTTTCAGTAGATGTATTGTTTTGAATAGGCTCACCAGGTCTTACTGGTTGCTGACCACCCCATTGTCCCCATCCATCTTTGTTACTACTATTTGCACTACCTCCACCAGTTGAAATTTCTATATTTCCACCTGCTATTAATAAGTTAGTTTCAGCTTGTACACCGTCTTGATCTGCTGTAATTTTTATTGTTCCTCCTTCTAAGGAAACATAACCTTTGTCTTCTTCCTCTGCGTTATATGCTTGTATACCATCTCCACCAGAATCTATAGTTAACGTTCCACCTCTAACTACAACAGAGTCTTTTCCTTTGATTCCATCTCCTACGGATTTAACACTTATTTTCCCACTTTCTATCATTAAATCATCTTTACTGACAATACCTTTATCGTAATTAGCATTAACCTCCAATGATCCATTTCCTATAAAAGTAAGGTCTTCTTTACTAAATATTGCTGCATCCGGATTATTTTCTGATTCATCATATGATTCACTATCTGTGATTTTATTTTCACTATTTTCTCCTAGAGCAAATACTGTCTTTTTTGAACTTAATATTTGAATTGGTGAGCTATTTTTACAAGTAATATCCACACCATCTAAAAGAATATATGTCTTCTTCTCTTTATCTGTATTTACTATAATCTGTCCATCACTTAATTTTCCACTAATGCTATAAGTTCCTGCCGTATTTATAGTAATAATATTTCCATCAACTTTTATACCACTACCATCCACTGTAGTATTATTATCAATTAGTTTTATATAGGTATCTATATCCTCTATTGTTTCCACTTCTTCACTTGATTGACTTAATAATGTTGTTGCATTTTCGTTGGTCGCTGTACTAGCATTTGTTCTGCTACTTGTACTTTCTTTAGATGTATTATCACTTTTATTTGAACATGCCGTCATACTTACACATAATGAAAAGACTGATAATATTGATATTAATTTTTTATTCATAGGTTCCCTCCTCTATAAAAGTCTTTCTTCTTATGAAAAATAGTATCATTCTTATCTTAAAGTAATCTTAAATTGATATATAAAATCTAAATTTCCTTTAATGTAAAAAAGAAGGAGTTTAATCCTTCTTTCTTTGCTAATCATTAATACTTATATCTCCAGTTTTTACATTTGCTGTTATTTGACTTATTGGATTATCGCCATACTGTCCTAAAAAGTAGTCTGATGATTGTGATACATTACTAAATTTTAAACCTGTATCTATTTCACCAAAACTTTTGTTTCCCTCAAAATTAAAACTTAAATCTCTATTTATATATAAGTCTATATCTCCAACTTTTGACTTAATACTAAAATCACCCTTTAAATCTTCTATATCACAAGAAATATCTCCAACTTTAGATTCTATATTTCCTTTTCCACTAAATTTTAATATATCAATATCTCCTGTTTTACAATCTATAACTATCTCTTTTCCTTCTAATGAATTAAAATCAACATCTCCTACCTTACTGTCTATAGTAATTTTCTTTGAATTTATTTTTTGATTTCCATCGATGTCACCTGTTTTAATATTAATATCTAGTTTATTCAGATTTAAATCTGAATTAAAAGTTATATCACCGACTCTATTATTAATGGTTATATTTTCCTTATATGACTTTGGAATTTTCATTTCAACTTCTAAATAATATCCGTTAAATATTCCAAATATATTTCTACTTGATTTATTGTTAAAATCTCCAATATTTAAAGTCTGTGATCTAACTTCTGCATTTATATATTTTTTATTTTTCAATTTTTTGTTAGACTTTACAATTACTTTTATATTCTCTTCATCATTTTCAGTAATAACTAAATTACTAGTATTAAAATCTGTTTTTATATTTTTTATATCATCTATATCATCAAATTTTAATTCTTTTACCACTTTCATATTAGAAAGTGTAAATCCTCTAGTAAAAATATTACCTGAAAATGTACTTCCTCCCCATCCTTTTATGCCTATTGCTAATACTACAGCCAACAAAATTGCAACAATAGACCAAGCAATCATCCTAAATTTAATCCAATTCTTATCATTCATTAATCTATCTCCTTATATTCAAAATAAGCTCTTATTACTTTTTCTATAACTGCACCTATTATAAACATTACCCACGTTATATGCCATGCACCTGTTGTAAAACTTATTAATAAATATATTGCTGTAATTATTGCCCACATAGCACTTTCAATGGATTTTCTTACTCTTCTACTTTTATTAGTTGTACTTTTCCATTCTTTAAAGTCCTCTACTAAAGTATCATCTTGTTTTAAATATTGTGGCTTTGTCATATTGTTATAAATTAAAAGCCCTGTAGCACATGCTATTAATAAAAACATTACTACAATTCCTAAAGTTTCAAATCCAACTTCTCCAAAAACTATTACACTTACAGGGCATAATATATACATCATTACTGCTATTGCTGTAATTTTTGCATTTTTTTTCTTATCCCAGCTTTCCTTTGTAATTTGCACTGGATCTTTATCAAATAATTCATCAATACTTCCTATATTTGAAATTACTTTATTATACGCGTTTTCATCATCCATATTACTTTCCAATAAATCATAATATTTATCTAATAAGTTCGCTAAAAGCTCTTCCTTAAACTCCTCAGACTTTCTTGTTTTTGGAGTATTCTCAAACAAATCATTTACATATTCTTTTATTTTTCCTTCATAATTTCCAATCATGATATACTATCCTCCTTAAATTAAACTATCAATTATTTTTTTAGCTTCTTCCCAATCTAACTTATTTTGTTCATAAATTTGTCTTCCCATTTCAGTGATTGAATAATATCTTCTTCTAGCTCCTATTCCTTCATTTCCCCAATACGATGTAATTAACTCAGCTTTTTCTAATCTTCTAAATGCTGAGTATAATGTAGCTTCTTTTAATTCATAAAGATTATTTGTTTTTTCTTTTATTACTTTATTAATGGCATATCCATAACTATCACCTTTTATAAGTTCATTTAATATTATGGTGTCTGTATGTCCCCTTAGCAAATCTGATGTAATTGACAAGAATAGCATCTCCTTTTTCCTCATTTTACCATTATAGTAACTTTATATACTTCGCCTGTCAAGGTATATATATAAATATAATATGTTTTTTCTTATAATATGTTAATAATAAAAAATAGTAACTATATTAAATATATATAATATAGTTACTATTAACATCGGTTTATATTACTCTTGTACTTTGATATCGTAATCAAGCTAAAAATGCCTTATACCACTATGTTTCTTATTTTTTATAATTAATTAAATGTAAGTCTTCGTAGAAACAATAAGTACACAGGAAGCCTACAACATACTTTCGTATAAATAAAAAAGAACTCTAATTACTAGAGTTCTTCATCTACAATTCTCTTATATTTTATATAACTTACTTATGTTTTTATCTATAATTCTACTTTCCATAATCCATGAAGATTACAATAAGCATATGCTTCTAATACTTTATCATCTTCATTTAAAGTAAATTCTATAATTGGATCACTATCTATCTCTAAATGTTTACGTTGCACACCTTGTGTAGTTAACAGATATATCCAACTTATATGATGCTCTTGTATCATAGGATGTAATGTGCTTCCAACTTGTACTTTTACTTTGTTTTCATTTATATTTAATACTGGTATATGTTTTTCTACTGAAGCTTCTGTTGTATTTGCCACTAGCTCATTCATGGTTTTACCACAACATACTACTTTAGGTCCTTTATGGTCTATCATTTCTATTAAATTTCCACAAATACTGCATATAAAAAATTTTTTTGAATTGTTCATTCTATAACCTCCTCCATATTAAATCCTCAACCATTAATAATTGTGATTATTTTATCCCCTCCAGATTGTAACCTCCTAGATAATAATACAAGTATAATTTATTATATACTCTTAATTTTATCTTATATATAATTATGGCTACTGTCAATCTCACTCATTCTATCTACCTACTTTCCAGATAATCATTCAAAAGTTGATTACTTATAGTAAGCATACTAATGCACTGTTTCTACTAACTTATAAATCAAATGAAACAAATAAAACCTTTTTATAATACCTGTTGTTATATTTGTTAATTTTACTCATAAGACTTTCTATTACTCTAAAAACAAAAAAGTTGCTATGATTATTTAGCAACTTTTAAATAATTTTAAAACTTATTTAATATTTTGACTTTATACTAAGCTTTGTATCTTCATCAATTATATTCCTCATTAATTTAAGTTTTCCATTATCTTCAAAATATTGTAATCCATATTGCAAATTAAATTCATAATCAAAATCATCAGGATTTTTCCCTTGATTGTGTTGAACTATAGTTTCAAGTTTATCCATAGCTTTTACAAGATTAGCTTCTTTTGTAGAACACTCATTATATTCTTTCCATAAATCATATATTTTTCCACCCAAACTTTCTGGTAGTGTTGTTAACATTCTTCTCATGGCTTTTTCTTCCATATGTGATTTATTATCATCTGAACTTTGAAGTTTTGCTGATATATCACCATCATAAAGTTCACCCAAATCATGAACTAAGCTCATCTTTATTGCTTTATTAATATCAACATCTTTAAAGTCCTCTTCTAAGACCATTAACAACATTGCTAATCTCCAAGAATGCTCTGCTGTAGATTCTCTACGACCAGTTTTTGTCCAAGCAGTTCTTGTTACTGATTTTAATCCCTCTATTTCTTTTATAAATTCAATTGTTTGATTAATTTTATTCATAACTACTCTCCTGTATATATATGTTAATTATACTTTATCATACTAATATTATTAAGTTACATGACATATGTCATTCATACATATACATTATAAAATTTATCTAACTCTAAATCCACCATAAAAAATAAAGAAATAATATTTGATATAATGTAATGAGTAAGTACGCTTAGTTAAAAAATAAACTACCTGATTTATGACAAGTAGTTTATTTTAATACTTATTTTATAGCGGGGTTTTATATATTAATTTGTATCTATTAAGCTATGTGTTCTTTATTGCTTTCAGATTTTACTTTTCTTACTTTATTAAAGAATAAAACTGCTAAAATTAAACCTGCAACTAAACCTATTCCATTACCTACTTCTGGTGATAATTTAAATCCTTCTGGTGCTTGCATTATATAGCTAAATGTTACTACTGTCATAAATATTGCTGGTATAGCAGTTATAAAGTAATTTTTATTAGATTTAAGTAAGAACATTGAGCCTGTCCATAACATTATCATTGCTAATGTTTGGTTTGACCATGCAAAATATCTCCATATAATATTGAAATCTATAAATGTAAGAGCTATACCTACTGCAAATAAAGGTATTGCTATCATAAATCTATTTTTCATTGACTCTTGTTTTATACTAAATGAATCAGCTATTGTAAGTCTTGCACTTCTAAAAGCTGTATCCCCAGAAGTTATTGGACATGCTACAACTCCTAATATTGCAAGGGCTGCACCTACTGGTCCAAGTAGTTCCACTGACATTTGTTGAACACCAACTGCTGGAGTTGATCCATATAACGCTTGTAATTGTGGTTCACCATGGAAGAATGCCATAGCTGCTGCTGCCCATATTAATGCTATTATACCTTCTGCTACCATTGAACCATAAAATACTGGTCTTATTTCCCTTTCATGCTCAACACATCTAGCCATTAAAGGTGATTGTGTAGCATGGAAACCTGATATTGCACCACAAGCTATTGTTATAAATAAATATGGGAATATTGATTTTCCATCTGGGTGGAAGTTTGTTAATGTTAACTCTGGTATAGAATAACCTTTTACAAATAATCCTCCAGCTATACCAACTGCCATTAGTATAAGCGCTGCACCAAATAGAGGATAAATTTTACCTATTACTTTATCTATAGGTAATACTGTAGCAATTATATAATAAGCAAATATTACTACTACCCAAATTTGTGTATCTACTTTAGTTAAACTATTTAATAATCCTGCTGGTCCTGTTACAAATACAACTCCTACAAGAACTAATAAAACTACACTAAATACTACCATAATTTTTCTTGCATTTTCGCCTAGATATATACCAACAAGCTCTGATGCTGATACACCTTTGTTTTTAAGTGATAAATAACCTGATAAAAAGTCATGAACACCACCTGCAAATATTGTTCCAAATACTATCCATAAAAATGCTGAAGGTCCAAACAATGCTCCTTGTATTGCACCGAATATTGGACCAAGTCCAGCTATGTTTAAAAATTGAATAAGAAAGATTTTCTTCCAGTTCATTGGAACGTAGTCAACTCCATCTTCTAAAGCTAATGCTGGAGTTTGTAATGAATCGTCGATTCCAAATGTTCTTTCTACAAATCTTCCGTATAAGAAATAACCTAAGATTAAAATAACTATTGCACTAAAAAAAGTAATCATAATTCCTTCCCCCTTATATATTTTTTGTAGAGACTTGTTTATATTTATTTATATTTATAAGTTCTTTATCCCTACACCAATATGATAGTCTTCTTATTCAGGAAAATGATTTCTTATGTACGAAAGGTCATAATCTATACATGAGTTGCATTTATATATTCATAAGTTGCCTAAATAACTTAACTCTACTCCTACTTACTGTTATCTCGTATTTTCCTTTGTTTAGTTTTAAAATATACGTATTATTAAACCAAGGTATTATTTCTTCTATTTTTTCTAAATTTACTAAATAAGATCTATGACTTCTAAAAAAAATATTATAGTTTATTGTTTTCTCTACTTCTGATATACCTTCTCTAATTTCATATTCTTCATCTTTAGTAAAAATATGAGTATATCTTTCCCTTGCTTCACAATAATAAATATCATTCACATCGACAATATGTATTTTATCATCTTTCCAAAGGCTTATTTTATTTCTCATCTTTTGGTACTCTGCTTTATCTTCATTATTTTTTTTATCAGAAGTATCTTTTAATCTATGTAGCATAGAAATAATTCTTTCATCTGAGTATGGCTTTAAAATATAGTCAAAGATTTCTAAATTAAATGCTTCCACAGCATAATCATCGTAAGCAGTTATAAAAATTATTTTAGGTCTTTTTTCAAATTTATCTATTGTTTTTGCTAAAAGCATTCCATCTAATTTAGGAATGTTAATATCTAAAAATATAGCATCTAATGTATTTTCTTGTATAAAATTAAGTACATCTAAACCATTATCAAATTCACCTATAATGTCCATATCTGTATAATTTTCTATAAAATATCTTAATTCTTTTCTTGCTGGATATTCATCATCAACTATAATAACTTTCATATTTTACCTCCCCACATAAAATTCAATTAAAGTTCCATTGTCTAATTTTTTTATATCTAATCCCTTATAATAATATAGTTTTAATCTTAAATGCACATTATAAAGTCCTATTTTATTTTCAGGCATATTCCCCAAATATAAATCCTCTATGATTTTTTCATCTATTCCCACACCATCATCTCTGACAGATACTTTAACCCTATCTCCCAAATCTTTAATTGAAACAATTACTTGTCCACTTTTACTTTTGTCTTTACTTAAAATTCCATGAATAATAGCATTTTCAACTAGAGGTTGAATAATTAAACTTGGTATTTTTACATCTACATCATCAATATCATAAATAACCTTTAACCTTTCACCAAATCTTGCTTTTTCTATATCTACAAAGGACTTAACCTGAGTTATTTCTTTTTTTATACTTATGGGTTTGTCATTAAATTCCAAATTATGTCTAAGATAAGTTGATAAGCTTATTATAAGCTCTCTTGCTTTTTGAGGATCAAATCTTATAAATGATGCTATGGTATTTAACGCATTAAATATAAAGTGGGGATTAATCTGTCTTTGAAGTGATGTAATTTCTGCCTTTTTTCTTTCTTCGATCTCTTTTTTGTCTCTTTCTATTCCCTGGACAATAGATACCATAAGCCCTATACCCAATTGTCCAACGATAAGTGGCAAATATATTGCCTGTATAATATCAACGGCTAAATTTGTTGGTTTTGAAATAAAATATATCAAAAATATTGTTATATTTTCTGAAATCATACCTACTAAAATTCCCCAGAAAGCTCTTGATGATTTTGGAATTTTTTTATGGGCAATACCAGATAATATTCCTGCAATAGCACTTGATATAAAACAAGGTAAAGATGTCATACCCACTGGATCAATAAAATATCTATGCGCTCCTGCAATAAACCCTGCAGGAATACTAACAACAGGTCCAAATAATACACCTCCAGAAACTATAGAAATTATTCTTGTATTTACTATTGAACCTTTATAATAAATTCCATTGTATGTTGCCATTATTGCCAATAATGTAAATATTGTAGATATTATAGCTAAATCTTTTTTAGTATATTTTTCTTTTTCAAAAATACTTTTAAATATATTTAGTTTACTTATTAGTAAAAATAACATTACCAATAAACTGGTTTTTTCTAATAATGCTATTAAATAATCTGTTCTCATCTATTTCCTCCTTTGCCCCCCTATTAAGTATATATCACTACTTAACTTTCTTCATAAATAATAAAGTAATTAATATATAAAATTTATTTTGCTGAAATTTAAAAGGGCATAACAAAAATGATATGCCCTTAGTAACTTTAAATCTTATACTAATATATTTAATTCTTTTAATTCTTTTTTTATCTCTTCCAAAGTTTTTTCATCTGGTACTTCTATTGTATGAACATGATAATCTTGTGTTAAGCTGGATAATTGTTTAAATCCATTCTTCTTACTATTTTCCATAAATGATTTGAGATCTCTGTTTGAAGCAAGGTTTAAATCGGCTTTTATAGTTCCATATGTAGGGTGATCTACTATAACATCTTTTACTTTTCCACCTAAATCAATAATAGTTTGCAATTCTAACAAAAGATGCTCATTATTATTATGATTCTTACATTTTATCTCAAATTCTTGATTTTTTATATTATATATTATATATCCAGTAGATGTAGCTAATATATCAATTCCAGAAGCTCTTAATAATGCAATGTCCTTTACCACAATCTGTCTTGTTACATTAAGTTCTTTTGCTAAATCTACACCTTTAACAGGCTTATTAGATGTTTTTAGTATATGTAATAATTTTTCTCTTCTTTCATTGCTATTCATAACACACCTTCTTCTTAAATAATTAGTTTGTCTATCTTTTTACTATTCTATATAGATTTTTAATATAAATCAATACGTTATTTCTAATCCTTATTTTTCAACATATCATCAAGATATATTATATAAATTTCAATTTAATAAATTTTATTAAGTTTTTAACAATTGTTTTTTGTTGTGTAGTAATAATTGTGGTGTTATAATGTTTTTACAAGTGTATATACACTTGTAAAAACATTATAACAGAAAAGGGTGTAAAATATGAGGAATATTTTAAAAGATAATATTTTAAAGTTAAAAAAAGAAAAAAACGCTATAATACTTGCTCATCTATATGAGCCTGATGAAATACAAGAAATTGCTGATTATGTTGGGGATTCATATTATTTAAGCAAAATCGCTCGTGATTGTGAAGAAGAATTAATTATATTCTGCGGAGTAAAATTTATGGGAGAAAGTGCTAAAATCTTATCTCCACAAAAAACTATCATCTTACCTGCTACTAACGCTGGTTGTCCAATGGCTGACATGGCCGAGGCTTCTGATTTAAAAGAAATGATAGAAAAATATCCAAATGCTTTTAAAGTATGTTATATAAATTCATCTTATGAAGTTAAAGCCCTTTGTGATGTTTCTGTTACCTCATCTAGTGCTTTAGACATTTTAAAAAATGTTCCTAATAAAGAGATTTTATTTTTACCAGATAGAAACTTAGGTAGCTACATAGCTGAATTTTTTCCAGAAAAAGAATTCATACTATGGGAAGGTTTCTGTCCTACTCATGAAAGACTTACTTCAGAAGAAGTATTAAAAGCTAAACAAGAACATCCTAATGTAAAAGTTTTAGCTCATCCAGAATGCAATAAACCAGTTAGAGATTTGGCTGATTACATAGGAAGTACAAGTGGCATTATAAATTATGCTACAAAATGTGAAGATAATGAATTTATAATTTGCACAGAAGAAGGCATCTTATATGAATTAAATAAAAGAAATCCTAATAAAAAGTTTTACTTCCCAGAAAAAATGATTTGTCCTAATATGAAAAAAACTTCTTTGGAAAAAGTTTATGATGCTTTATGCGGTAAAATAGATGAAGTTGTTCTAGACAAAGAAATATCAGAAAAAGCTTTAACATCTCTAGAAAACATGCATAAATTAGGGGAGATGATTCTTTGTGGAAAATAAATATGTAGACGTTTTAATAGTTGGATCTGGTGTAGCTGGACTATACTGTGCTCTAAATCTTCGTCAAGATTTGGACGTAATGGTAGTTTCAAAAGATAAAATAGACTGTACTAATACTTCTTTAGCACAGGGTGGAATTTCTGTAGCTAGAGATTTTGAAGATGTTCCTTTTTTTGCAGAAGATACTCTAAAAGCTGGTAGATATAAAAATGATGTACAAGCAGTAGAAGTTCTGACTAAAGAGTCTATTGAGAACGTAGACTATCTAGTATCTCTTGGTCTTGATGTTGATAAAGACGAAGAGGGTAATTGGGATTATACAAAAGAAGGGGCTCATTGTGTTAATAGAATTATACATACGCAAGATAACACTGGAGAAAATGTAGAAAAAACTCTTGTAAAAAATGCTTGTGAGCGTAAAAACTTAAGGATTTCAGAGGATACATTCCTTGTTGATATAATAGAGAGAAATGGCAAGTGTATTGGCGCTATATTATTAAAAGATAAGGAACAAATAAATGTATTTGCAAAATTTGTAGTCCTGGCTTGTGGCGGAATTGGTGGTTTATATAAGAATTCTACCAGCCAAAGAATTCTTAGAGGCGATGGCTTAGCTGTAGCTCTTAGACATGACATAGAACTTAAAGATATAAACTATATTCAAATTCATCCAACGGCTTTTTATGATGAGTCTGATGATGAAAGAAGGTTTTTAATATCTGAGTCTGTGAGAGGTGAAGGTGGAAAACTTTACAATATTAATGGAGAAAGATTTATAGATGAGCTTCAACCTAGAGATGTTGTATCTGAAGCTATTTTTAAAGAAATGAAAAAAACTAATACACCTTATGTATATCTTGATATTAGTTTTCTAAATTCAGAATATCTAAAAAAACGCTTCTCTACTATTTATAATAAATGTTTAGAAAAAGGAACTGATATTACAAAAGAACCTATAAAAGTTTCTCCTGCTCAACACTATTTTATGGGTGGTATTAAAGTTGATTTAAACAGTAAAACTTCTATGGAAAATTTATATGCTGTTGGTGAAACTGCGTGTACAGGAATTCATGGTGCCAACAGACTTGCTAGTAACTCTTTGCTTGAGGGACTTGTTTTCTCTAAAAGAGCTGCTCAAGAAATAAATGCTTGCGTAGATAGCTTTAACCTTTCAAAAGTTGATATTGATGAAATATATACTAGTAGGGATGAAGTGGAAGAAGAAAATAGACTTTTAGTTGTAAAAGCGATTAGAGAAAAAGGTGGAGTTATAGATGATTAATTTTTTAGTAGTAGATAAAATAATTAAAGATGCTCTTGTGGAAGATATTCCTGGAGAAGATATAAGTACAAATTCTGTAATTAGTGAAAATAGTAATTCTACTATAGATTTAATTTGCAAAGAAGAAGGCATTATTGCAGGACTTAAAGTTTTTGAAAGAGTTTTTAAAATTCTTGGCAATGTGGAAGTTACTCTTCTTAAAAATGATGGAGATAAAATTTATCCAGGTGATAAAATAGCTCTTATAAAAGGAAATACTAGATTCATTCTTCAAGGTGAACGTGTTGCTCTGAACTTATTACAAAGAATGAGTGGTATTGCAACACTTACTAATAAATATGTTAAGGAAATTGAACATACTAATGCTAAATTATTAGATACTAGAAAAACTACTCCAAATTTAAAGATTCTTGAAAAATATTCTGTTAAAATTGGTGGTGGACATAATCATAGATTTAATTTATCTGATGGTGTTATGTTAAAAGATAACCATATTGCAGCTGCTGGTGGTATTACTAACGCGGTTAAACTTTGTAGAGAAAATTCTTCTTTTGTTAGAAAAATTGAGGTTGAAACTGAAACTTTAGATATGGTGAAAGAAGCTATAGAAGCTAAAGCCGATATTATTATGCTTGATAATATGACTCTAGATATGGCAAAAGAAGCAATTGAAATAATTGGTGATAAAGCTATCATTGAGTTTTCTGGTAATGTAAAATTGGAAAATATTAAATCTATTGCTGAGATTGGTGTTGATTGTATCTCTGTTGGTGCTCTTACTCATTCTGTAAAAAACTTAGATCTTAGTATGAAAAACTTAAAAAATATATAATATGTTAAAAGAAAAATAGTAATAATTTTAGGCTACCTATTATCTAAAATTGTTACTATTTTTTAATTTATAATATATGACTATTAAAAGCTTTTTACTGTATACTTAAATTAAAAACTTTGATCTATGGAGGTACTATGCATATAGATTATTATGGAAAAATATTATGGAATTATCATAAATTAAATGAAAATATAGAAAAATGTGATGTAATCTTAGGGTTTGGTAGTCATGATTTAAATGTAGCAATAAGATGCGCTAACCTTTTCTTAAATGGCTATGGAGATAAAATTATATTCACTGGCGGTTTTGGTAGAATTACTAAAAGTTTATGGAATATGACTGAAGCGGAGAAATTTGCTCAAATAGCTATAAATATGGGTGTTCCTGAAACTAAAATTATTATTGAAAGCAAAGCTTCTAATACTGGTGAAAATATAAGTTACACTAAAGAAATTTTAAATAAATTAAACTTACACCCTACATCTTTTTTAATTGTAGATAAACCTTATAGAGAAAGACGTACTTTTGCCACTATAAAAAAGCAATGGCCAGAAATTGATTTTATTATTACATCTCCTCAATATAGTTATGAAGATTACTGTAACTTTTACTCTCATGGTGAAATCTCTAAAGATGAGTTTATTAGCATTATGGTTGGTGATTTACAAAGAATTGATTTATATGGTAAGAATGGGTTTCAAATTGAACAAAAAGTGCCTACTAAGGTTTGGAATGCTTATAATAATTTAATTAATCTAAAATATGATAAACATTTATGTAAATAATAATTCTCTGACTTCTACTAAATAGAAAATTTATTTTTATTTTTATGGTAATAATAATTATGATTAACTTTCTATATAAAATTAGTTGAAGGAGATATAAAATGTCACAAAATACTAATAATCTAAGTAAACAAAATAATATGTGGCTTATTTTAATTGCAACTTGCTTATTCACATTTATGTCAACTTTAGATGGTAGTATTGTAAATATAGCAATGCCAACCATGTCAAAGAGTTTATCCATAAATATGAGTGATGCTGAGTGGATAGTATCTTTATATATGATTACTATCTGTTGCTTATTAATTTTCTGGGGAAAAATTAGCGATACTATCGGTAAAGTGAAAATTTTTAAAATTGGAACTTTTATTTTCACTTTAGGATCTTTATTTTGTGGAATAAGCCCTACTCTAGAATTACTTTTACTATCAAGAATCATACAAGCTATTGGTGCTAGTATGACAATGGCTACAAACTATGGAATAATAACAGAAAACTTTCCCCCTGAAATGCGTGGAAGAAGCCTTGGTATTCTTGGAAGCTTTGTTTCCCTTGGAAGTATCGCAGGACCAGGAATAGGTGGAATCATTCTTCAAAAATTCACTTGGCATTATATATTTTTAATTAATATTCCCATTGGTATATTTGCTATTATTCTTGGTTACTTTGTTTTTCCAAAATCAAAAAGAAAAGAGTTACCTTTAAACTTAGATTTTTTAGGATTTATCTTATTCGATATAAGTGTAATTTCACTGTTTATGGGAATATTTATCGGACAAGTAACAGGATTTAATACTGCCTTTGTAATAGGATTATTTATTTTAGCTATTATAGCCCTGGCTGGATTTATACTTAGAGAAAAACAAGCTAAAAATCCATTGATAGATTTGACAATCTTTAATAGCAAAGCTTTCTCATTAGGATTAATTTGTGCTGTATTGATATTCTCATCAAACTTATTTATGAATACATTAATACCATTTTATTTACAAAATACATTGAAACTTTCTACTTTTTTATCTGGAATTATACTCATGTGTGTTCCTATTGCAATGGTTGTTGTTGCACCAATTAGTGGGGCTTTATCTGATAAAATTGGATCTGAAGGTTTAACTTTTGTGGGGCTTTTAGTAGTCTGTATTTCCCAAATTTTATTAGTATTTATAGGTATAAAAACTACAGTTCCTTTTTTAATACTACTTACTCTTTTAACAGGTACTGGTGTGGCACTTTTTCAATCACCTAATAATTCAATAATCATGTCATCTGTTGCAAAAAATCACCTAGGAATTGCAGGTAGTATAAATTCATTAGCTAGAAACCTAGGTATGGTAACAGGTCTTTCTTTATCAACTACCATCCTATATAGTGCTATGAGCAGTCAGGCTGGGTACAAGGTAACAAGCTATATTGAAGGAAGAGATGACTTATTTTTATATGGAATTCATATAGCATTTTTAGTATCTTTTGTACTTTGTTTCATAGCTTTAATTATAACTGGTTATAGATTATTTGATAAAAAAATTCTCTAAGATAAATTTAAAAAGCCATTAATAATTTTTCTATTAATGGCTTTTTCCTATCTATATATCTAATTTAACATCATAAAACTTCATCCAGTTATTTAACTGAATCAAATAAGCAATAACCTGTGGACCTGTCATTAATTGTCCATACCAAGGTTGTTCAAAAGATGCCCCTCCTGTATCAACCAATCTAGATACAAAATCAAAATCTACAATTTGATGAATAGGAGATTTTTTATCTGCTAAAATCAATCTTAGCATTGTACTTACTTCCTTTGTATACTCTGGATTGTGAGTTTTTGGATAAGGACTTTTCTTTCTATCTATAATCTCGTCTGGCACTAATCCTCTCACAGCTTCACGAAGTAGTCCTTTTTCTCTACCATGTAATAACTTCATATCTTTTGGTAAATTAAAAGCATACTGAACTAGTCTCTTATCAGCAAAAGGTACTCTTCCTTCTAAACTATTAGACATTGTCATTCTATCTTTTCTATTTATCAAGGTAATCATCTGATATTTTATATTAAGATAAGACAGTTCTCTTATAATTCTATCATTATGACTTTCTCCAGGCAATTTAGGAATTTTATTAATACTATCTCTACATAGTCCCTTTGTATAATCTTCAATAGGAAGAGATTTTAAATCATTTCTTAATATATTTTTTCTATATTCAATTGAATCAGCCCAAGGGAAGATTTCAATTGAGTCATATTCTCTTGTAAACCATGGATATCCTCCAAATACTTCGTCGGCACACTCTCCAGATAGCGCAACAGTTGCATATTTTCTTACTTCTTTTGCAAATAAATACAGTGAAGAGTCTATATCAGCCATTCCCGGTAAATCAGCTGCTATAGTTGCATCATCTAGTGCATGTGCCAAGTCCACATTATCTAATACCACATTATGATGATTGCTCCCTAAAAAATCAACCATTATCCCCACATAGTCCGAATCTGAATTAGGTTGAAATATATCCTTTTTAAAATACTTATCGTTATCCTTGTAGTCAATACAAAAAGTATTTAAAGTTTCCATATTATTTTTTTTAAACTTATCAAATGCTACTTTTGAAATTATACTGGAATCAAGTCCCCCTGATAAAAAAGCACAAACAGGTACATCACTGACTAGTTGATTTTCAATTACCTCAACTAATAACTCTCTTACATACTTTTTAGTTTTATCTAAGTCGTCCTCATGTTCCCTTACTTCTAACTCCCAATACTCATTTAAAGTAATACCTTTCTCATTAAAAATTAGATAAAATGCAGGTGGTACTTCTTTTATGTCTCTAAATATTCCACTTCCTAAACTTCTTGCTGGGCCTAAAGACATCAGCTCAAGTAAACCATCTTTATCTACTACGGAATCCACAGATGGATGCATCAATAAAGTTTTCATTTCTGAAGCGAAAACTAAATTCCCATCTTTGTAAGAATAAAAAAGTGGTTTTATACCCAGCGGATCTCTGCATAAAAACATTTCTCGATTATATTCATCCCAAATTCCAAAAGCAAAAATACCATTGATATAATCAACACAGTTTTTACCATATTCAATATATGATGTTAACAGAACTTCTGTATCTCCATAAGAATCAAAAGTATATCCTTTGGCAATCAAATCTGCTCTCACTTCTTCAGTATTGTAAAGCTCACCATTATAGCAAATGGTATATTCTCTATCCCCTATTTTCTTAGTCATTGGCTGAAGACCTCCAGTAGGGTCAACTATAGAAAGTCTTCTATGACCAATTAATGTATGATCGTAAACTTTTAGTCCTCCTGAATCAGGTCCTCTCAACTTTAGTGTATTAATCATTTTGTCCATTATATTGGAGTAATCTCTTATATTATTTTTAAGATTAGACCATCCTACAATTCCACACATAATATATCCTCCATTTGTTCAAGATATATTACTATATGATGAATAAATAAATTTTGATACATCTAAGGTTTATTTACTTCTATTAAGTTTTTAATATAGTTAATTTTATTCAAGTGTATACTATATATTGGGGTATTTTCTTTATTTTCTTTACTTATTCATTTTTAGAAACCTTATATTG
>NZ_JWHR01000002.1 GCF_000808015.1 Terrisporobacter othiniensis | reverse complement strand
TATAATTTGTTTCTGGTGAGTAGTGTACTCTTGTACTCATAATAAAATAACCTCCTTTAAAATCATACATATAGTATGTTTCAAAAGAGGTTGTTTTATTTATTCCCGTGTAAAGGGTTCACTTCAATTCCTAAGGGGTATTTTTATATTAAGCTAAGGATTTTAATATCATTGTATAAGCAAATTTTTTCTGAGTATCAATAGTTTTATCTTCACTCAAGTTAATTTGTTGAAAATAACTTGCATTAATCCTATTGAGAATACCCATTGAAGAGCTTATTAATACATATCGTTGGTAATCTCTATCTAAATCTTTATTAATAATATTTTCACTTATACCTGTATTAATCACAAGATCTAATAAATTATAAAGTTGAGATTTTAAATCTAATATTTCTTCAAAATCCTCTAAAATAATACTATTTAACTCTGTAGGTACAACATGATTATATAGTATTCTTAAAGACGGAAATATAAACTTACCACTATTAATACTATAATGAAATAGGTGATCACACTGATCTTTAAAAGATGAGACACTTTTAATAGTTTCAATAGTATTTTTAATTTCTATTTTAAAATTATAAATTATTGATCTAGCTATAATTTCATCCTTACTTTTAAAATATTCATAAACTGTACCTTTTCCAATTCCTGCACCTTTTGCGATATCAGATACTTTAATACTTTCAATATTGCTGTTATCAATAATTATTTTTTTAAATGCTTCGAATATTAGTAATTCTTTTTCTGCATATTTTCTTCCCATATATTAATCCTCCTCATCAATGATGATTTGTCTTAATTCTTTACGGCGATGGAATATATCGTATAAAGTAGGTACTACGAATAATGTTAATAGTGTAGCATAAGTCAAACCACCTATAGTAACTATAGCTAAAGGTTGAGTCATTTCGGCACCCATACCAACACCCATAGCCATTGTAGACATGGCAAGTATTGTTGTTAAAGCTGTCATAAGTATAGGTCTTATACGAGTACGTCCGGCTTCTACAATAGCTTCTTTTTTACCTAATCCATTTATACGTAATTGATTAACATAATCCACAAACACTATACCATTATTAACAACTACACCAGCAAGAACTAAAAATCCTAACATAGATATAACACTTAATTCTTGACCTGTTATAATTAATGCTAATAAACCACCAGTAAATGCAAGAGGTATAGTAAACATTACTATAAATGGTGATAATAATGATTGGAATTGTGCAACCATTATTAAGTAGATAAATGATATGGCAAGGGCAATCATTTTAACTAAATCACTTATAGCTTGGTTAATAGATTCTGTTTCACCAGCTATTTCTATTTCATATCCGATAGGAGTTTTATAGCTATCTAATTTAGATTGAACTTCTTTACTTACTAAACCTATATTATGTTTAGAATCAATTCCTGCTGTCACAGATATATATCTAGTCTGATTATCGTGGTTTATAGAAGTAGGAGTATCTGCCATCTCTATAGAGCAAATATCCTTTAACTTTACAGATACAGACTCAGTTCCTTTTGTTCCACTAATTTCAACGTTTCTTAATTCTTCTAGATTAGAAGTATCGTGATTAACAATAATTACTGGATAGTCTTCGGAATCTATTGTTAAAGTAGTTGAAGTAGTTTCAGTTGATAGTTTAGATGAAATTTGTTGGAATACTTGAGCTACTGTTAATCCATATTTCATTGCTTTATTTTTATTAATTATAATTCTTTCTTCCTTAGTACTTACACCCATACCACCATCAATATTTGTAGTACCTTCTACATTTGATAGTAGATTTACTAAGTCATCAGAAATATCTTTAAGTTTATCTAAATCATCGCCTTTGACAATTATTTGTAAGCCAGATCCTCCTAAAGAAGAAGTATCCATAGAAGAAGAAGAAACTGTCACTTCACAATCAAGTGATTTTGTCTTTTCTTTGATTTCTTCAGATATTTCATCATTAGATTTCTTTTTATCGTCTTTTAAAATAATATAAGCAGACATATTATTAGGATTATTTGAAGAAGACCCAAAAGACATGGATGTTGATGAATCCATAGCTCCGATACCTTCTACATCATCGATTGTTAAAACTTGTTTTACAACTTTATCGGTAATATCTCTAGCTTCTTCTTTTGAAAAATCGCTATCTATATTAATAGTTGCCATCATTTGAGGAGAATCCATCTCTGGCATAAATGATGTTCCTATTTTAGTTGTAGCAAAAGCAGCAAGTACTAATAATCCCACAGATAAGCATAAAACAACAGGTTTAAATTTTAAGCATAATCTTAATAATTTTTCATATGCATCAATGATTTTATCAAATAAAGGATGTGTTTTTTCGTCTACGTTTGATAATAAATTTGATGCCATACAAGGTACCAAAGTTAAGGCAACGATTAAACTGGCAATTAAAGAATATGCAATTGTAAGGCCCATGTCTGTAAATAATTGTCTAGTTATACCTTCTGTGAAAACAATAGGTAAGAATACGCAAATAGTAGTAAGAGTAGAAGCAAAAATTGCTCCAGACACTTGTTTAGCTCCATATACAGCAGCTTTAAACTTGTTCATACCTTTATTTCTAAGTCTATAAATATTTTCAATAACAACAATACTGTTATCAACCAGCATGCCTACACCAAGAGCTAATCCTGATAAAGATATAATATTTAATGTAACGCCGCTGAAGTACATTAAAACTATGGCAAATAATAAACTTATAGGAATACTAAAAGCAATTACTATAGTTGGTTTTATACTTTTTAAGAATACTAGTAAAACTAAAATAGCTAGTATTCCACCGTAAACTAGGTTTTGAAGTACGCTAGATACGATAAAATCTATGTAAACACCTTGGTCCATTAAAGAGAGAATATGTAATTTATTATTAGTACCATTTAAATCATTTATTACTTTATTTATTTCATTACATACTTTAGTAGTTGAAGCAGTACTAGTTTTTTGGAAAGATAGCATAACACCAGCATTTCCATTTATATTTGTATAATTGTCTGATGAGTTATCTGATACTTTTACATTAGCTATATCCTTAAGGTGTACATCCCCAATACCATCCATGGAGAATAATATCAAGTTTTTGACTTCATTTATAGACGTGAATTTATCTCCTACTTTTACAGAGTATTCAGTATCATCATCAGAAACATATCCTGCTGGCATGGAAAAATTCTCTGCTGATAGAATTTGATTAATTGTTTCTGGGGTGATTTTGTCTGTTATATCTGCTGAGTCTAAAGCTTGTTTTCTAGCTTCATTTAATTGAGTTTCAGCTGATTTTATTTGAGACTCACTAACAGAAAGTTGTACAGTAGCTTTAGTTAATTCTTCAGAAAGAGTAAGCTTAGCATTTTCTAACTCTTGTTGTTGCTTTTTTAATGTTTCCAAAGAATCTACTGCACTTATTCCCTGGCCTGCATTTACTATAGCCTTTTCTAAAGAAGTTATAATTCCTTCCAAACCTTCTATATCCTCTTGTAATTTTTCTTTGTGTACATCGGAATCGTCAGGTAAATTATTTAATTGTTTCTTGAGTTCTTTTAATTTTGATTTAGTGTCATTAAGAGTAGTAGTTGCGCTAGAAATATACTTTTCTAAGTCTTCTTTACTAGAACCTGTTGAATTTAAAATACCAGCCATACTTTCTAATTGGCTTATACCAGATTGAAGTTGACTGCTAGCTTCAAGTAGTTTTTTCATTTGAATGCTACTTTGTTTTTCAAGAGCTGCTTTTCCATTTTGTATTTCTGATTTAGCGCTATTAAGTTGACTTTGCTGCTTGTTCAACTCAGATGTAACGCTAGATTTTAGCTTGTTATTAAGTTCATCAATTTTATTTTTGTTTAAAGATATCTCTAATTGTTTTTCTACTAATCCAACGCCACTAACAGAAGCAACACCATTTATACGCTCGAATTTAGGTATTATCTCATTGTTAACATAAGTTGAAACTTCTTCAATATTCATATCATTTACATCAACACTTAATGTCATGACAGGCATCATATCTGGATTAAGTTGCATTAAAGTAGTTTCACCAACACCGTCTTCTAGAGAATCTTTGATTAAGTCTATTTTTCCATTTAGGTCTAACATGGCAGTATCCATATTAGTATCCTGATTAAATTCTAGAATTACTACGCTGTAGTTTTCATTTGAAACAGAAGTTACATTTTTAATTCCGTTTGTAGTTGCTACAGCTTGTTCAATTGGCTTTGTAACTGTTGTTTCGATTTTTTCTGGACTAGAACCCGGATATGTAGTCATGGCAATTACATAAGGTAAATCTATGCTAGGTAATAAGTCTGGGGTCATCTTTGTAAAGGACACAAATCCCAGCATTAATACCATGATTACAGAAACAAATACAGTTAAAGGTTTTCTTACACTGAATTTTGGCAACAAATATTTCACCTCTTTCTTAATTATAGAACTGACTAGTCAGTCAGATATGTTTAATTGTAATATTCTTAATGTTGAATTTCAATAAAATAAAAAACTTAAATAAAAAAAGACGATTAAAAATCGTCTTTTTTTATTTAACTAAGATATTCTTTTAGTTTCTATAACATTTATGTCTCGATTATGTTTTTCAATACCTACGCTAGATACTAATAAACAAACATAAGCTGCTAAAGCATACCCTATGGTTATCATCCAAGAAGTTGTATATCCTAAGTTTTCAACTGATAACCCAAATATTACAGTTCCAACTGCATATCCAATAGCAAAGAAAACTTGGACTATACCTAATATGGTACCAAACTCTCTATCTCCAAAGAGAGCTCCACTTAAATAAGAAGGACCTATTATATAAGCAAACATACTTATACCAAGTAAAATAGCAAAAATATAACCAAGAAAGTTTATATTTGGAAGGAATATTAAACATAAGGAACAACAAATAACCATAATACCAGCTAATATAAGTGAACCTTTAATTCCTAATTTATCAAATAATAAGCCTCCGCATAGGTTACCGAATATGGAAAATAAAGCGAATATAGAACCTACATTAGCTACAAAGGAAGCGTTTAACCCGATGCTATATAGATAAGAAATATATTGCACAGATAAACCGCTTACATAGAAGCCTACAAATATAAATCCTATGCATAAAATCCAAAATAATTTTATTTTGCTAACTTCACTAAATGTATAGCCCCAAGAAATATGCTTAGTTTGTGCTGAATCCTTCTTTTTAGGTAGATTACCAGCTAAATCTTCAGGTCCTTTTGGAAGTTTTACTAAAAATAAAGATACTGGTATTGAAACTGCCAATGAAATCATGCCAAATATAAAATATGCTTTAGAATAACCTATATCAGGATTCGTTAAAAGCCTAGCTGCAATTTGTTGCAAAAATATATTGCCAATTCCACCACCAGAAAAAGCGAGACCCATGGCCATACCTTTATTATTCTTGAACCATGAGTTTACTAGTAGGGGAACACCTATTGCAGAAATTATTGCTGTACCTACTTGTACTAATGCAGCTATTCCATAATAAGCCCATAAATTTCCTCCAGCTAAAGAGTTTAAAGCATAACCACCGCCAGATAAAATAGACCCTACTAAAAATGCAAGTTTTATATTTATTTTAGGTTTTGATAAAATTTTTCCTATAGCAGGTGACGCAACTGCAGATACAATTGTACCTATAGTAAACACAAGAGAGAATTGAGTCAAAGTAAATCCTTCTCCATTAGTTACGAAATTTATAAATTGAGGCTGAACATTCATTGCTACACCAAATGGTACAGCTTGGATAAGCATACATGATGCAACTATGACCCAACCATAGAAAAATGTTTTTTTACCTTTTGGTTGCTGTTCATTTATTATATTATCCATACATCTTCTCCTTTTGTAACAAATTATAAATACTTTTGCTTCTAAACATTATTATTTCATAAAAATACATAATTAATTTATGGTTTAGGAAAATTAATAAAAAATAGATTCTAGAAAAGGTATTAAAATAAAAAAACTGCTTCAATATAATTGAAACAGCTTTTTTTAGAATGTTACTAAGCAATTTTTTTGCTTTCAATAACATTTATTTCTTTATTATGTTTGATTATTCCAGAAGTTGATATTAATAATCCACCGTAAGCTAAAATAGCATAAATTATTGTAGATATCCATCCAATCTGGAACCCACCAAATCCAACAACTACACCGAATAAAGTTGTACCGATACCAAATCCAGCTGCAAAGAATATTTGAACTATACCTAAAATAGTACCGAAGTCTTTACTACCGAATAGTGCACCTGTTAAATAAGAAGGACCTATTATATAAGAGTACATTGAAATACCCATACATATAGCGAATACAAATCCTAGTGCATTTATTTGCGGAACAAATATTAAGCAGAAACCACAAGTTATAACTAGTATACCTGCTAAAGCTAAGGATTTTGTTATGCCTAATTTATCGAATAGCATTCCACCGAATAAGTTACCGAACATGGAGAATAATCCAAAAGAAGCGGCAACAGTAGCAGCGCCTAAAGTAAATACTTTTTCAGCTTCTAAAGTTTGTAAGTAAGGTATAAATTGTAATACCATACCACCTACATATAAACCTACGAATATAAATGAAGAAGCGAATATCCAGAAGAATTTCATTTTGCTAACTTCAGCAAAAGTATAGCCCCACTTAGAAGATGTAGTATTTTTATTTTCTGATTTTTTATTAGAAGTATTGCTAGCTAATTCAGCTTCAGATCTAGGTAATCTTAATACAAATAAAGCTATTGGTAAAGCGATAATTATAGCTATTATGCCGAATCTAAAATAAGCTTGCTGGTATCCTATAGTAGGAAGCCATTTACCTGCTAGCAATTGTAGTACCATATTTCCTAGTCCACCACCAGAAAAAGCAAGACCCATAGCTAAACCTTTATTTTCAGTAAACCACCCATTTATAAGTGTTGGAACACCTATAGCAGATACTATAGCAGAACCTATTTGAACTAATACTGATAATGCATAGTAAGCAAAAATATTATCACCAGCTAATGAGAAAGCGGCAAATCCACCACCTAATATACAAACACCTAAAGTATAAAGTAATTTTATATTAGCTTTTGGACTAGAATATAACTTTCCTATAAAAGGAGAAGATACCGCAGATACTACTGTACCTATAGTAAATATTAGAGAAAATTGGGCCAGTGAAAACCCTTCCCCAGACATTACATAGTTAGTGAATGCGGGTTGTAAGTTGGCTGCTATAGAAAATGGTACAGCTTGAATAAGCATACAAGCGAAAACGATAACCCATCCATAGAAAAATTGTTTTTTGTTGTTTTTAGTTTTTTTCATAATCAATAATACCTCGATAGTTATTATAATTTGTTGGCGAACAATACATAACTATTTATTGGTAACATTTGATACTCGCTCGGGAGAATGTTTTCGAAGGTAAGTATTTCAGAAAAGTAATCCTTCAGTGACGTATATATGTTTAAAACAATATAACATAGATATATATATGTCGTCAAATAAAATATTTTGTCACATAGAGATAGATAAATATCACTTTAAATACAATTTTACTAATAAATATTTATTAAATTATATATAAATAGGAAGGAAAAAAGTACCATAAAGTTTGAATGAATAATATTTAAAAAGTTATATTAAAACATTGACTATAATTTAATCATAAAAAAATATTTATTTTTTAAAAAAAGCGACAAATGCTTGACAATTATCGATAAAAATTGATAATATTAACATGAGAAATGGCGAATGATGCATAACAATTTATATTATGCCCAATGATTAGATTATTACTTAATGAACAAAATGATTATGAAAACATTTTTTAATCTAAAATAGGACATTGTTATGAATTGGAAAATATTTATTTTGTTATTAATGCAATAATCAACTAAAAAAAGTGCAAAATTATAAAGAAATTATAAATAAAAATACTTAAAAAAAGGAGAAAAACACATGTTACATCAATTAGAAGCTGTTATAACAGTAATTTCTGATGCGGTTTGGCCAGTATTCTTACCATTCATGTTAATAGTAGGTGCTTTCACATCTATAAGAACTATTGGTATGATTCAAAAGAAGGCTACTAAGCCAGCTGGATTAAAATTCAAAAACATAATAGGACCAGCATCTATATCATTAGGTGCTATGATAGGTACAGGAGCTATAATAGGGGTTCTTGGTGCATTATCAAAATTCTCTGCATCTGGAGAAGTAAACGTAGAAGCAATGGCTATATGGGCTTTAATAGGGGCTTGTATAATGGTACCAGTTTCTTACGCTGAAACTTTAAACTCAAAAATAATGGGAAAAGGACCAAAAGAGTATATAGGAGATTTAATATCACCTAAACTTGGAATGGTTTATGCTGTATGTTTCGTTGCATTAGCGGTATTTGGATTTGGTGGATTCCAATTCTCAGGTATAGACTCAGTTGCAAAATTAGTAGCATCTGATTATATGTCTATAAACCTTACTCTAGTACAAAGATACTTATTCATAGTTGTACCAGTATTATTAGTAGTTGCAGCATTAGTTTTATCTAAAAAACATGAAATATTCATGAATGCTATGACTTACATGATAGGAACAGCTGTAATTGGATACTTTGCATTCTTCACATTATTCGTTATAAAAACTGGTGGATATATACCAACTTACTTTGCTAATATATTAGAAGGTATGACTAATCCAGTTAATGGATTCTCAGGAATTATGTTAGGATTTGTATTAGGTATGCAAAAAGTATTACAAACTGCTGAAACTGGTTTAGGAGCATTAGCTATGGCAGCTCAAGAAGCTGACACTCAACCAAGAGAAGCTGCTATGATATCTTTAATACCTACAGTTGTAACTGTAGTAGTTTCTATAGTAGTTACTTCTTATATAGCATCTTACGGTATAAACGCTGGATTAATAACATTTGAAGGTGGAGCTGCTGAAAGATTAGCTGAATACTTCAATACAGCTAAATCTGTAACTGGTATGTTTGGTCTAGTTGTATTATGTGCATTTACAGTATTATCTGCATTAACAACTATATTAGGTTCTTACTACTATACAACTAAGTTATTCAAGAAAAACTCTGTAAATAAAAATATAGCTATATACTTAGGATTAATAGTAGCTGCAGGTACTTTAGCAGTATTTGGTGCTAATGTTGTATTCGAAGCAGTTGACTTATTATTATTCGTACTTTGTGGTATAAACGTTACTGCATTAGCAATATTCACAATTAAAGAATGGAAGAAATATATAATAGTTGATAACAATGATGTAGATCAAAGAAAAGCATCATAATTTAAAAACTATAAAATTATAGATGATAATGAAAAATCTTGCCTAGATACTTTTAGGTGAGATTTTTTTTACATACAAGGAAATTAGCATTAAATTTTGTTTCACAAGTTGTAATAAAAATGTTTAACTAGCTTTATTTTCGTAGAATTGTATTATTCTTAAAGGGGAGATAAGGCATTTTGTTGGTGATATGAAGTATTTCGCCGACGCATGGCTCAAGCTAAGCAAATTTTTTATAAAGATTACGTACATATAATATGATTCTTAAAATATACTTTTAATTAATGTGTGTATATACTGTGATAATAATATGTTTAATTAAATTAGATAGCTAGGGCATTTAAAAGCAAATATACATAGTGTCCTTAGTGTTTCTTAGGGTATAAAATTAGAGGCCTTAGAGGATGAAAGAATGTGTTTGAACACATAATCAAAGGTTAAATAAAATATATATAGATTAACTGTGGACTATTATTAATTAGATAATTTATATTCAATAAGCATTTAAACAATGTATGAACTCATATATATGTAATATATTAATAAAAGTTCAGGAGGATACTATATGAAGATGTACATGAAGGGCAATAAACGTTCTAAAGAGACTAGTAATCCTATACCTAATACAATAGCTTATGCAGCGATTAGAAATTTTTTAACATCGAAGGAATTTTCAGAAACTAGAGATGAGTACTGTATTGGAAAGTTGGATAAGAAACAAGTAAATCAAATAATGACGGATGTTAAATGGTTATTTAGAAATTATAAAGATTTAGAAGTATTAGTATTAGAAGATAGCGATAATAAATCTATAAGGTTTATTTTGTAACTTATAGAAAGTAAAATAGAGGATAAGTACATGATCTTATTTAAATATAAAAAAGGAAATGTTATAATATAACATTTCCTTTTTCTTTATGTTAATAATAATTAACTAACTTTTTCAGTTTTTTCAACTTTATTTTTTTCTTTCTTAACTCTCATCATGAAAGCCGAGAAGAATAATATACCAACTATTACACCAGTTATGTTGGAGAACATAGGATTTAATTTGAATCCTTCTGGAGCTTGTAATATATAAGCTACAGATACATAACTCATGAATATTGCAGGTATTACAGCTATCCAGAAGTTTTTCTTATTGACAAGTAAGTAAGCAGCACCGGTCCATAAGAATATCATCGCTAATGTTTGGTTAGACCAAGCAAAGTATCTCCATATTATATTGAAATCTATTTGAGTTAATGCAACACCTACTGCAAATAGAGGTATAGCTAACATAAATCTACTTTTTAATCCATCTTGCTTTATTTTGAAAGCATCAGCTATTGTAAGTCTAGCACTTCTGAAAGCAGTATCTCCTGAAGTTATTGGACAAGCAACAACACCAAGAACAGCAAGAATAGCACCGGCAGGTCCAAGTAATTTACTTGAAACTATGTTAACTATTTCAGCAGGAGCACCAGCAGCAGCTATAGAAACGCTATCTCCGAAGAATGCTATAGTAACAGCACACCAGATTAAAGCAACTATACCTTCAACTATCATTGAACCAAAGAATACTCTTCTAGTTTCAGATTCTCTTTGTATACATCTAGCCATCATAGGTGATTGAGTAGCATGGAACCCAGATATTGCACCACAAGCTATTGTAGTAAATAAGAATGGGAATATAGCTAACCCAGAAGGATGTAAGTTTTCTAAAGTTAATTCAGCCATTTGCATAGAACCGTTAAATTGTCCTATCATCATAGCTCCGAATAAACCAGCAGCCATTAATAATAATGCAGCTCCGAATATTGGATATAATTTTCCTATAACTTTATCAACTGGTAATACAGTAGCAACTATGTAGTATATTATTATTAATACTAACCATATGTTTTTGTTTATTCCAGTCATAGAAGTTAATAAACCAGCAGGTGAAGTTATGAAAACTGTACCGACTAAAACAAGAAGTACGATTGAGAATCCAACCATAACAGTCTTCATGTTTTTACCTAAGTACATACCAACTATTTCTGGTATAGACGTACCATCATGTTTCATTGATATAACACCTGATAAGTGATCATGAACAGCACCAGCAAATATACAACCGAATGTTATCCATAAGAATGCAACTGGTCCAAATAAAGCACCTGATATAGCTCCGAATATTGGTCCAGTACCAGCTATGTTAAGGAATTGAATTAGGAAAACTTTATGCCAAGGCATTGGCATGTAGTCTACACCGTCTTCAAGTCTATTAGCTGGAGTTTGAATAGAATCGTCGAATCCTACAGCTTTACTTACATATGTTCCGTATGTGAAGTAACCTAAAATTAGGATTGCAACGCACGCTAAAAATGTAATCATTTTAGTCTCCTCCTGATAATTGCGATATAATTTTGTGTCGACAACAGGAAATGCTTTTCAAAAATCGTGAAAACCTTTCTATATCGACATAATTCATTTTAACGAATGTGTTAAAATAACGCAATAGGAAAAAAATGTAATAAAATTTAAATATTAATTAAAACATTGCATTTAACAACAAACTTCGACATTTATTAAATAAATTATTTTTTAAAAATATAATATAATTGATTATTTTAGTTATAAAATAATCAAAAGTACTGTAAAATTATTTATATTATATAATTAATTTATAGCTATATATAATAGGAAGGAAATGATTATGTTTGGATATGTAAGAATAAACAAAATGGACTTGACCTTTAGGGAATTTGAATATTATAAAGGATACTATTGCGGACTATGTAAATACTTGAAAGAGAATCATGGGGAAATATCTAGACTGGGTTTAAACTACGATATTACTTTTTTGATAGTGATTCTTACAGCTATTTATAAACCGAAAACTAGTATCACAGAAGAAGTTTGTATAGTTAGTCCATTTAAAAAGAAGAAAAAAATCATAAATGAAATAACAGAATATGCAGCTAGTATGAATATATTATTAACATATTATAAATTAGAAGATAATTTACTAGATGATAAAGGAATAAAGGATATTTTAGCTTATAATATTTATAAGGGTAAACTTAAATTAGCACATGAAAAATATCCTCATAAATCAAATATTATAAAAGAACAAATGAATTTACTTAATAAATTAGAAAAAGAAGAAAACTGTAATATAGATAAGGTATCTAATACATTTGGGGAACTTATGGGAGAAATTTTTTCTTATAGAAATGATGAGTATGAAGAAGATTTAAGAAGAATCGGCTTTAATATAGGGAAATATATCTATATATTAGATGCTTATGAAGATTTAGAGGAAGATTATAAAAAAGGAAGATATAATCCATATATAGAATATATAAATAAAAAGGAAGAATTAAAATTAAAAGTTGATAAATTAATTAGTATATCTCTAGGATTATTAGCATCGTCAATTGATAACTTAAATTTACAACTAAATAGAGGGATTATAGAAAATATAGTTTATTCAGGTGTATATTTAAGGTATAAAAATATATTAGAAAAAGGATGTGGAAATAATGTACAGTAATGTTTATGAAAATGACTGTTTTATGAAAGCAAGGACGTTAATTGAAAATAAAGAATTTAAAAAAGCATATAGTTTTTTACAAAGCATAAATGAAAAATGCAGTGAATGGTATTACTTAACAGGATTGTCTGCTATGAATATTGGATATTATGAAGAAGGAGAAGATTTTTTAAAAAGAGCTAAGTTTATGGATCCTAATAATAAGGAATATGCTTATGCTTATAGTAGATACAATAACTATAGAGATGATTACGACAGACGTTCTTATAATTACAACAGAAATAGAAGATATGACTCAAATGGATGTTGCTGTTGTTGTTGTGATGATGATTGTTGCAGTAATTTATGTACTTTGTTTGTATGTGACTCATGCTGCGAATGTTGTGGAGGAGATTTATGTACTTGTTTTTAGGAGATGATAAATAGTCATGAGTAGAAAAATTGCCTATAGTGGAATATTATTGGCTTTAAATATTATTTTATTGATATTAGTTAACATAATACCTATGAATACTTTATTCCTTTTAGGTTTGGCATCTCTACCAATAGCTATTGTAATTATGGAATATGGACCTAAAGCAGGTATTCTATTTTATATAGGATCTGTTTTGTTGAGTTTTATGATTATGGTCAATAAAGCCCAATGGATATTATATGTTTTTACATTTGGTATTTATGGTTTGGTAAAGTATATAATAGAAAAGGATAGAAGTTTTGTTCAAGAGTATCTATTGAAACTTTTAGTAGCGAATATATTAATAATACTTGCATATATAATTTTAAAGGGATTTGTATATATTCCAATTAATATTTTTTTTATATTAATATTTGAAATATCTTTTATAATTTATGATTTTGTATATTCGCAGTTTATAGACTTTTATAATGATAAGCTTAGAAGATTTGTAAAAAGATAAATAAAGGAGACTATTAAGTGATTTAATCACTTTGTAGTCTCCTTTAATATTATAAATTAAAATGTTTTATTTGAGATTCATTTAACCCTTCATCACAAGAAGGACAATTATATGTTTTTTGTTTAGCCATAAATTTACTATCATCCTCATTAAATGTCATCTTTACTTTTTCAGTAATTCCTATTTGAGTTAAATCTTTTCCACATTTTTTACAATTATGAATAGAACAAATATTTTCTAATAACTCCGTTGTAGTATTATCAACAATTTTATTACAACTATTACAGAAAACTCGACTATCTTTTTTTCTGCTTAACTCCTCTGATTTACTTTTGCTTTGAGAAAAAGCAAAGTTTATTTCTTCATATACCTTATAACCTGATTTAAGTATATTTGAATTACAATGTGGGCAAAGAAAAACAGGGAAGTAATCTTTATTATTTTCTTCTTTTTTTGCATCTATTGGATCATATGTGTTTTTTTCTTCACTGCTTTGAGATGATTTATATTCTCCGCTTAAGTAAGCGTAAACATCATCATTTTTGTAATCTCTTGATACAGCTAAAAGATGTTCCTTAATAGACGAATAACTTTTATTTTTAGATGGAATATTTAAGTCGACAATATCATTATCTATTGCGTATTTTATTATAGATGCATAGTTAAACTTAGCTGCATAAAAAAGAACCATCTCATCTAAAATTTCTTCACCTACTTTATCTGAAAAATCAATCCAGATTTCAGGAGATTCTAAGTATAATTTTTTACTTATATTATCTAAGTCATTACTTATATCGCTAAAGCTTAGTGTTTTTTCTTTGGTCTTCAAAATATCATCCTCCGTACAAATAATATATTATAATCCTATATCAAGTCTTTTTACATTGCAATCTAAAGAATATATAATATCTTTTCTTTCTACAATTATTTGAGATTTATTATATAGAGTTTCATCTTCTATCATACGAGTTACTAATTCGTTAGTTGGATTAATGGCAACTGGATTACCTACACGTTTAAGCATATTAATATCTCCATTAGTATCTCCATAAGCATAAGACTGGCTTAAATCTATATCATATTTTTCAACAAAGCTATCTATAGCGACATTTTTACTTTTTGAATCCCACATAGGAATTACCGTTCCGTTGAATTTTCCGTCTTCAAATATATAGTCACTGCCTACATAATCTGTGGCTCCATATTTTTTAGCCATTTTTTCAACTAAGAAATTTGGACTACCAGAAATAAATATAACTTTATGACCATTATCTAAATGCCATTTAATTCTTGAACGAGTATATTTATAAACACGTTCTGCTTTTAATGCAATAACTTGATCACTAGTAAAATCTATACAAGACTTATCTACATGTTGTAGAGACTTAACATATAAATCACATATTTCGTCTAAATAATCGTCATAATTTCCTTGTCTTTTATCCCAATCTAAGAAAGTGTCTCTAGCATGGGCAACCCAAGCCTTTTGATCTACAATTTCGTATTTAATAAGCTTTTTAAAATGTTCCACCATTAGGGAGTCTCTATAAATAGTTCCGTCAATATCAAAAAAAGCTCCTATATTTTTCATTGAATCACCTCATCTAAGTATTTACTTTATTATATTATAAAATTCGATTTTGTTGTAAACTATAATCATAAATAGAAAATAAAAATGAATTTTAACTATTTAGTGATTATTAAAGTATTAAGGACGTGATTTTATGAGATTTAACTATGCCAAAATAACAAAATCTAGGCTTATGGGAAGTATGGGCCTTACTATTAAATATGAGGAAAATAATAATAATATATACCAATATTTTTTATTAGATGGAGAAGGGTTAGGAATTGCTGACTATGTTAGTTTAAAAAATCCAACATCAAAAGAAGCTTGCAACGAAGAAGAAAGACTTATGGGAGGTCTAGGAGAGAACAAAATATTAGTAAAAGAAGAAGTGGCTTTATTCTTAATAAATCATTTTGGTAATAAAAATCTAGAGTATGGGAAAGAGTTACCGGGAGATACTGAGGAGTATATGGATATAATAACGAATTACAAAAGTAATTTAACTCTAGATAAAGTTTATCCAATCATAAGCAAAAAGGTTGATAATGAAGTTGAATTTATAAATTATATGACTATGAGGTTTATAGCTAGAGATAGAGAAAGTTTAAAATACTTTTCTGGTAGTGAAGAAATATCAAACAATCATATAACTAAAATTAACGGAACCCTTTTAAAAAATAAAGTGATTAAAAGAAGTGAAGAAGTGTACATTAGTGAAGCTTTATATGAGGATGAAGATGGATATTACACTTGCAAAATAGCTTTTAATATATGTAAAGAAAAAGATAATTTTAAAATTAAATCTTTACTAGTTACAGATAAAGAACCTGTATATGATTTTGAGGTTTTTGATGAAATATCAAAATCTGAATTTATAGATGTTTACAAGTTAAAAAATAAGGATGAATTTCTAATGGAATTTTATAATGATAACCCATTTATGTTAAAGAGTGAAATGGAAGAAGGGGTATTTTTTACTAGATTTAATTTTAATAATGATCATGTAAAAAGCGATATTTATGTAATAAATAATGATATTAAATCAATATACTATCAGTTAGGAGATGAGTTTTTTGTAGGGACTTATTCTGAGAGAGATAGAAAGTATATAAATAAGTTGTTAATAACTAAGTATAAAGAATATTTAAGTGTGGATGAAAGTTATTTTTTTGAAGAAAATGTTCTTTATGATTTTGTAGAGTCTGGTTCAGATGACTTTGAAGATTTTTTAGATTAAGATTACATAAACATAATATAGTTGTAAGGTAAATCCATATGTGTTTTTTATAGAATGCTGTAGAATAAGAACATAACTTGTTAAAGCAAAATATCTCATAAATATGGAAGGGGTCATAGATATGAAAAAGACATCTATAAAGAACAAAGGAATAATATCTAATTCTATAACAGTAATGGAAGTTATAATTGAAGTTGTATTTGGCGTATATTTTAGTAAAAAAATATCGTCATCTAATAATTATTGTTAAATATGAGATTTATAATAAATATAAAAAGGGGCTTTTCTAGAATCAATCTAGAGAAGCTTTTTTATGTTGAAATTAAATATTCATATTGTAATGACAAATATAATAATAATTATTAATAAGAATAAATAAAGGATTTTATAGATTGAGGTGACAAAAGGTGATAAAGATAGTTGGGTTTATAAAAAAAGAATTTTTTATATTTTTAGTTATGGGATGTATTTATACAAATATAGAACTGGTATGTAGGGGGTATACTCATCCATCGATGCTTGTAGTAGGAGGTTTGTGTGGAGTTCTGATTGGCCTAATTAATAATATAGCTCCAAATAAACAGTTATATAAGCAATGCTTACTAAGTATGATAATTGTAACTTGTATAGAATTTATATCAGGATATATATTGAATATAAAAATGGGTTTGAATATATGGGATTATTCTAACTTACCGTTAAATCTTATGGGACAAGTAAGTTTATTATTTAGTGTTTTCTGGTTCTTCTTAAGCATAATAGCTATATGGCTGGATGACTATTTAAGGTATAAGTTTTATGGTGATAAAAAACCAAATGATTTATTTGTATACATAAAATACCTATTAACTTTTAGATCTTATCGCTGATTTTACATAAAAAAAGAAGGGCAATACTAGTGTAACTAGAATGCCCTTTTTTGTATTTATAATATTGGGGGAATATTATGAGGAATACATTAAATAGTGTAGACAGATTTAAAAATTTTATAACACTTTTTTGAAAAAAAATAAAAAACCCCTGATAATAGGGGTTATACTGATGTTTTAATACTATATTTATTTACATTTCTTCTTCATCAAACTCATCCATATTAACAGTAGGCATATTTGGCATCATACCAGGGAACATCATGTTAGGTGGCACTGTTCCAGGGAACATCATACCAGGGTACATCATATTTGGCGCCATACCAGGATACATCATATTAGGAGGAAACATACCAGGGAACATCATGTTTGGTGGCATCATAGGAATCATAGGTATATCGTTCATTTGATTATTCATATTGTTCATGTTATTCATATTGCCGTTATTACTGTTGTTTTCAAACCCTATATTCATATTATTGTTAGGCATATCCTCGTAAGGATTGAACTGTGGATTATCCACATATTGGTTTGAATATGTCGTATATTCAGGATTTATATTTGGGTTGAAATTTGCGCCTTGGTTATTATTCATAACATAAGGATTCATGTACATTAAAGGGTCTATATATGGTTGGGGATATATATAGTTTGGATCAATGTTATCGCTCATTCTATTAGGATACATGTTATTATAATTCATTTTAAGATGAACTCTCCTTTCAAATTTTCATATAATAGATTTACTAATACTACTAATATATATATTAAAAAAATACTCAGATATGAATATTTTATAAATAGTTACAAATCTAAAAATATACAAAAAAAGGTTGCACAAGTAGGACAAATATCATAATATTAATATATGAACAGTTGTTCATATATTAATATTTAAATTGGAGGAATACAAATGAAAGACATTATAAATAGATGCGAGTGTACATATATACATGAAGATGTAATATGTAAAGTAAAAGATAGAATGCCTGAAGATGAAAAACTTTATGACTTAGCAGAGTTATTTAAGGTTTTTGGAGATACTACAAGAATAAAAATTTTATATGCTTTATTTGAAGAAGAAATGTGTGTATGCGATATAGCGGACCTTTTAAATATGACTCAATCAGCCATATCTCATCAGTTGAGAGTTTTAAAACAAGCTAGATTAGTTAAGTTTAGAAAAGAAGGTAAGGTTGTTTATTATTCGCTAGACGATAACCATATAAATCAAATATTTAACTGTGGCTTATGCCATATAGAAGAAACTTATAATCGATAGGGGGGAAGATAATAATGTTGGCAGCAGTATTGATAAAAAAAGAACTAATGCTAAATGGATTAACATGTGCTCATTGTGCTGAAACTATAGGAGAAGTTGTAAAAAATATTCATGGAGTACAAAGTAGTAATATGAATTTTATTAGTAAAAAATTAACTTTAGAAATAGATTCTTCTTATGATGAAGAAGCTATAATAAGTGAAGTTATTGCTCTTATAGATACAATAGAACCAGGGCTTGATATTCGGGTACTTAATAAAAGAGTAAATGCAGATAATAAAAAGGAGTTGATGTTAAATGGATTAACATGCGCCCATTGTGCAGAAGTAATAGGAGATAAAGTAAAATCTTTAGAAGGAATTCAAAGTAGTAACTTGAATTTTGTTAATAAAAAATTAACACTGGAACTAAATTCTCGAAAAAATGAAGATAAAATAATAGAAGATGTTATAGGTTTAATAGATTCAATAGAGCCAGGGCTTGATATCCAAGTACTTGAGAATAAAAATGAATTATATATAAAAAAGGATATTATTTTAGGTGGACTTAACTGCGCTCATTGCGCAGAAGTGATAGGTAATAAAGTATCTTCATTGGATGGAGTTAAAACATCTAATATTAATTTTGTAAATAAAAAATTATCTGTAAAAATAAAATAAACATAATAAATGATACAGAACCAGGGCTTGATATCAAAGTCGAAGGAACAATAGAAAATAAAACAATTAAAAAAGAAACAAAAATAGTAAAAGATAATAATAAATTAAAACTTTTAAAAATATTATTAGGAGCATTTGTATTTATATTTGCATTTTATGAAGAAATGATGGGAGTAGAAAGTAAATATTCAATATTAATATTCTTAGTGTCTTATATATTAGTAGGTGGAGATGTTGTATATAAAGCTTTACGAAATATGACAAAAGGGAGAATATTTGACGAAAACTTCTTAATGACTGTGGCAACAGTTGGTGCAATAGCTATAGGAGATGCATCAGAAGCTGTTGGAGTAATGTTATTTTATAAGGTTGGAGAATATTTACAAGAGCTTGCTGTAGGTAAATCAAGAAAATCTATTTCTGATTTAATGCAAATAAAACCAGATGTGGCAAACTTAAAAGTAGGTAACTCTATTAAAGTTGTAGATCCAGAAGAAGTAGAAATTGGTGATTTTATAATAGTTAAGCCAGGTGAAAAAGTACCTCTAGATGGAATAATAGTAGATGGAAATTCTATGGTAGATACATCTGCTTTAACTGGAGAGTCTGTTTTAAGAACGGTTAATTCAGGTGATGAACTATTATCAGGATTTATTAATAAAAACTCTTTATTAACAGTAAAAGTAACTAAGAGTTTCTCTGAGTCTACTGTATCAAAAATACTAGACTTAGTAGAAAATGCAAGTAGTAAAAAGTCCAAAACAGAAAACTTTATATCTGTATTTTCAAAATACTATACACCAATAGTAGTTATATTAGCTACATTAATAGCAGTAATTCCACCGATATTTGTATCAGGAGCTATGTTTAGTGATTGGTTACACAGAGGATTAGTATTCTTAGTTGTATCATGCCCATGTGCTCTAGTTTTATCCATACCGTTAAGCTATTTCAGTGGAATAGGTTTTGCTTCAAAAAATGGTATATTAATAAAAGGAAGTAACTATCTTGAAGCTTTAAGATATGTTGATACAGTAGTATTTGACAAAACTGGAACATTAACAGAAGGTGTATTTGATGTTGTAAAAGTTAATTCCGTTGGAATATCAGAAGAAGAATTAATTAAATATGCATCTATTGCAGAAGCTAATTCAAATCATCCAATAGCTAAATCTATTTTAAATTACTATAATAAAGAAGTTAATTTAAATAAAATAGAAAGCTATGAAGAAATAGCTGCTTATGGAATAAAAGTAAAATATGAAAATGAAGAAATATTGGCTGGAAATGAAAAATTAATGACAGTTAATAATATAGAAGTAAATAAAAATGAAGAAATAGGAACAGTAGTTTATATAGCAGTAAATAATCAGTTTAAAGGATCTATAGTTATTTCTGATAAAATAAAATCAGATAGTGAAAAAGCTATTAAGGAAATAAAAGATCAAGGTATAAAAGAAACTGTTATGCTAACTGGAGATAATAAAGAAGTTGCTGATTCAGTGGCAAGACAATTAAAGGTAGATAAAGTATATTCAAATTTATTGCCAAATGAAAAAGTAGAAAAAATAGAATCTATATATGAAGGTAGAAATGATAAAGAAAAAATTGCCTTCGTAGGAGATGGAATAAATGATGCTCCAGTTCTTGCCCGTGTAGATGTTGGTATAGCTATGGGTGGTTTAGGATCGGATGCGGCTATAGAAGCGGCGGATATAGTTATAATGACAGATGAACCAAGCAAGATAGCTGAAGGAATAAAAATATCTAAAAAGACTTATAAAATAGTATGGCAAAATATTATATTTGCACTAGGTATTAAAATTATAGTTATGATATTTGGAGCCTTAGGTATGGCAAGTATGTGGGAAGCAGTATTTGCTGACGTAGGTGTTGCCTTAATAGCAGTATTGAATGCAATGAGAATAATGAAATAAAATATTAATACTACTTTGTTATATTATGAATGTAAGATTTATATATACAAAGTAGTATTTTTATTTGTTTATTAAAAAGAATAAGTGTTAAATATGAGTTTTGTTTTTATTACATAATAAAAGTAGAAGTTTAAAGAAAAAATATCATTAAATTAAAGAGAAATGATTACTTTAAAAATGATTGAAAAAGATTGAAATTTCAATAATAAGTCAAATATTATGATAAATACTGCTTAATAATAAACCATAAAGCGTCAATAATTTTATAAAAAACTTTAAAAAAAGTATTGACGATATTTTATTATGGTGATATAGTATTACTTGTCCTTGAGACAAAGACAAAACGTCAACAAAAAACTTTTAAAAAAGTTGTTGACAAGGAAAAATAGCTTTGATAAAATAAAGAAGCTGAAACGAGCAAAGAACTTTGAAAATTAAACAGTAGGTTAACAATAAATTAATTCTTTAAGAATTAAACTGAAACAACAAACAAACCAAGCCAGATATTCAGATAATGATTAG
>NZ_JWHR01000001.1 GCF_000808015.1 Terrisporobacter othiniensis | reverse complement strand
TTAATTTCATATCTATAGCTTTCCATTTTATTTCTGGTGAGTAGTGTACTCTTGTACTCATAATAAAATAACCTCCTTTAAAATCATACATATAGTATGTTTCAAAAGAGGTTGTTTTATTTATTCCTGTGTAAAGGGTTCACTTCAAAATAATCTACCTGATGTTTTTTGCTTATTAATATTGTAAGTATTAATAAGATATGAATGTATCACAATTTGCATTACTATAGTTAATTTGAACGCTAGAAGCTGTACAAGTTCCTGCACTATTATATTTACATTTCTTAGCCATACAGTCTATATCTGTAGATGTAGTGAATGAATTACTTGTGCAGTTCATCAAATCATTTTTGTTTGAGTTAAAAGTAGCGCATGTTGTTCCAGTTGTAGTTGAAGCAGTATCACCTTGTATTTGAATATTTCCTGCATAGCATATTCCTGAATTATTATAAATGCAATTGTCAGCTGAACAATTTAATGTCATTATATGTACCTCCACTTATTTTTTTATTATTATTTGCAAGAATTTGAGTTTCATTCTTTTTATGTAAAATATTAGATATTTTGTATAATAAAACATCTAATATTAATTTAAACTAGATATATTTAATATTTCTGCACTTTTTGTGCTATTCTAGAATATTTTACATAAAAGATATATTTTTAATACTAGATATATTTAATATTTCTGCACTTTTTGTGCTATTCTAGAATATTTTACATAAAAGATATATTTTTAATATGTCTACCTTTATGCAAGGAGGGAAGATGATGGATTTAGAATTTTTGTTGAATTATGCACAGCCAGTTATAATTGGCATATGTCTTTGTGTTGGATATGTGATAAAATCTAGTTTAGATTTTATACCAAATAAATATATACCTTTAATAATGATGGTATTGGGACTTGTAGTAAATATATTGATTAATAAAGGGATAGATGCTAATATTGCACTTGCGGGTATGTTTAGTGGTTTGACAAGTACAGGATTGCATCAAACTTTTAAGAATTTGATTAAAAAAGAAGATTGTAATAAAGAATAATATAAAAAAGAATATAAACGAATATAATAATATTCTATTCGTTTATATTCTGATTTCAATATGCTATAATGCTATTATATTTGAAAAAGAAAGGAATTTGCATATAGTTATGTTTATATTAGTCATTTTAATTATAATTGTAGTAATACTTATTTGTGTATCTTATAAATTATATAATTATGCATTAAATCCTAATAGCTCTAAAAAAGGTATCTTTAATAGTAAGAATAAAAATAAACCAAGAAAAGAAGATTTTTGGATTAATGAGTATAATGAAAAAAATAGCGTATATATTAATTCATTTGATAATTTAAGATTACATGCATATGAAATAAAAGAAAATAAAAGTAATAAATGGGCTATAACAGTTCATGGTTATACTACAAATGCAGAGTATATGAGTAGTATAGCTTATAGATATCATACATTAGGATATAACGTCATAATACCTGATTTAAGAGGTCATGGGCAAAGTGAAGGTAATTACATAGGTATGGGTTGGCATGATAGGTTAGATATCATAAAATGGATAGATTATATCTTAAAACAAGATGATAGTGCACAAATTTTGCTACATGGAATTTCCATGGGTGCTGCAACTGTTATGATGGTTAGTGGAGAAGAGTTACCTAAAAATGTAAAGGTTATTGTTGAAGACTGCGGTTACACATGTGCCAAAGAGCAGCTTTCTTATAAGTTAAAAGATATGTTTAAAATGCCAGCATTTCCGTTACTGAATATATGTAATATAATAACTAAAATAAAATCGAAATATTTTATAACAGAAGCTTCAGCTATTAATCAAATAAAAAAAACAAAAACACCGATATTGTTTATTCATGGTGACAAAGATAAGTTTGTACCATTTTATATGTTAGATGAGCTATATGATGCTTGTAGTGCACCTAAGGATAAACTAATAATTAATAATGCAGGTCATGCAAAGTGTGAGAAAGTAAATAGTGATTTGTATTGGGAGAAAGTAATTGCTTTTATAAGTGAATATATGAATTAGCAAAAAGCACAGGATAGAGAACTATTCTGTGCCTTTTTTATATGCATTATTTTTAAGTGAAGATTGTAGCACTTCTAAATTCATTAATTGATCAAAAGTATAGTTATAATTTGATGAATTAGCCGAAGAAATAAATTTATGACATGATGCAAAGTTTTCAAAAATTATTTTTAAGCTTTTATATTCACTTATTAAAAATATATTAATAATAATAATTACTATATATACTTTTATAGTTTAAAAACAATCTTATAATACCATATGCCTTAACATAATCATTTTGTGTGCTAATTGAGTAATTTCTTACAATGCTTGTTTTTCGTATTCTATAGTAGTATAGAGTATCACTAATAATAGATATTTTTTTTGCTTTATAAAACAAATCACACATGACAGAAATATCTTCGTATTTTATATCTGGAAATTCTAAATTATCAAATAAATCTTTTTTCCATAATTTATTCCATAAATAAGAATGTATAAGGTTATCTGGTATTAGAGATTTCAATATATCATGGCTAGAGTATAGTCCAGAGCTTTTTTTATATATTACTGGTAATTTTAAATTTGCATTATCATAATATCTATAAAAATTACAAATAACTATATCGGCATCTGTATTACAACTTTCGTTATAAAGTCTTTCTAAGTAATTGTATTCTATATAATCATCACTATCAATAAATACAATATAATCACCTGACACATTTTTTAATCCCGTATTACGAGCACTGGCAACCCCTTGATTGCATTGATAAATCACCTTACAATTTGTGATTATATCTTCATATTTTTTTAATATTTCATAGGAATTATCTGAAGAGCCATCATCTATACAAATAAGTTCATAGTTTTTAAAACTTTGATTATGTATGGAGTTCAAACATTCTTCTAAATAAGGGCTTGTATTATGTACAGGTAGTATAATACTAATAATTGGTTTAGTTTGTTTGAACATAATTAAGTCCACCTTTCATAAGAACTATCTCTTAGAAGTATATCATATAATATGGAAGAATAATTAATAAAAATGTATAAAAATATATATATCTTCATAATAATTATAATAGTTTAATGAAAATTATTTTATTCACAGGGAGGTTTATTAATGTCAAAAGAAGAGGATAGAACTTATAAGAATATTCAAGATTGGGAAGAGAAGATCATAAAAATTTTTCCTGTTGCTATTCCCAATGAATGTGCATGGTTTGATGAGATAGATATTTTGAATGTATTATTCACATTATGTAGCGATAAGGTAGCAAATATATTTTATCCAGAAGGTAAAAAGCTAGGATTATATGGAGTTGACTTTTCTAGCGAGGATAAATGTATAGAACTTATTACAGATAATACTATTGATATAGTAAGACCTCAGAAGCTTTCTTTCCACTATTATGATGAAGCTTTTGAATGGAGTTATTTTAGATTGGAAACAGACAATTTAAAACAAATATGTAATATTAAAAATAAACTACATAAAGAGGCACTAATATGTTTAGATGATGGAGAATATATAGATATTTTAGAAGGTATAAAAAAGTACGGCGATAAAGATGAACTAGATAATTTAATGATTGATGATGCCAGACTAGTTAATAGGTATTTAAAGAAATCATCCTTCTTGATATTTGCTAGAAACTCATATTTCAAAGACTTTTATAATAAATCATTTAATACGTATTCTGATGAGGAGCTATCAAGTATGATTGAAAACTTAATGCTAAATGGTAATGTTTAAACTATATTACTTAATTTACATTACTTAATTTACATAAATGAACTTATGTTTCTTATATAAAAAATTACAATATTGATATAGCAATTAAAATAAATTTATATGTTTACATTAAATTGTGTGTATAATATAATAGAGTAGAATAACAGATACATATAAAAAGTATGTAACAAAATAGGAGGAAACACTATGAGCAAATCACCAGTTCCAACACCTCATATAGGGGCACAAGTTGGAGATATAGCTGAAACAGTATTATTACCAGGAGATCCACTAAGAGCTAAATTTATAGCAGAAAATTTCTTAGAAGATGTAACAGAGTACAATACTGTAAGAGGAATGTACGGCTATACAGGATACTATAAAGGTAAAAGAATATCAGTTCAAGGTTCAGGAATGGGAATACCATCTATAGGAATATATTCATTTGAATTAATTCATTTCTATGGAGTTAAAAATCTTATAAGAATAGGTTCTGCTGGAGCATTAAGCGACAAATTAGACCTTTATGATATAGTTATAGGAATGGGAGCTTGTACAGATTCAAACTTTGCTTCTCAATATAACTTACCAGGTACATATGCACCTATAGCTAGCTATGATTTAGTTTCAAAAGCTGTAGAAGTTGCAAAAGAACAAGGTACAGATGTTCATGTAGGAAACATATTATCAAGTGATGTGTTCTACAGTGACCAAGGATTTGAAGATTTAAAATCTTGGAAGAAAATGGGCGTTATGTGTGTGGAAATGGAAGCTGCAGGACTTTATATGAATGCTGCTAGAGCAGGAGTTAATGCACTTGCTATACTTACTATATCAGACTGTCCTCTTGAAGGTAAGGCTACATCTTCTCATGAAAGACAAGTAGCATTTACTAAGATGATGGAAATAGCTTTAAATTTAGCATAATAATAAATAATTATTATAAAACAAAAAGTCTTCTACTTTTAGTAGAAGACTTTTTATAATGTCCTAAAAACACCTTTTACGATACCAACAATTTCAATATTTCGCTCATCTAAGATGATAGAATCCATAAATTCATTTTCTGGTTGAAGCCTAACTAATCTATCTTCTTTAAAGAATCTTTTAACAGTGGCATATTCACCATTTATTAAAGCTACAACTATCTGAGAGTTAGAAGCATGATTATTTTTATCGACAATCACATAGTCTTTGTCTAGTATTCCAGCTCCTATCATACTTTCACCTTTAACTTTTAGTATAAAGTTATCTCTACCTTGTACTAAAATAGAAGGTAATGGAATGTACTCTTCGATGTTTTGCTCAGCAAGTATTGGTTCGCCAGCTGTAATTTGACCTACAACAGGAATCTGAATTATCTCTTGGTTCATACCTGTAACATCATCCGTAGAGTTAGTGTTTAATATTTCAATTGCTCTTGGCTTTGTAGGATCTCGTCTTATATAACCTAATTTTTCTAGTTTATTTAGGTGTGAATGAACAGTTGATGTAGATTTTAATCCAACTGCAGAACAAATTTCTCTTACTGAAGGTGGATAACCTTTAGCTAATTGTTGTTCTTTTATAAATTCAAATATCATTGCCTGTTTATTTGTTAAATCTAAATACATAAAATCACTCATTTCCTATTTAGTATGTTAATAGTTATCTATAATAACTATCATATATATATATTGTATCACATAGAAGCTAATGACACAAACATTTGTTCTTGATTCTATATATTATATAATTAATCGTTATTTTTATCGTTAATTATATTTATTTCTTTATCTTCATCTAATAAATCTTTATTGTTTTCATCTATCCATTCAAAATTATTGACAATATCTCTTTTTATATTCTTTTTATGTGCAGCATATAGTTGTGTAGTAGTTACATTGTCATGATCTAATAATGTTTTTACATCATAAATAGAAAATCCAGATTGTATAAGAGAAGTGGCAGCAGTTGCTCTTAACTTATGTGGACTATAGCCATTATCCCTAGTTGTGTTCATACAGATGGAAGTATATTTCTTTACTAATTGTCTAATTGATTTTGGAGTAAGACGTTTTTTTTGTAAGGATAAAAAGAGAGCATCTTTAACTTCCTCATTTAATAACTCACTATTTGGTCTTTCGTGGTATATATAGTCCTTTACCACATACTCACAAGTTTTATTAATTGGCATCAAGACTTCTTTGCCTCGTTTTCTATAAATCTTAAATTCGCCTCTAGAAAAATTAAAAGAAGAAATATTTAATTCTCGAAGTTCATTTAATCTAAGACCATATGTAACAAATAAAGCTAAAATAGCCTTGTCCCTTAGTTTAGTTTTCTCCCAATAGATTAATTCCTTATCTGTTAATCCTTGGCCGCTTTCTACGGCGTCTAACATTTTAGCAACCTCATCTATGTCAAGTCTCTTTATGGCATCTGGCTGAGGCTTAGGAAGCTTTATAGGGTTAAAACCATCTGTAATGTTATTATCAAGTTGCTCATTTCTATATAAAAATTTAAATAGAGTAGAGATGGATGATTTTTTTCTAGCTAAAGCTCGGTTATTATTTTCGTAGATTAACGTAGTACTATTTCTTTCTCTATAATATCTAGGGCAATAATCTCCTAAAAATAAGTTAACATCTCTAGCTTTAATATTATTAAATTCTTCAAGTGTGATTTCTTCAGTTGATTTAGCATTTGATAATTCAGTTTCATTAACTATATAATCACAGAAAAAACATATATCTTCTAAGTAAGCAGATCTTGTAGAAACGGCTACAGAACCTTTTAGATATATGAAGTAGTCCTTCATAAAAGGAGGAAGCTTATTTTCGAAAGAGATACATTTTTCTATAAGTTCATGTTCCTTTAAAACTATGTTATTTGGTTTGTCTGATTTATTATTAATTTTTAATGTTTTTTTACTCATATAAAATACCACCTTAAAAACAATTATCTTAAATGAAAATACCATAAAAATGTGAGAGTTACAATAAAAAAATAATTAAATGATTATAAAAATAGCAAGAATATGGATTATAATAAAAATGACAAAAAAGAGTACTTTTATTAATAGTAATGGCTAACTATTCCCTAAATATACATTTAGAAACTAGTATAATATACCACTCTTTTTATAATAATAATGACTTTAATCAGAATTATGCTTATTATTTTATTTTGACTATATTTATTATTTAAACTTAGGCACTGGCACTTCTAGATATCTATATATAATGAACTTTTAACAAATATGGTTATTTGATTAAGGTTATATTTATAAAATAAATAATCTTCGAATTCTTTACTAATGCATATTTTAGTCATTTTTATTTATTTCAAAAAAATATAATCATGTAGATCTCCCACATGATTATATCTAAAACAATTCCATACTATCTAGGCTCTATAATTAACTTTATAGCAGTTTTTTGTTCGCCATCGATTTCTATATCAGTAAATGCAGGTACACAGATTAAATCAAGCCCGCTTGGAGCAACAAAACCTCTTGCTATAGCGATAGATTTTATTGCTTGATTTAATGCTCCTGCACCAATTGCTTGTATTTCTGCACTTCCCTTTTCCCTTAGTACCCCTGCTAGAGCTCCAGCTACAGAATTAGGATTAGACTTTGATGAAACTTTTAATACTTCCATTTCAATATCCTCCTTGATTTGTTTTAAAACAATTTTTAATTTCAATTTTTTTTACATGAATATTATGATAAAAATAATAATTTAAAGTACTAATAAATCTAACTTAGTATTTATTTCTATACATAATATATAAATACCTTTTTTTATAATGAAATAGTTTTTGCCGATTATGTAGTTATTTATTGATGCAATGTAGCTATATCAAATATAATATATTATAAAGGGGTTATAAAAATATATATTTGATATTTGAGGAGGAACTAAATGAAACTTTGTCATTTTAACTATTTTCTAAAAGAAAATGAAAAAATAACTTTTTTTACTGAGTGTAAATTAAAAAGTATTACTGCTTTTGATATACTAGATACAGAAGGCTTATTGTTAGCTTCTGATAGAAGGTTAATCTTTTGTAAATTGATTGGAGATCATCCTCATTTGCTACAGTCATATGAATATAAGTATATATCGTCTTGTTGTATAAAAGAAAACGGCGATGATATATATTTGTATATGAAATATAACGGAGATCCTATTAAAATAATGGGACTTGATAAACCTATATATGAGGATATCATTAATTTTATTTCTTCAGGTGACAAGGTTAACTATAATGCTCTTTAAATATATTACATAAACCATTATTATAAATAGTATAAAAATTATGCTTCATAATTTTTATACTATTTTTCGATTGTGTCTTCTCTTTTTAATTTAGAAACATAATCTTGAGATAAGCCTGTTACTTCTGTAATAAAATTAATATTTGCATTTTTATTTAATAGGTTGATTGCCATTTCTGTTTTTGTAGATAAAAGTTGCTCGCTAGCATGTTTTGATTCTGTATTATCTTGATCTATATCAGTGTTTGCTACATATTTACTATTAAGCTTGAATCTGAAGTGTTTAAATGCATATGATAAGTCTTTAAGTAGCAATAATAAAGCTGGTATAATAAAATAAATACTGCACCCTAAAATACCTACTAATATAGTTAAGTAAAGTAAAACAGAATTAATTTTTGTTAATTCAATATTTATTATTTTTTTCTGACCCATATTTGGTATTGCTAAAAGTATAGCCATTATAAATGTTAAAAAACATAGTGGATATAATATGTAACTGGCCAATATGCCATTAAAACTGATTATATCGAAATTGCCGTCTAAATTGGAGTAGATTAGTAAATCACCTTTTAGATAACAATAGATACAGGAGACTATTCCTAGAATACCTCCGCAGGCTTGAGAATACCATTGATAAAATTTCATCTAACTATCCCCTTTTTAAAAAATATTAATATGTATATAAATGTATTTCTATATCTTAACTATAAAAGTATATGAAACAAAAATAAAAAATATCTTTAAATTTATTATAAAAAGTTATATAATCTTATTGCGATTTATAAATAAAAGTAAATACTCACTTGGCTAATATTTTATGCTGCTAAGTAGAGGGGAGATAAGTGAAATGAACAATATGGAATTTATTTATAAAGTTTTATTTCTTGCGTTTTCTATAATGTGGGCAGGGAATATATTATTATTTAGATCTGAAAGGCAGATAATAATTAATCCATTGTTAATTATTATTGCAGCAATTCTAGTGGTTTTACCTGATACTAAAGAAATTTTTAGTATTGATGTTGAAGAAGCTAAATCAACCCTGTATATAATTTATTATGTGGTAGTTGTATGGGGGCTGATAATAACTAGAAGGAAAACTGATTTATTCTAAAATAAAAAGGCATATAGCCTTTTTATTTTACAACAGTTTTGATTATAACGGTTGATGATGTATATTTATTCTCGCTTAGGCTTGCAATTATATAATAAGTACCCTCTTTGGTAAATGAGATATAACCATCTTTAGATATTGTTGTTAGAGCTGGATTATTTGTTTGTATATATAGTTTACAATTTTTAGATAGCTCCTTTGAAGGCTCCCAATAATTAGCGTAGTTATCTATTGACTTATATAATAAGCTTCTTATATTTATTTTTTCGTTTTTAGATAAAGATATATTTGTTTTATTACTGCATAATTCATATTGTGACTTCTCTGATGGAATAAAATTCAAATCGTGATCTACTTCTACACTTTTCTTTTCTAATGATTCAACCACATTACTTTCTGTTAGATAATTATTTTCTATGTTTATGTATTTGATGCTATTTAGATTTAAAATTTCTTTTGGTAATGTTTTTATGTTATTGTTCCAAAATATAAAAGAATCTATACTTTCTAATGTTGATATGCCAGTTAAATCTTCTATATTTTCTTTGCTTGCATAAAACTCTCCATCTAAAGATTTTAACTTAGATAAAGTTATATCTTCGTTAGGGAAATAAGCATATATTACATCTCTAAAGTTACTATCAGGGAATATATCTGTTAACTCTTGTTTAGTAAGAGGGATATTTTCGTTTTTTAGTGGAACCAAACCCATTGATAGTGTTAATAATATAAATAATGAACATAATTTTAAAATTTTCATTTAATAAAAAACCTCCCATAAAAATAGTATATTACTAAATTTCTATGGAAGGTTTTTATTCCCTTGTACCTTGTGTCTACTTTCGTACAATATATTAATGTATATTTCTACTTGATTTTATGTTTTTACATTATTTTAATGTATTTATTACTTTTTGTGCTTCACATCTATATATTTTAAGGCCTTGAGATGTAAACTTATCTTCATATTCTGTTGTTATATTTTCTATATCTTCATTATTTGCTAAGTCTAATGAAATATTTTTTAATTTCCAAGGATTGTTACAAAATTCATTTAGCGTAAATTCAAATAATTTCTCGTTATCAGATTTAAAATGTACTTCTCCATCATCCTTTAATATATTGAAATATTTTTGTAAAAAGTTTGTATGTGTTAATCTTCTCTTTGACCATCTTTTCTTAGGCCATGGATCGCAGAAATTTATATATACTCTTGATAGTTCTTTCTTATCAAAGTAATCTTCTATTTTATTAACATCACCCCAGATGAAAGTTATATTTGTTAAATTGTCGTTAGCAGCTTTCTCTACAGCTTTTAATAAGACCTCTTCTTTTATCTCCATAGCAATATAGTTTATATTTGGATTTAATTTTGCTAAAGTAGTGATAAATTTACCTCTACCAGTTCCGAATTCAGCATGGATTTCATTGTCATTTTTGAATACTTCATTCCAATGACCTTTTAGACTTTCTATATCTTCTCTCTTTACATAATTTTCATAACTTAATAGTTTTAAGTCAGAACCTTTTTTCTTTCTTCTTCTCACTAATCTCTACTCCTTTGGTACAAAATAATAGAGTACTAGAATATTCTACTAGTACTCTATATAAATAATTAACAGTCGCAACCGCCTGAACAACCAGAGCAACCTCCGCCACCGTTAGAAGGCATATTTTCAACCATAACAACAAATCCTCTGTTTGGCATTTCTTGAATGATTACATTACCGTATGTTAAGAATTCATCTTGGTTCATTATAAAGTGTATTCCCTCTAAGTCGTAAGATACATCTTCGCCTTCTATCTCGTTATCAAGAGCTAAAGCGAAGTTTGGTCCTGAACAAGCGAAACCTGCAAAGTAAACTCTTACGTTATGTGGTTTATCTTGGTTATCTGATATTATTTCTTTTAAAGCGTTTATTGCTGATTCTGGTGCAAATACTTTCATATTTATTCCACCTTTCTATTTGTAGTTTAATTACCTTATATAAGTATACAATAAAATCCAAACTATTTAAATAAGAAGCTATTAAATATTTAATTTTCTATATGATGTTTATTAAATTGTATACGAGATTTAATTTATATTTTTAACAAAAATTTGTATTTATATAACTCATTATGATTATATAAATGTTATGAAATTTATAAATTGTGAGTTTATAATATGCTTAATAAGAGTGTTATAATACTAATTTGTATGCTTAAATATCTTTGAAAAATATATGTAGTTATACAGGTTTCTAGCTGTGTATTTTGTGAATTTTAATAATATGCTAGGTGTATCTCAATTATAAAGACATAAAATAAGTAGTTTTATACGAAAATATTAAAAAGATTGAAATTTCAACAATTATAAATATGGATTATAACTATATGTCAGTAGTAAGTCAGTATTTTTTTTACTTTTTTTCTAAGTTTTGTGGTAAAATATATTTATAAATATTTAAGGCAATATATGAGGAGCGTTATAAAATGAGCATAGTTTTTTTAAGAAAAAGAAGCAAAAATTACATAGTTTATTTAGAGTATTTAGATAAAGAAACAAATAAAAAGAAACAAAAAAATATGGGTTCTTATCCATTAAAAAGAGATGCAACTAGAAGATTAAATGAAATAAAAGAAGAGATTTATAAGGAAGAATTATTACTTCCTAACGAGATGATTATGGAAGATTTCATCATAGATTTTCTAGAAAAATATAAGACAAATTTATCAATCACTACTTACAATGTTTACATGAGGACTTGTAAAAAATATATAATCCCTCTTCTTGGAGATATAAAATTATCTGATATTAGACCTATACATATACAAAATTACGTGGATGATTTAGTAGGTTTATTATCACCAAAGACTATAAAAATACATTTAAACATTCTTAATTTAGCATTCAAAAGAGCTTACAGATTAAAGTTGATTAAAGAAAATGTTGTTCAATACATAGAAGTTCCAAAGAGCAAAAAGTTTAAAAATGAGATTTATAATTCAGAAGATATGAGACTTTTATTAGAAAAAAGCAAAGGTACTTCTCTAGAATTACCTATAGTTATAGCTAGTGGTTTAGGGCTGAGAATATCAGAAATCTTAGGTCTTACTTGGAACAACATAGATTTCAATGATTATACTATTACAGTAGATAAAATAACTGTTCGAGATGGCGGCAAAGTTATATTAAAAGACCCTAAAACAGAATCATCTGTCAGAACTATTACAGCCCCAAAAGAGATAATATCCATGTTGAAACAACTTAAAAAAGATAGATTATCAGACAAATTAAGAGGAGAAAAATCACATAGAGAGCTTATCTTTTATGACAAAAACCTAGAGCCCATAGCTCCAGATGTAATAAGCAAGAAGTTCAAATACTTCTTAGAAGTTAATAATTTAAAACATATAAGATTTCATGATTTACGTCACTCCCATGTTACTATGTTGATAGAGGCTAAAGTTCCTATAAAAGTTATTTCTGAAAGGGTTGGACATTCAAGTGTAAATACAACTCTTAATATTTATTCTCATGCACTTAAGGAAATGGATCAAGAAGCTTCAGAAAAGATTTCTAATACTTTATTCAATGGAGATAGAAAAATGGGTTAGTTTATAGATGCAAAAATAATTTTTAAGTGATCGGAAAATCTAACGATTTTAATTAAGTTTTAAAGGTGTTGGAATATTGTTTTTATATAAATAGTCGTTAAAGAAGTAAATTTCTCTTAGATTTGATTTAAATAGATATTCTAGTAAAATATAATATGAATGAATAATTAACAGAAGAAAAAGTTACCATAATAATATTATGGCTAA